>NZ_JAVRFJ010000075.1:0-17834 GCF_031845845.1 Streptomyces gottesmaniae
CACCACACCACCCACACCCACCGGCACCGCACCCCGCGTCACCACCACACGAGACCCAGCACCCACCCCCGACACACACCCCTGAAGCTCCTCCAACACCCGCTCCAGCACCACACGCGAAGAACCCACCTCCGCACGGTCCACCACGACCACACCCGCCGCGGCCTCCCCACCACCCGTCACAGCACCAGCCCCACCAGACACAGAACCAGCCCACGACGACCACACCACCTCATACAACCCACCACCCGCCACCACCGGCACCCCACCACCAGCAGCAGCCACCCGACCCGACGAAATCGCCCGCAACACCAACGACTCCACCACCGCCACCGGCACACCCACACCATCAGCCACCCACAACGACACCCGATCCCGCGCCACATGCCGCACACACACCCGCAACACCGACGCACCCACCGCGAACAACGACACCCCCGACCACGAGAACGGGACGTATGCCGTCGCCTGCATCTCGGGAGTGTCATTGAGGCCGCTCGCCTGAAGGGCGGCATCCAGGGCAGCCGGGTGCAGGGCGTACCGCTCCGCCTCAGCGACGGCGTGCTCGGGCAGCCGTATCTCGGCGTAGATGTCCTCGCCCTTGATCCACCCGGCCTTGAGGCCCTGGAACCGCTCGCCGTAGACGAGGCCGGCCTCCGCCAGGCGCTGGTAGAGGTTGTCGACGTCGAGTGCCTCCGCTCCGGCGGGCGGCCACTGTGCCAGCTCGAACCCGGCCGACGTCTGCGAAGGACTCAGCAGACCACTGGCATGCCGCGTCCACGGCATGTCCTCGTCCGCGTCCTCCATCCGCGAGTACACGGCAACGCCTCGCAGCCCGGACTTCTCCGGAGCTCCCACCACGACCTGAAGCCGGAGGGCACCGTCTTCGGGCACGACGAGAGGCGTCTCCTGGGTCAGCTCTTCGATTCGCCCGCAGCCGACCTCGTCCCCCGCCCGCACGAGCAACTCGACGAAGCCGGTCCCCGGGAACACCACCGACGATCCCACCCGGTGCTCACCCAGCCACGGATGCGACCGCAATGACCAACGGCCCGTGAAGACCACGCCGTCGGCATCCGCCCGCCGCATGATCGCACCGAGAAGCGGGTGTTCCGAAGGCGACAACCCAGCGGTGGTCACATCGCCGACAGCCGAGGGAACATCCAGCCAGTACCGCTCCCGCTGGAAGGCGTACGTGGGCAGCTCGACACGACGCCCACCCGCCGTCAACGGCTCCCAACTCACCGGCACGCCACGGACAGAGAGCCGCGCCAGGCCGGTCAAAAACTCCCGCACCTCGTCACGGTCGCGCCGCATCACCGGCACACACGCCACATCCGAGCCCTCAGCCAGCGACTCGCGTGCCATCGCACTCAGCACACCATCGGGACCCAACTCCACGAACGACGACACACCAGCAGCGACCAACGCCTCCACACCATCACCGAAACGAACCGCCTCACGGACATGCCGCACCCAGTACTCCGGCACACACAGCTCTTCGGCCGAAGCCACGGCACCCGTCACGTTCGACACCACACCCAGCGACGGCGCGTGGAACGACAACCCCTCCACCACCGCACCGAACTCAGCAAGCATCGGCTCCATCAACGGAGAGTGGAAAGCATGACTGACGTCGAGCCGCTTGGTCTTCACCCCACGCCCACGCAACACCTCCACCACCGGGGCGACAGCGGCCTCGTCACCGGACACGACCACCGCACGCGGCCCGTTCACCGCAGCAATACCCGCCCCGCTGACACCTTCCAGCAGCTCTCGGACCTCCACCTCGGCGGCCTGCACCGCCACCATCACGCCACCCTCCGGCAACGCATCCATCAACCGGCCCCGCGCAGCCACCAGCACCGCCGCATCCTCCAGCGACAACACCCCAGCCACATGCGCGGCAGCGATCTCCCCCACCGAATGCCCCGCCACGAAATCCGGACGCACCCCGAAGGACTCCACCAACCGGAACAACGCCACCTCGACCGCGAACAACGCCGCCTGCGCATACACCGTCCGCCTCAACAGACCATCAGCAGCACCCCCCGCCCGAGCGAACAACACCTCCCGCAACGGCAGCCCAAGATCCGCCAAGCCCACGTCCAGCAGGTCACACGTCCGCTCCAACGACTCCGCGAACACCGGAAAAGCAGACGCCAACTCCCGGCCCATGCCCACCCGCTGAGCACCCTGACCCGTGAACAACAACGCCAGCCGGCCATCCACCACCCGACCCGACACCACACCAGGCGCCTCACCACCAGACGCCAACACCCCCAACGACCCCAACAACTCCTCACGCGAAGCCCCCAGCACCACACCCCGATGCTCCAACCCCGCCCGCGACACACCCAAAGAAAACGCCACATCCACAACCGACGCAGCCGAGCCAGCCGAGGCAGCCGACCCCTGCTGATCAAGCAACCGCCCCGCCTGCGCCCGCAACGCCCCCACCGACCTACCCGACACCACCCACGGCACCAGCACACCCACCGGTGCATCCGCCGTCTCCGACTCGGACGCTTCGGGATCCGTAGCGGGAGCCTCCTCAAGGATCACGTGCGCGTTGGTTCCACTGAATCCGAAGGAGGAGACACCGGCCCGACGTGGACGACCTGCGTTCCGCGGCCACTCACGCGCCTCGGTCAGCAGCTCGATCGACCCGGCGGACCAGTCCACGTGCGGCGAAGGCTCTTCGATGTGCAGCGTCTTGGGCAGCACCCCCGCCCGCAACGCCAGCACCATCTTGATCACACCCGCCACACCCGCAGCAGCCTGCGTATGACCGAAGTTCGACTTCGAGGATCCGAGCCACAGAGGCCGATCCTCGTCACGCCCTTGGCCGTAGGTGGCGAGGAGCGCCTGCGCCTCGATCGGGTCGCCGAGCGTCGTGCCCGTACCGTGGGCCTCCACCGCATCCACCTCGGCCGCCGTCAGACCCGCGTTCGCCAGCGCCTGACGGATCACCCGCTGCTGCGACGGACCATTCGGCGCCGTCAGACCATTGCTCGCACCGTCCTGATTGAGCGCCGAACCCTTGATGACCGCCAGCACCTGATGACCATTGCGCCGCGCATCCGACAACCGCTCCAGAACGAGGACACCCACACCCTCGGACCAACCCGTCCCGTCCGCGTCCGCAGAGAAGGCCTTGCAACGCCCGTCCGGGGAGAGGGCCCGCTGGCGGCTGAACTCGACGAAACGTTCGGGCGTCGCCATGACCGTGACACCGCCGGCCAGCGCCAGGGTGCATTCCTGCTGGCGGAGGGCGTGGGCGGCGGAGTGGAGGGCGACCAGGGAGGAGGAGCAGGCGGTGTCGATCGAGACCGCGGGACCCTCCAGGCCGAGTACGTACGAGATGCGCCCGGACACGATGCTGGAGTGCGTGCCGGTGCTGAGGTGGCCCTCGGCCCCGTCGACGGCGGCGCCCTTGTGGAGGCCGTAGTCGGAGGACATCACGCCGACGAACACACCTGTCCTGCTGCCCTTGAGCCGGAGCGGGTCGAGTCCGCTCCCTTCCAGGGCCTCCCAGGAGGCCTCCAGCAGGAGCCGCTGCTGCGGATCCATGGCGACCGCCTCGCGCGGCGAGATGCCGAACAGTCCGGCGTCGAACCTTTCGGCGCCGTCGACGAAACCGCCCTCACGGGTGTAGCTCGTACCCGCGTGATCGGGGTCCGGGTGGTAGAGGCCCTCGATGTCCCAGCCGCGCCCTTCGGGGAAGCCGCTGATCGCGTCACGGCCCGAGCGGAACAACTCCCACAGCTGGTCGGGGGTCTCGACACCGCCAGGGAAGCGGCAGCTCATACCCACGATCGCGATCGGTTCGTTCGCCCTGCCCTCGACCTCGCGCAGGCGCTCGGTGGTCTCGTGCAGATCGGTGGTGACGCGCTTCAGGTATTCGCGGAGCTTGGCTTCGTTGGCCATGAGTAGTTCACCCGTCCAGGTATGCGAGCGTCCAGGGATGCGAGAACGCGGGAGCGTCGGTGGGTCAGCGCGGGGCCCGAGGGGGCGGGAGGGGTCAGGACTTCCCGAAGGTGCTGTCGATGAAGTCGAAGATCTCGTCGTCGCTGGCGGCGTCCAGTTCCACCGCTGCCGCGCCGTGATCCGGTGCGCGCTGGGCGCTGTTCCACGCGGTCATCATGCTGTTGAGGCGTGCGGTGACGGCCGAGTGAAGGTCGGCGTCGAAGTCGGCTGTCGCGGCGGACTCCCCCATCACCGCTTCGATGTGGGCGAGTTGTTCCAGCAGCCGGACGCCGAGCGGTTCCTCGGTGGGCAGGCCCGGCGCGAGTTCCGTCAGCAGGTACTGGGCGAGCGCCGTGGGCGTCGGGTAGTCGAAGACCAGGGTGGCGGGCAGCCGCAACCCGGTGGCGGTGTTGAGCCGATTGCGCAGTTCGACGGCGGTGAGCGAGTCGAAGCCGAGCTCCTTGAAGGCCCTGGCCGGTTCGACGGCGTCGGGGCCGGTGTGCCCGAGGACGGCGGCGACCCGTTCGCGTACGAGTTCCAGGACGGTCTCGTCGCGCTCGGCCGGCGAGAGGCCCGCGAGCCGGGTCTCCAGGTCCGTGCCCTGGCTTCCCGTGTCGTCGGCGGCGACCCGGCGGGCGACGGGCGTCCGCACGATCCCGCGGAACAGGTGCGGTACGGGTGCGGCGTCCGCGGCGAGCGCTGCGGTGTCCAGACGCATCGGGACCAGCAGGGCATCGTCGAAACCGTGGGCGTGGTCGAGAAGGGCCAGGCCCTCCCCGGCGGCGAGTCCCCGGACACCGGCCTCGGCCAGCCGTACGAGATCGGCCTCACCGAGGTGGCCGGTCATCTCGCTCCGGTCGTCCCACAGCCCCCAGGCGAGCGACTGCCCGGGCAGGCCCCCCGCCCTTCGCCGCTGGGCGAGGGCGTCGAGGAAGACGTTCGCGGCAGCGTAGTTGGCCTGGCCCGCGTCACCGGACACACCGGCGGCCGAGGAGTACAGCACGAAGGCCGCCAGATCGAGATCCCGGGTCAGCTCGTGCAGATTCCACGCGGCATCCACCTTGGGCCGCATGACAGCGTCGATACGGTCGGGCGTCATGGCCTCGACCACACCGTCGTCCAGCACACCCGCCGTGTGGAAGACACCGGTCAGAGGTGCTCCCGCAGGCACGGTCGCGAGCAGTGACGCCAGCGCGGCCCGGTCGGAGGTGTCGCAGGCCACGATGCGTACGTCGGCGCCCAGCGCGGTGAGTTCGTCCCGCAGGGACTCGGCACCCGGCGCGTCCTCGCCCCGTCGGCTGACCAGCAGCAGATTGCGGACGCCGTGTTCGGCGATCAGGTGGCGGGCCAGGAGGCGGCCCAGGACTCCCGTGCCGCCGGTGACGAGGACGGTGCCGTCCGGGTTCAGCCGCTGTGGGACGGTCAGGGCGATCTTGCCGGTGTGCCGGGCCTGCGACATGTGGCGCAGCGCGGCGGACGCCCGCCGAACGTCCCAGGTGGTGACCGGAAGCGGCCGGAGCGCACCCTTGTCGAAGAGGGCGAGCAGTTCGGCGAGGATCTCCTGAATGCGCTCGGGGACGGCCCCCGGGCTGCCGACGCCGGTGAGGACGGTCAGGTCGTACGCCTGGTACGCGACGCCTGGGTGGGCGGCCGCGACCTCGTCGGCCTCCCGGATGTCCGTCTTGCCCATCTCCAGGAAGTGGCCGCCGCGAGGCAGCAGCCGCAGAGAGGCGTCGACGTACTCGTGGGCGAGGGAGTTGAGGACGACATCGACGCCCTCGCCGCCCGTGCCGCTGAGGAAGTGGTCCGCGAAGTCCAGCGATCTGCTGGAGGCCATGTGCCGCTCGTCGAATCCCATCGCGCGGAGCGTGGCCCGCTTGCCGGGACCGGCCGTGCCGTACACCTCGGCGCCGAGATGCCGGGCGAGCTGGACGGCGGCCATGCCGACACCGCCGGTCGCGGCATGCACCAGGACACGGTCACCCGGCTTGACCGAGGCCAGGTCGACCAGGCCGTAGTACGCGGTGAGGTACACCAGCGGGACGGTCGCGGCCTCGGCGTACGTCCACGTGTCGGGGATACGTGCCACCATGCGCCGGTCCGCGACGGCGACCGGGCCGAAGGGACCGTCGAAGACACCCATGACGCGGTCGCCCACCGCCACGCCGGTCACTCCGGGGCCGAGGTGCGTCACCACTCCCGCTGCCTCCCCGCCGAGTTGGGTGCCGCGGGCCGGGACCATGCCGAGTGCCATCAGGACGTCGCGGAAGTTCACTCCGGCCGCGCGAACCGCTATCCGCACCTGCCCTTCACCGAGCGGCTCCACCAGGTCGGGTGCCGGCACGACGGTGAGCGCGTCGAGGTTGCCGCCGGGGTCCTTGGCGAGGCGCCAGGGAGTGTCGCCCACGGGCGCGATCAGCGCCTCGCCGCTCCGGGCGGGCGCAAGGCGGGCGGCCAGCAACGCGCCCTCACGCAGGGCAAGTTGGGGTTCGCCGGCAGCCAGTACCGCGAGGATCTCGTCCACCGGCGCCTGCGGGACGTCCGCAGAAGGCCCGCTGGAGCCCGCCGAATCTTCGGCCGGGGGGAGGTCGAGGAGTGCGAACCGGTCGGGGTGCTCCGACTGCGCGGCACGCACCAGACCCCACACGCCCGAGAGGGCCAGCCCCGGTACCGGCTCGTCGGCATGGACGCCGACAGCGCCACGCGTCACCCATACCAGCCGGGACGAGGCCCACCGGTCGTCGGACAGCCACTGCTGTATCAGCGTCAGCGCCCGCTTGGTGACACTTCGCACCTCGCCCGGGAGGCCGGCGCCGAGACCGGCACCGGCACCGAAGTCCGGCGCTGAAGCGGCCGCCCAAGCCTCCACATCCACCAGCACCCACTCGGGGAGGTCGCCACCCGCGTCCGCGAGCACCTTGAGCTCCGCCGGGTCCGCCATGGTGCCGACGCCTCCGACCAGGGTGCTGCCTTCACCCAGGACCACCCACTCCGCCCGCCGGCCTTCGCCCGACGTCGCGCTGACGGGGGTCCAGGACAACCGCCACAGAGCGTCGTCGGTCACGTCACGTCCGCTCGCGGCGGCGTTGAGCTGTTCGGCGCTTATCTCGCGGGTGACGAGGGAGTCGACACGGGCGACGGGCAACCCAGCCGCGTCAGCCAACTCCACGCCGAAGCCATCGTCGCCCACCGGCCACAGACGGACCCGCAACGACGACGCGCCCGAGGCGTAGAGCGACACACCCGACCAGGCGAACGGCAGCCGCATCCCCTCTCCCTGCTCAGGGACGAACGAACCGAAGCCCGCTGCCTGAAGGGCGGCATCGAGCAGCGCCGGGTGCAGACCGAAGCCGTCCACCGCGGTACCGTCCGGGAGAGCGACCTCGGCGAACACCTCCTCACCCCGGCGCCATACGCTGCTCAGGCCCTGGAAGAGCGGGCCGTACTCGTAACCCTCCGCCGCCAAGTCCTCATACACACCGACGAGATCGACGCGGTCGGCGCCCGGCGGGGGCCACACTCCCGCCAACGGCTGTGTCTGCGACTGGAGTTCGGAGTCCACGGTGAGGAAACCGGTGGCATGACACGTCCACTGCCCCTCCACCCCCTCATCCGAGCCGGAGTAGACGCCCACCGAGCGGCGACCGCCGTCCTCCTCCGCGCCCACCACGACCTGCACCTGCACCGAACCCGAAGCCGGCACCACCAACGGCGCCGCCAGCATCAACTCCTCGACACGCCCGCACCCCACCTCGTCACCGGCCCGCACCACCAACTCCACGAACGCAGCCCCCGGCAACAACACCACACCCGACACCGCATGATCAGCCAGCCACGGATGCGACGACCGCGCGATCCGGCCGGTGAACAACACCCCACCAGCCCCCGCAACGCCCACACCCGCACCCAGCAGTTCGTGCTCGACGGCGACCTGCCCCAGCCCCGCCACATCACCCGACACCACACCCGCATCCAGCCACAACCGCTCCCGCTGGAAGGCATACGTCGGCAACTCCACCCTCGGGTGAGGACCACCCAGCAGCAGCTTCCAGTCCGGCTCCGCCGCACCACGCACGAACAGACCCGCGAGAGAGCGCAGGAACTGATCCCAACCACCCTCACCTCGACGCAACGTCCCCACCGCCACAACAGAAGCGGCATCCTCCGCACTCTCGCCACGGGCCGCGTCGATCGTCTCCTCGATCCCCATCACCAGGACCGGATGCGCGCTCAACTCGACGAACGCGCCGAAGCCTTCCTCCGCCAGCCGGCGGGTGGCATCCGCGAACCGCACCGGACGCCGCAGATTCTCCACCCAATAGCCAGCACCCAGACCACCGTCCTCGCCCCCGACACCGACCCACTCACCCGTCATCGTCGACAACATCGGCACCCCACCCGCCAGCGGCACAACCGGCGCGAGGTCGGCCAGGATCCGGTCACGAACCCGCTCCACCTGCTCGGAGTGCGAGGCGTAGTCCACCGGCACCCACTTCACCCACACCCCCCGCGCCGACCAGGCCTCCACGCAAGCCTCCAGGCCTTCGCGCGTGCCGGAGAGGACCACCGAGCGGGGGCCGTTCACCGCCGCCACATTCACACCCGCCACACCCTCAAGCCAGACCTCCACCTCCTCGGCCGACGCCTGGACCGCGAGCATCCCCCCACCACCGGCCAGCACCTCACCGATCGCACGCGACCGCAACGCCACCACCCGCGCACCGTCCGACAGGGACAACCAGCCACCCACCACCGCCGCCGCGATCTCCCCCTGCGAATGCCCCACCACCGCATCCGGCTCGACACCCACCGAACGCCACACCGCCGCCAGCGAGACCATCACCGCCCACAACACGGGCTGGACCACATCCACCCGCTCCAACGACGCCGCACCCTCCACCCCCCGCACCACATCCAGCAACGACCACTCCACGAACGGCTCCAACGCCGCCCCACACTCCGCCATCCGCGCGCCGAACACCGGCGAGGACTCCAACAACCCCTCCGCCATCCCCACCCACTGCGAACCCTGACCGGGAAACACGAACACCCGACGACCCGCCACATCCGCCACCCCGGACACCACATCAGCCACATCCGAGGACCCGGCCGCCAGCGCACGCACCCCCGCCAGCAACCCATCCACGTCCTGGCCAACGGCCACCGCCCGATGCCGGAACACCGAACGGCCACTCACCAACGACCAACCCACACCAGCAGCCGACACGTCCGCACCGGAGACCGTCTCCGCGAGTCGCTCCGCCTGGCCCGCCAGAGCCTCCGCCGACTTACCCGACACCACCCACGGCACCGCAACCTCCGGCACCACACCAGGCTCGACGACAGACTCCCCCACCGGCGCCTGCTCCACGATCACATGCGCGTTCGTCCCACTGATCCCGAACGACGACACACCCGCCCGACGCGGACGACCCATCTCAGGCCACTCCCGCGCCTCGGTCAGCAGCTCGACCGCACCCGCAGACCAATCCACATGCGGCGACGGCTCACCCACATGCAACGTCCTCGGCAACACCCCCGCCCGCATCGCCATCACCATCTTGATCACACCCGCCACACCCGCAGCAGCCTGCGTATGACCCACATTCGACTTGACCGACCCCAGCCACAACGGCCGGCCACCCTCCCGCTCCTGCCCATACGTCGACAGCAACGCCTGCGCCTCGATCGGGTCGCCCAACTTCGTCCCGGTGCCATGCCCCTCGACCGCGTCCACCTCGGCCGGCGTCAGACCCGCGTTCGCCAACGCCTGACGAATCACCCGCTGCTGCGACGGACCGTTCGGCGCCGTCAGACCGCTGCTCGCACCGTCCTGGTTGACGGCGGAACCCCGCACCAGCCCCAGCACCCGACGGCCGTTGCGCCGGGCGTCGGACAACCGCTCCAGGACGAGGACACCCACGCCCTCACCCCAGCCCGTCCCGTCCGCGCCCGCCGCGTACGCCTTGCAGCGGCCGTCGGCGGCGAGACCCCGTTGGCGGCTGAAGTCGACGAAGACGTCCGGGGTCGACATGATCGACGCCCCGCCGGCCAGCGCGAGTGCGGACTCGCCCTTGCGCAGGGACTGTGCGGCGAGGTGGATGGCCACGAGGGACGAGGAGCAGGCCGTGTCGACCGTGACGGCCGGGCCCTCGAAACCGAACGTGTAGGAGACCCGGCCCGAGGCGATGCTGCCCGCGCTGCCGTTACCGAGATAGCCCTCGATGTCGTCGGGTGCGGACCGCACCCGGGAGCCGTAGTCGAAGTACATGAGACCGGTGAAGACGCCGGTCCGGCTGCCGCGCAGGGTGGTGGGATCGATACCCGCCCGCTCGATCGCCTCCCACGACGTCTCCAGCAGCAACCGCTGCTGCGGATCCATCGCCAACGCCTCACGCGGCGAGATCCCGAAGAACCCAGGGTCGAACTCCGCCGCGTCATGCAGGAACGCGCCGACCTTGGTGTAGCTGGTGCCGAGGTGCTCGGGGTCGGGGTGGTAGAGACTGTCGATGTCCCAGCCGCGGTCCTCGGGGAAGGGGGTGAGGGCCTCCTCGCCGCCCACCACGAGGGTCCACAGCTGCTCCGGCGTCCGGATCCCCCGGGGGAAGCGGCAGCCGATGCCGACGATCGCAATGGGCTCCTGGTCCCGCTCCTCCAATTCACGCAGACGGCGCCGCACTTCCCGTAGGTCCGTGGTGGCCCGCTTGAGGTAATCGAGAAGCTTCTTTTCGTTCTCCACACCATCACCTCGTAAAGCGGGGTCGGTCAGGGGTCGGTTGATAAACACCTGTCGGGCACTTCCTGAACCCGGCCTGAATAAGCCGAGGGGGCGCGACAGAGTGGATCCGCAGATATCGGCGGAGGAACCCTGCGGAATCTGCGGCTTCGTTTTCGGATCGCAAATATGTCATTGCATATCGAGGGGCAGTCCGAACGCTCCACACGCTACGGGGGCAGGGGTAGGGGCCGCCTACCCCTAACCCCCCTTAGAGGCCGCGGCCGTGCTCGGCGAGCCGTTCCAGCTCGGCGACCGTCGCGTTGGGGCTGGGCAGGGCGGCGTACTCCTTCTGGATCTCGTCGGCGGCGGCCTGGAACGACGGGTCCGAGAGGAGGCGGCGCAGTTGCTCACGGAGCCGCTCCGGGGTCAGGTCGGAGGCCTCGGTGACGAGCGCCGCCCCGCGTTCGGCGAACCGGTGCGCGATGTCGCGCTCGTCCCAGAGCCAGTTGGGGACGATCAGTTGGGGAACGCCGTGCATGATCGCGTTGGTGCGGGTGCCACCGCCGCCGTGGTGGACGAGGGCGGAGCAGGTCGGCAGGAGGGCGTGCAGCGGGACGAAGTCCACGGCCCGGACGTTGTCGGGGAGTTCGCCCATCTCGGCGAGCTGCTCCTCGCCGAAGGTGGCCACGACCTCCGCGTCGATGTCGGCGACGGCGCGGACGAAGTCGGCGAGAGGGGCCCTCTTGTCGGCTATGTCACGGAGCGTCAGCCCCAGGGTGAGGCAGATCCGCGGCCGGTCGGCGGGCTTGCGCAGCCAGTCGGGGACGACGGCGGGCCCGTTGAAGGGGATGTGCCGCATGGTGATCGTGGGCAGCTCGGTGGGGAACCCCATCCAGGGGGGTGCCACGGCCAGGGTCGCCCGTCCCGTGGCGAGCGTCTCGTCGAAGGGGACGCCGTAGGGGGACCCCTTGGCGCCGAGCCAGTCGGCGACCGGGTCGTGCCGGTGCTCCGAGGGGCGTTCCGCTGCCAGTCGGTGGAAGGCGTCGCGCATCCGCCCCCAGTGGTCGAGGCCGAAAAGCATGCGGACGTGCGGGACGCCCACGGCTTCGGCGACGATCGGGCCGGCGTAGGTGAGGGCGTCCCAGACGACGAGGTCGGGCTGCCAGTGGCGGGCGTACTCGACGAGCTCGTCGGTCATGGCGCGGTCGGCCATGTAGTCGTAGAGCTGGGCGTGTTGGGCGAAACTGTCGTGGACGTAGTCCCAGGTGAGCTTCTCGGGGCGGGTCTCGTTGAGGGTGAGGACGCCGCCGTTGGCCATCTCCTCGCGGGGGGTGGAGCGGGCCAGTTCCATGATGTTGAGCTCGTTGCCGACCGGCACCGCGGTGAGGCCGCAGTCGCTGATGGCCTGGACGTTGTCGGGCTGGCTGGCGATGCGGACCTCGTGTCCGGCCGTGGTGAGCGCCCAGGCCAGAGGGACGAGGTTGAAGAGGTGGGAGCTGTTGGCGAACACCGTCATGAGGACGCGCATGGAGTTCCTTCACCGGAGAGAGGAGAGGTGCGGGGGGAGCGGAGACCGGGCGGGGCGCAGGAGGGCGGAGCAGGGGCGGTCATGCAGGGGTGCGGTACTTCGTCGGCTCCCACCACGAGCGGTTGTCGCGGTACCAGTCGACGGTCTCCGCGAGCCCCTTGCGGAAGTCGTGGGAGGGGGCGTACCCGAGGGTGGCGATCTTGGACCAGTCGACGGAGTAGCGCAGGTCGTGGCCCTTGCGGTCGGTGACGTACTCGACGCTGTCCCAGCCGGTGCCGCAGGCCTCCAGGAGTAGTGCGGTGAGCTCGCGGTTGCTCAGCTCGGTTCCGCCGCCGACGTTGTAGACCTCGCCGGCGCCGCCGTGCTCGCGGACGCATTCGATGGCGGCGCAGTGGTCCTCGACGTGCAGCCAGTCGCGGACGTTGCGGCCGTCTCCGTAGAGGGGGACGCGGCGGCCGTCCAGGAGGTTGGTGACGAAGAGGGGGATGACCTTCTCGGGATGCTGGTAGGGGCCATAGTTGTTGGAGCACCGGGTGATCCGCACGTCGAGGCCGTGGGTGCGGTGGCAGGCCAGGGCGAGCAGGTCGCTGGAGGCCTTGGACGCCGAGTAGGGGGAGTTGGGGCGCACGGGGTCGGTCTCCGGCCAGGAGCCTTCGTCGATGGATCCGTAGACCTCGTCCGTCGATACGTGGACGAAGCGGTCGGTGTCGTGGCGCAGTGCGGCGTCCAACAGGGTGTGTGTGCCGAGCACGTTGGTGCGGACGAACTCCGCGGAGCCGGCGATGGACCGGTCCACATGGCTCTCGGCGGCGAAGTGCACGATCTGGTCGGCGTCCGCGACGAGCCGGTCCACCAGGGCGGTGTCGCAGATGTCTCCCTCGACGAGGTCGAGGGCGGGGTGGGTGAGGTCGAGGTTGGCGCGGTTGCCCGCGTAGGTGAGCCGGTCCAGGACGGTGATGTGCAGGTCGGACCGGTCGTCGAGCAGCCGGCGGACGTAGGTGGAGCCGATGAATCCCGCGGCGCCGGTGACGAGCAGCCGGGTGGTCATGAGCTGATCTGGAAGGTGCTGTGGTCGCCGAGGACCAGCCGGTGGGCGTTGGGGACACGGGGCACGGACGTGCCGTGCACGTGGCGGCCGATGAGGGACGCCTCGATCCGGCGGATGCCGATGACGGACGACTCCCGCATCATGATGGAGAACTCCAGTTCGCTGTCGAAGACGCGGCAGTTTTCGGCCACGGAGGTGAAGGGGCCGATGTAGGAGTCGTGGATCTCGGTGCCGGCTCCGATGCGTGCGGGGCCGACGATGCGCGATCCCGTGATCCGGGCCCCGCTCTCCACCACGACGCGTCCGATGATCTGCGAGGCCTCGTCGACCTCGCCCTCGACGGACGTCTCGATGCCCTCCAGGATGATGCGGTTCACCTCCAGGATGTCGGTGACGTTCCCCGTGTCCTTCCAGTAGCCGCTGATGATCTGCGAGCGGACGTCGGCTCCGCTGTCGATGAGGTACTGGATGGAGTCGGTGATCTCCAACTCGCCCCGCCAGGAGGGCTTGACGGCCTGTACGGCTTCGTGGACGAGCGGGGTGAAGAAGTAGACGCCGGCCAACGCCAGGTCGCTGCGCGGGTGTTCGGGCTTCTCCTCCAGACCGACGACGCGCCCCTGTTCGTCGAGGACCGCGACGCCGAACGCCCGCGGGTCGGGGACCCGGGTCAGCAGGATCTGCGCGTCGGGGCGTTCGTCGCGGAACCGTTCGACGAGGTCCTCGATGCCGTCGATGATGAAGTTGTCGCCCAGGTACATGACGAAGTCGTCGTCGCCCAGGTAGTCCCGGGAGATGCGTACCGCGTGGGCGAGGCCCAGCGGCTGGGCCTGGCTGATGTAGGTGACGTCGAGCCCGAAGGACGAGCCGTCCCCGACGGCGTCCTGGATCTCCTGGGCGGTATGGCCGACGACGATGCCGACGTCGGTGATGCCCGTCGCGGCGATCGACTCCAGTACGTAGAACAGGATGGGCTTGTTGGCGACGGGTACCAACTGCTTTGCTGACGTGTGCGTGATCGGGCGGAGCCGTGTACCGGATCCGCCGGACAGAACAAGTGCTTTCACCCAACCCCCTAGGTCCGAGCCGGTGGAGAGTCACCGCAGGGGGCGGGGACGAGCCCGTGGGAGGGTCGCGTCGCCGCCTCGGTATTCCGCGGTCCGGCGACGAAATCTTTACGTGGAGCCCCCGGACGGGATAACCCCTAACTCCCGTGGGCGGGCCCCTATCGTCGTTCGGACGACCGCCGCGAAGGGGGATCGCGAGCACACCGAGTCAGCCGGGCCAGTCTAAAACGTAGGTAAAGCAAAACACTCGCCCACGAACGCTCATGCGATATATTCATACGTACGTACGCGACATCTAACGGGGAGAGGGTTACCGGCCATGCTGCTCGTGGAACGCGACGAGGAACTGCACACCTTGAGTGGACTGTTGGGGGACGCCACGGCGGGACGCGGCAGAGCGGTGCTGATCAGCGGGGCGATCGCCGCAGGAAAGACGGCGCTGCTGGAGGCGCTGGCACATCAGGCCGTGGACTCCGGCGCCCTGCATCTCGCGGCCACCGGCTCGAAGGCGGAACGCGCGCTCCAATTAGGTGTGGTGGACCAGCTGTTCCACAGCGGTTCACTGCCGCCGGAGATCGCCGAACGCGCCTCCCGCCTCGTCACCGTGGAGGCCCTGCCACCGGGTGAGAGCGAGTTGGAGACGCGCACCCTGCGGCAGCCGGAGGCCCATCGCATCCACCAGATCTGCGCGCTGCTCCAGGAGCTGTCCCAGGCGCAGCCGATCGTGCTGACCGTCGACGACACCCACTACATGGACGGCGCCTCCTGGCAGGTTCTTCTCTATCTGCAACGCCGAATACGACGGGCTCGCATCCTGCTCGTCCTGACCACCCGTCAGGAGCATGGTCACGGCCACTCTCCCTGGCACTTCGAGTTCACCCGCTATCCCCACCAGCGCCTCCGTCTCCGGATGCTCAGCGAGCGCGGCGTGGCGGAACTCGCGGACAGGCATCTGCCTCCCGCCGAAACGGACCAGTGCGCCACCAGCCTGCACCGGTTGAGCGGCGGCAACCCCATGCTGGTCAAGGCCCTGCTGGAGGACAGCGCGGCACGGCTGTGCACGGGAAGCGGACGACGGCTCCCGGCGACGGAGACCGCGGCCTTCGGCCAGGCCGTCGTCGAATGCGTGCACCGCTGTGAGGCTCCGCTGCGCAGCGTCGCCCACGCCCTCGCCGTCCTGGGCGAATCGGCTTCCGAGGACCGGCTGAGCAGGCTCTACGGTCTGACCCCCACCGCCGTCTCGCAGGCACTCGCGGCCCTGAACGCGGCGGGGATCGTCGGCCAGGGCTTCAGGCATCCCGCGTCCGCCGCGGCCATCCTGGCGAGCCTCGACGCCGACACCCGCTCGTCCCTGCATCTGCGGGCCGCCGAACTGCTGAAAGAGGACGGCGCCGCGGCCTGGCAGATCGCGGCCCATCTCGTCGAGGCGCAGTCGGTCGGCGTCGGCTGGGCCATGGACACCCTGCTGGAGGCGGCCCGCCAGACCCTGCCCACGGACCGCCAGGAGCTGGCCATGCAGTGTCTGGCGCTCGCGCTCAAAGGGTGCCCCGACGACGAGTCGCGCACCGCGGTGCACAAGGCGCTCAACCACATCGAGTGGCGCATGAATCCCGCCGTGTCCTCCCGGCATCTGCCGCCCCTCCATCAGGCGGTGCGTGACGGCCGGCTCAAGGGGAAGGAGGCCGTGTCCGTCGTACAGCACTTGCTGTGGGCCGGCGGCTCTCAGGCGCAGAGCGCCTTCGAAGAGGTGTCGGCCCAGCTCACCTCCCCCGCGGACGCTCCGGCGCTCGCGCAACTGCAGCTCACCCACCTGTGGATGTACGGCCTGCGCCATCCGCGGTCGGGCAGTGCCGGCACGGACCGTGAGGTGCCGCCTCTGCACGAGCTGCGCACCGCCGGGGGCAGTCTCTGGTCGCGGGCGGCGGCCGTGCTGTCGGCGTCGATGCGGTCCGAGGCCGAGCGCGTGGTGGACGAGAGCGAACGACTGCTGCGCAGCTGCCAGGTCGGGGACGAGACCCTGGAGGTGATCGCCGCCTCGGTGGCGTCCCTCACCATGGCGGGGCGCCTCGATCGCGCCGCGGGCTGGTGCGACGCCCTGATCCAGGAGACCCAGCGTTCCCACGCCCGCACCTGGGAGGCGCTGTTCACCACGCTGCGGGCGGACATCTCGCTGCGGCAGGGCGACGTCTCTGCCGCCGCGTCGCGGGCCGAGCACGCCCTGGCGCTGGTCCCGCCCGAGGGCTGGGGGGTCGTCGTGGGGCTGCCGCTGTCGGTACTGCTCGCCGCGCACGCCGCGATGGGCGACCTGGCCGCCGGGGCGGAGACCGCCCAGATCAATGTGCCGCCGGAGATGTACGACACGGTGTTCGGCCCGCGCTACCTCCTGGCCCGCGGTCAGTTCGGGCTGGCCGCCGACCGGGTCCTGGCTGCCGTCAGCGACCTCCAGCAGTGCGGTGACATGCTGCGCGAGCGGAATCTGGACCACCCCTGCCTGGTGCCGTGGCGCACCGAACTGGCTCGGGCCAACCTCCTCCTGGGCTGGGAGCAGACGGCCCGGCAGTTGCTCCTCGACCAGGAGGAGCTGCCGGGCGGCAAGAATCCCCGAGCACGTGGCGGCGCGCTGCGGGTGCTCGCGTCGGCCAGCCCGCTCAAGCAGCGTCCCGCGCTGCTGCGCCGCGCGGTGGACGCCCTGCAGAGCTCGGGCGACCGACTGGAACTCGCCCACGCCCTCGCCGACCTCAGTCAAGCCCATCACACCCTGGGCGAGTTCCGGCGAGCCCGGATCATGGCCCGCCGGGCGACGCAGGAGGCGAAGGCGAGCGGTGCGGAGGAGTTCCTGCGGCCCGCTCAGTCCGGCTCGGCGGACGGTGAGCCGGCCGAGACCGGCAGCGGCTCCTCGGCGGCCCCGGCCCTCAGCGACGCCGAACGCCGCGTGGCCACGCTGGCCGCGCTCGGGCACACCAACCGGGAGATCGGACGCCAGCTGTACATCACGGTCAGCACGGTCGAGCAGCATCTCACCCGGGTGTACCGCAAGCTCAACGTCAGTGGCCGCTCGGACCTCCCGGCGGGACTTTCGCTCCAGCAACTCCCCGGGACGGCCGCCCGGGTCCGCTGACCCTCGCGCCCCGGCTCGCGGGGCCCTCCCGCACGGCAGCCTCGCGGAAAAAGGCCGGGGGTGGGCGGTCATCTCGTCGAGGACGACCGCCCACCGGGCGCGCCGGCGCCGGCCGGGCGCGATATCGCCCTCTCAACGGCTGCCCCGGCGCGGGACCCGGAGCGTCCCGGCTCCGCCCCGACGGCGCGAACGGCGTGCGTGCGTGCGAGACGGGTGCGTCTTCCCGTCCCGCCGCTGGTGTCCGGAGTTTCAGAAGGTGTCGCTGGGGATGTACGTCCCCCAGACCTCCCGCAGCGCGTTGCACACCTCGCCGACCGTCGCGCGGGCCTTCAGCGCCTCGCGCATCGGGTAGAGGACGTTGTCCGTGCCCTCGGCGGCCTTCTTCAGGG
>NZ_JAVRFJ010000076.1:0-17343 GCF_031845845.1 Streptomyces gottesmaniae
TATCAACATATCTGGCGTTGATTTTTGGCACGCTGTTGAGTTCTCAAGGAACGGACGCTTCCTTTGTACTCACCCAAGCTACTCTCGGGCTTTCCTCCGGGCAGTTTCCCTTCGATCTTGCGTTTCCGACTCTATCAGATCGTTTTCCGATCCGATTCCCTGTCGGCGGGATTTGCCTTTCGGCTGTCTTTTGGCCTCGCGGTTTCCCTTGCGGCCTTTCGACATTCACTACGTTAGCCGATTCCCTCGGCAACTCATAATTGAGTGGTGCGGGCTGGAATCAGGGCATGCCTAATTCGCCCCCGCCGAGGGGATGTCGTAGGTAGTGGGTTGGCCGCTCTCGGCTGCTGGCTGAACGCCGTAACCGGTTCAAGCGGCTCGGGCTACGTTACGGATCGCCCAGGGGCGAGTCAAGTTGAGCGCCGACGGGGGACGTGAGCCCGATAAGGGCTGACCGTCGGGTCGTTGGCGATCCAGAAGCGCCAGGGGTGGACGCCGCCATCGCCGGAGACTCCGGTGCGGGGGCCGTTGAGTACCTGGTCAGGGCTGACGGGGGTACCGGTCAGGACCGTCAGGGGCGGGGCCCCGGAGGCGCAGGCGTCCGTGCCGTCGAGGGCTCGGTCCACATCCAGGGCCGTGGCCAGCCGGGCCGGCCCTTTGGCCAGTTCTTTGTCGTTTCGGGCTGAGATTCGACGTTTGCGAGCGAGGTCGACACCCTCGGTGACCTCGCCGGCGCGCAGCAGGACCGCACTCGCCCGGCCCTCCGGACCGCACACGAGGTTCATGCAGTGCCACATGCCGTAGGTGAAGTAGACGTACACATGTCCGGGCGGACCGAACATCACGCCGTTGCGGGCTGTGCGTCCTCGATAGGCGTGGGAGCCCGGGTCGTTCTCACCGTCATAGGCCTCGACCTCCGTGAGACGGAGTTCGATCGGACCCTCCGGGGTGCTGCGGACGAGGACGCGCCCGAGGAGATCCGGTGCCACCTCCAATACGGGGCGGTCGAAGAACTCGCGGGCGAGGGGCGTACGGTCGGGGCTCGCGATCATGGCGTACGAGCGTAGTCCAGACGGGTGCGTGCCGACGGGTGGCGTGGGGGCGTCCTCCTTGGAAGGGTGGGGACGCGGAACCGGGCGTCGTCGGTTTGCGTTTGTAGGGATCAAGGCTCCGCGCCACGCAGAGCGATCCACACCACAGAGAACACAGAACCACGCAGATACGCAGGCTTTCGCCTGACGGGAGGAACAGACATGGGGTTCAAGCGGCTGCTCGCGAGCCTGGGAGCCGGTGGCGCTTCGGTCGAGACGGTGTTGACCGAGATCAACGTCGTCCCGGGCGGTGTCGTCCAGGGTGAGGTGCGGATCCAGGGCGGCTCCGTGGACCAGCAGATCGAGGCGCTCTCCGTCGGGCTTCAGGCCAAGGTCGAGGTCGAGGGTCAGGACGCCGAGTACAAGCAGGACATGGAGTTCACCAAGCAGCGGCTCGGTGGTGCCTTCGAGCTCAAGGCCCAGGCGGTCCATGTGGTGCCGTTCGGGCTGGAGATCCCGTGGGAGACGCCCGTCACCACCATCCAGGGGCAGACACTGCCCGGGATGCACATCGGGGTGACCACCGAGCTGGAGATCGCGCGCGCGGTCGACTCCGGTGACCTGGACCCGATCAACGTGCACCCGCTGCCCGCGCAGCAGGCACTCCTGGACGCCTTCATCCAGCTGGGCTTCCGCTTCAAAAACGCGGACCTGGAGCGGGGCCACATCCGGGGGACCCGGCAGAAGCTGCCGTTCTACCAGGAGATCGAGTTCTACCCGCCGCAGCAGTACCACGGCCTGAACCAGGTCGAGTTGAGCTTCGTCGCCGACGAGCGCGAGATGGACGTCGTGCTGGAGATGGACAAGAAGCCGGGGTTGTTCAGCGAGGGCAGCGACTCGTTCCGTTCCTTCAAGGTGGGTCTGCACGACTACCAGGGCACGGACTGGGCGGCGTACCTCAACCAGTGGCTGTCGGAGGTCGGCAGCAAGCGCAGCTGGTTCTAGGCTCGGTACGACTGGAACCACACCTACCCCGGATCCATCAGGAGGTACCGAGGTGACCGAGCCGAAGAGGCCGCCACTCCCCCACGATTTCCACCCGGTCGTGCCGTCCTTCACGGTCGCGAGCGAGGACGTCGAGGCGGGTTCCACGCTCAAGGACGCCCAGGTCCACGCGGAGGGGAACACCTCGCCGCAGCTGCGCTGGGAGGGCTTCCCGCCGGAGACCAAGAGCTTCGCCGTGACGTGCTACGACCCGGACGCCCCCACGGGCAGCGGGTTCTGGCACTGGGTCGTGTTCGACATTCCGGCGTCGGTGACGGAGTTGCCGACGGGTGCCGGCTCGGGGAAGTTCGAGGGACTGCCCGAGGGCGCCGTCCAGGCGCGCAACGACTACGGGACGAAGGACTTCGGCGGGGCCGCGCCGCCGCCCGGCGATCCGGCGCACCGGTACGTGTTCACGGTGTACGCCGTGGACCAGGAGAAGCTCGGCCCGGATTCGGACGCTTCTCCCGCCGTGGTCGGATTCAACCTGCGGTTCCATACGCTGGCCCGCGCACAACTCATCGGTGAGTACGCCGCTGTGGCGGAAAAGTAACGAAGCCGGACGTTCATTGAGCGTTTGCCCGTCTCTGGTCTTGGAAGTGATCAGAGACGGGCATTTTTTATTGCGTTGTCCATCTCGGCGTGCCCGGCCAGAGTTGATCCAAGCCCGCCGGGGGGTGGGCTGGCACAGGAGGTGGGCTGGGATGCGGGACACGCTGGTACTGAACGCGAGCTTCGAGCCGCTGTCGACGGTGACGCTCAACCGAGCCGTCGTGCTGGTGCTGCAGGACAAGGCCGTCGTCGAGCAGACCCACCCCGAGCTGCGCATGCGGGGAGCCGCGGTCGACATACCGGCGCCCCGGGTGATCAGGCTCTGCCGCTATGTGAGGGTGCCGTTCCGAAGACAAGCCCCGTGGTCGAGGCGGGGGGTGCTGGTGAGGGACAGGCACAGGTGCGCGTACTGCGGCAGGCGGGCCACGACCGTCGACCACGTGGTGCCGCGGTCGCGGGGCGGCGGTGACACCTGGCTGAACACGGTGGCTTCCTGCGCCGAGGACAACCACCGTAAGGCTGACCGGACTCCGGAGCAGGCGGGTATGCCGTTGCTGCGGCAGCCGTTCGAGCCGACGCCGGCGGATGCCATGCTGCTCTCGCTGGGGCACGACGACTTCGACGCGCTGCCGGCCTGGCTCTCCCAGGGGGCCGCGTAACGCCGTCGGAAACGGCGTGGTTCGCGGGTCGCGGGTGTGGAGTGGCTGATCGTGTGGTTCCGCTCGTCCCCCAGAAGCAAAAAAATGGGCCCACCCCCTGCGCCGAGGGCGGGCCCATTGCCGTGTGCTCTAGTCGATCGCCGGCTTCTCGCGGCGCTCGCCGTTGCCGTCCGTGGGCCTGGGGACCGTCGGGCCGCCGCCCAGGTTGCCGAAGTTGCCCATGGCGCCGGAGAGACCCTTGAGGGCGTCGCCGATCTCGCTGGGAACGATCCAGAGCTTGTTGGCGTCACCCTCGGCGATCTTCGGGAGCATCTGGAGGTACTGGTAGGACAGCAGCTTCTGGTCCGGGTCACCGGCGTGGATGGCTTCGAAGACCGTACGGACGGCCTGGGCCTCGCCCTCCGCGCGCAGGGCGGCGGCCTTGGCCTCACCCTCGGCGCGCAGGATCTGGGACTGCTTCTCGCCCTCGGCGGTGAGGATGGCCGCCTGGCGCGTACCTTCGGCGGTGAGGATCGCGGCGCGCTTGTCCCGGTCGGCGCGCATCTGCTTCTCCATCGAGTCCTGGATGGAGGTGGGCGGCTCGATCGCCTTCAGCTCGACGCGGTTGACGCGGATGCCCCACTTGCCGGTGGCCTCGTCGAGGACGCCGCGCAGGGCCGCGTTGATCTCCTCGCGGGAGGTCAGGGTCCGCTCCAGGTCCATGCCACCGATGATGTTGCGCAGTGTGGTGACGGTGAGCTGCTCGATCGCCTGGATGTAGCTGGCGACCTCGTAGGTCGCGGCGCGGGCGTCGGTGACCTGGTAGTAGATGACCGTGTCGATGTTCACGACCAGGTTGTCCTGGGTGATCACCGGCTGGGGCGGGAACGGCACGACCTGTTCGCGCAGGTCGATGCGGTTGCGGATGGAGTCGATGAACGGGACGACGATGTTGAGGCCCGCGTTGAGTGTGCGCGTGTAGCGGCCGAACCGCTCGACGATGGCCGCGCTGGCCTGTGGAATCACCTGGATGGTCTTGATCAGGGCGATGAAGACCAACACCACCAGAATGATCAGGACGATGATGATCGGTTCCATCGTTTGCTCCCCGTGCCCTTCTCTGCCGTGGCGCTTCCTGAAGATCTTATGCCTGTCGGGACTGTTGAAGATCTTGCTGGTCGAGTCTGGCAGAACACCGGCTGCCAGGTGGGTCGTTCAGGTCATTGCGTCATCGCCCCGTGACCACATCGTGCGAGGTCACATGACGATCGCCGTGGCTCCCTCGATCTCCACCACGTCCACTTCCTGACCCACCTCGAAGGCCTGACCGGTGTCGAGCGCCCGGGCGGACCAGACCTCGCCGCCCAGCTTGATACGACCGCCCGCGCCGTCGACCCGTTCCAGGACGACGGCGTGCTTGCCCTTCAACGCGTCGATACCGGTGGCGAGTTGCGGTCGCTGCGATCTGTGCCGGGCCGCGATCGGCCGTACGACGGCGAGGAGCGCGACGGAGACGATCGCGAAGACGACGACCTGGAGTACGACACCACCCCCCAGCCCCGCGACCACGGCGCCGGCGACCGCGCCCAGGGCGAGCATTCCCAACTCGGGCATCGCGGTCACGACGAGGGCGATCCCGAGCCCGGCCGCGCCGATCAGCCACCACACCCATGCGTCGATGCTGTCCACATCGGCAATGGTAGAACCGCGATCGGGTCGCCGAACAGAGCGCACGGTCAAAGATCGCGTACAGGGGACTGCCAAGTCGGCTGCGCCTGGGCCGGGTTGTGGCCCGGACGCGCCCGACCGGCGGAAGATCGGTGGGAGTTGAGGTCAGGTGAGCGGCAGGCCGTGGGCGGTCCAGCGCTCGCCGAGCTGGTCGACGACGAGCGGGAGGCCGAAGCAGAGGGAGAGGTTGCGGGAGGTGAGCTCCAGCTCCAGCGGGCCCGCGGCGAGGACCTTGCCCTGACGGATCATCAGGACGTGGGTGAAGCCCGGGGGGATCTCCTCGACGTGGTGCGTGACCATGATCATGGACGGGGCGATCGGGTCGCGGGCGAGGCGGCCGAGGCGGCGTACGAGGTCCTCGCGGCCGCCGAGGTCGAGGCCGGCGGCGGGCTCGTCGAGGAGCAGCAGCTCGGGGTCGGCCATCAGGGCGCGGGCGATGAGGGTGCGCTTGCGCTCGCCCTCGGAGAGGGTGCCGAACTTCCGGTCGACGTACTCGGTCATGCCGAGGCGGTCGAGGAAGGCGCGGGCGCGCAGCTCGTCGACCTCCTCGTAGTCCTCGTTCCAGGTGGCCGTCATACCGTACGCGGCGGTCAGCACGGTCTGCAGGACGGTCTGCCGCCGGGGGAGCTTCTCCGCCATGGCGATGCCGGCCATGCCGATGCGGGGGCGCAGTTCGAAGACGTCGACCTTGCCGAGGGTGTCGCCGAGGATCGTGGCGGTGCCCTTGCTGGGGTAGAGGTAGCTGGATGCGATGTTCAGGAGGGTGGTCTTGCCGGCGCCGTTCGGGCCGAGGATGGCCCAGCGCTCGCCCTCCTTGACCGACCAGTTGACCTGGTCGACCAGAGCCCGGCCCTCGCGGACCACGGATACGTCCTCCAGCTCCAGAACATCGCTCATGAGCGCGCTGTCTCCCCTTGCAGTGTCGGCCTGTCTCGGCTGTCGCGTACGCCTGTGGTTGGAGCCACCGCCGGGTGGGCGCAGCCCATGGGGAAATCTACGCCACTGGTCGGGCCACCCATCGCCTCGGTCGTCTTTAGGGTGGGGGCATGCTCTCCGAACCACGCTCAGGGCGCCTCGTCTCATGGGGAAATGCCCTTCTTGCCGGACTTGTCTCGCCGGATGACGCGGTGCTCGCGATCGTCGGGGAGGACGCGGTGCACCGGGTGGAGGGGTTGCCCGGCGAGTCAGGGCCCGTCGGGCTGACGCTCGGGCTGGGGCGGCTGCGGGCGCTCGGGGTGACCGGGCTGCGCGTCGCGCTGCCGGCGCCGGGGCATCCGCTGGGGCTGAGCGGGCCGCCGGAGTTCAACAAGCGGGCGCTGGAGGCGGAGGAGGCGGTCGTCTGCCACGGGGGCGCGCTGGGGCTGGTACCGGAGGTGTTCTCGGCCGGTCCGGCGGGCGATGAGCATGTCGAGGTCGTCTGGCACTGTCTGGAGGTACGGGAGGCGCCGCCCGCCGATGTGCCGTCGCTCGGGGAGGCCGAGCGGGAGCTGGCCGAGGCGCTCCGGGAGGCGACGGCGGTGTTGTCGCGGCTGGACGTGGCGGCCTCGGGGCCGGTGGCCGAGGCGGCGATCGACGCGTATCGGGCCCGGGCGGAGCGGGGGCGGGACGTGTTGGCGCCCGGGTATCCGCCGCGGGCGGTACGTGTGCTGGAGCTGGCGCAGCGTGTCGGGCTGCTGATGTCCGTCGCGTTCGAGAACGGGCACGGCGGGGCCGTCAGCGCCTCCGAGATGGCCTCGCGGACGGCTGCGCTGCGGCCGGTGGAGCGGACGGCTCGGCGGGCGCAGGTGGCGGCGTACAACGCGTTCGTGGAGGAGCGGGAGCGCGGGCGGTAGTCGACCGGGGCGCGCTGGAGGTCGGTGCTGCGTTGCCCGCGCCTGAGCGGAGCCGCGCGAGGAGGAGGAGGAGGAGGAGGAGGAGGAGGAGGGCGGGGAACCGCGCAGACGAAAGCCCCGCCCACCGGGAGGTTCCCGGGGCCCGGCGCGGCAGGACGTCAGTGGTTGGCCGTGATGGTGCCGAACGTCGGGTTGAGCGCGGCGACGAGGTTGGCGCTGAGGCCCGTGACCGTGACGGGGACGTCGACGGGGACCTGGACGTCGAGGCCGGAGGTGACGCCCGGAGAGCCCACGGCGGCGCTGTCGGCGACCGGGGCCGCGACGGCGGCACCGGACGAGGCGCCCGCGGCGAGACCGGCGGCGGTGACGGTCAGGGCGGCCTTCTTGGCGAAGTATTGAGCTGCGTTCCTCCAGCGTCGTGCGGGTCCGGCCCGCCCGCGGGCTGTGCGTTGACCAACGCACGGTGGGTCCGCCGTGGCACGCGTGAACGACGGGGACGGCCCCTTCGGCGCAGTGAGGCGAGGGAACGACTCAGGGAACGATCACAGGACAAAGCCTGACCGGCCTTCCAGGAGGCGCCTGGAAGGCCGGTGGTCACTGGTGCTCCGGGGCGGGAACGTCAGTGGTTGACACCCAGGTTGCCGAAGGCCGGGTTCAGGATGCCGACGACGTTCACGCTGTTGCCGACCGCGTTCACGGGGATGTGGACCGGGGCCTGGATGACGTTGCCCGAGACGACGCCCGGCGAACCGATGGCCTTGCCGTCGGCGTGCGCCCCGCCGTCGGTGGCGGAGGCCATGCCGGCACCGGCGGCGACGAGGCCACCGGCCACCATCGTGACAGCGGCGGCCTTCTTCAGGTTCTTCACTTTGAGCCCTTCCTTGCGATCACTGCGGCGGTCGCACGCAGCACGCACTGAAGAACGCCGGGGGGCCCGGCAGGATGCGCCACTCGGGGGACATACACCCGACAGTATGAATCTCAGTCCGGAGCGGAACCCTCCATGTTGCCGGACAATCCGTCCATCATCCGGTCACACCATGGCGTACCGCCCACAGCGCGGCCTGGGTCCGGTCCGCCAGGTCGAGTTTCATGAGGATGTTCGAGACGTGGGTCTTCACCGTCTTCTCGGACAGCACCAACGCACGGGCTATCTCGCGGTTGGAACGGCCGTCGGCGATCAGGCCGAGTACCTCGCGCTCCCGCTCGGTCAGCGAACCACCTCTCCCCTGGCCGGAGTTGGGCCCCTCCTGGGACAGCAGGGCGTCGGCTACCTCCTGTTGCAGGAGGATGTGTCCGGCGTGCACCGAGCGGATGGCGGCGGCCAGGGCGTCGGGGTCCACGTCCTTGTAGACGTATCCGGCGGCGCCGGCGCGCAGGGCCGGGACGACCGTGCGCTGCTCGGTGAAGCTGGTGACGATGAGCACGCGCGCGGGGTTGGCCAGTTCGCGGAGTTTGCGGAGTGCCTCGACGCCGTCCATGCCGGGCATCTTGACGTCCATGAGGACGACCTCTGGCCGCAGTTCCTCGGCGCGGGCCACTCCCTCCGCGCCGTCGGCGGCCTCTCCCACGACCTCTATGTCGTCCTGCACCTCCAGGAAGGTGCGCAGGCCGCGACGGACCACCTGGTGGTCGTCGACGAGCAGCACCTTGATCGCGTCAGCCACCGGGGACCTCCATCTCGATGGTCGTGCCCTTTCCGCGCACCGATTCCACGGCCAGCCGGCCCCCGACCCCGCTCGCCCGGTCGCGCATGGAGACCAGGCCGAGGTGGCGTCCCGCGCGGCGTACCGCCTGGGGGTCGAAGCCGCTGCCGTCGTCGGTGACCCGCAGGACGGCTCCGCCGCCGTGCCGGTCCAGCGTGACGTCGACCCGCTCGGCGCCCGAGTGCCGCAGCGCGTTGTGCAGGGCCTCCTGGGCGACGCGCAGCATGGCCTCCTCCTGGGCGGCGGGCAGCGCGCGGGCGCCGCGGCCGGAGAAGGTGACGCGGGCGCTGTGGGCGCGGTCCAGGACGTGGACCTGGGTACGCAGGGTGGCGACCAGACCGTCCTCGTCGAGTCCGGCGGGGCGCAGTTCGACCACGGCGGCACGCAGTTCGTCCGCGGCTTCGGCGGCGAGGGCGGCGACCTGCTGGAGTTCGCCCTTGGCGCGGGAGGGGTCGCGGTCGACGAGGGCGGCGGCCGCCTGGGCGGTCAGGCGCAGGGAGAACAACTTCTGGCTGACCGCGTCGTGGAGTTCGTGGGCGAGCCGGGAGCGCTCCTCGGCGATGGTGAGTTCGCGGCTGCGCTCGTAGAGGCGGGCGTTGGTGAGGGCGATGGCGGCGTGCTGGGCGAGGATCGACAGCAGGTCCTCGTCCTCCTCGGTGAAGCCGCAGCCGCCGTCGGGCTTGGGGCAGCGCTTGTTGGCGAGGAAGAGGGCGCCGATGACCTCGTCGCCGTCGCGGATGGGCAGGCCGAGGAAGTCGATCAGGTCGGGGTGGGCGCTGGGCCAGCCCTCGAAGCGGGGGTCCTTGCGGACGTCGGCCAGGCGCTCGGGGGTGGCCTGGTGGAGCATCGCGGCGAGGATGCCGTGCTGGCGCGGGAGCGGACCGATGGCCTTCCACTGGGCGTCGCTGACACCGTCGACGACGAACTGGGCGAAGCCCCCGTGGTCGTCGGGCACGCCGAGCGCGGCGTACTCCGCGTCCAGCAGCTCGCGCGCGGAGGCGACGATCGTCTTGAGGACGTCACGCACCTCCAGGTGCCTGCTCATGGCCAGCAACGCGCTGCTCACCGCGGCGAGGCCGGACCGTGGACCTTGACTCATGACCTCACCGTACCGGCGGGATCCGACACCGCGGATCGGACCGCCGGTGGCCTCACCGTGGGCCTCGGACCTAGGTCCGAGGCCTAGGACCTGGCCCGGTCCTCAGGGGGCGGTCGTAGGCCTCGGGGTGCCGGTGCGGCGGCGTACGGCCGGGTCCGGAGCCCGGGGCCCGGCCCGGTGGCCTAGGGCGAAGGGCCCCGGCGGTCTGCGGCTCGCGTACGAGGCGCTGGGGGCGATGCGGTTCCTACGTTGGGATCACCGCCGCCGGGCTCGGAGGCGGTCGAGGACGAGGGGACGGATGTCATGCCGGTAGCGATCATCACGGGGGCGTCGAAGGGGCTGGGCCGGGCGCTCGGCGCGGCGCTGGCGGAGCGCGGGTGGGATCTGGTGCTCGACGCCAGGACCGCCGGGGCGCTGAAGGAGGCGGCGGCGGAGCTGTCGGCGTACGGGACGCGGGTGGAGGCCCTGGTGGGGGACGTCACGGACGCCGGGCACCGGGCGGAGCTGGTGGCGGCCGCGCGGGGGCTGGGCGGGGTGGACCTGCTGGTGAACAACGCGAGCGCGCTCGGGGCGGAGCCGCTCGTACGGCTGGAGGGGCTGCCGCTGGAAGGGCTGAGGCGGGCCCTGGAGGTCAATGTGGTCGCGCCGCTGGGGCTGGTCCAGGAGGCGCTGCCGCTGCTGCGGGCCTCGGGCGTGGGCGCGGTGATCGACGTCAGCTCGGACGCGGCGGCCGAGGCGTACGGGACGTGGGGCGGTTACGGGGCCTCGAAGGCGGCGCTGGACCAGTTGTCGGCGGTGCTGGCGGTGGAGGAGCCGGGGCTGCGGGTGTGGGCCGTGGATCCGGGGGACATGGCCACGGACCTGTACGCGGCGGCCGTACCGGACGACGACGATCCGCGGCCGACGCCGGCCGGTGTGGTGCCCGCCTTCCTGCGGCTGCTCGACGAGCGGCCGGCCAGTGGCCGGTACGGGGCGCCGTCCCTGCTGGAGGGGCGATGACGACGGCGACGGTGCGGGTGCCGGAGGAGCTGCACGCGCGGGTGCCCGCCGAGCAGCGCGGGCCGGGCCTCGACAGAGACGGCGTACGGCTGCTGCTCTCGCGGGGGACGGAGGTGTCGCACCACGCGTTCGTGGCGCTGCCGGGGCTGCTGACGGCGGGCGATCTGCTGGTGGTCAACACCTCGCCGACGCTGGCGGCGGCGGTGGACGGGAGGATCGGGCACGCGCGCGTGGTGGTGCATTTCTCCACGCGGGGCGACGACGGGCGGTGGGCGGTCGAGCTGCGGGATCCCGACGGGCGCGGCACCACGCGCGCGCGTGCGGGCGGTCCGGCGGGGGCGCGGGTGCGGCTGCCCGGTGACGTACGGCTGGTCCTGGAGGAGCCCCTGAGCGAGCGGGGGGACCGGCTGTGGTGGGCCCGGGTGTCCTCGTCGGCCGTCGCGGGGCTGCTGCGGGAGCACGGTCGGCCCATCCGTTACTCCTACACCGAGCGGGACCAGCCGCTGTCCGTGTACCAGACGGTGTTCGCGCTGCCGTCGCAGGACGGGGCGGGAAGTGCGGAGATGCCGAGCGCCGGGCGGCCGTTCACGGCTCGGCTGGTGGCGGAGCTGGTGAGCCGGGGGGTGCAGTTCGCGCCGATCTCGTTGCACACCGGGGTCGCTTCGGCGGAGGCGCACGAGCCGCCGTATCCGGAGCGCTTCGCGGTGCCCGACGCCTCGGCACGGCTGATCAACGCGGCGCGGGCCGGTGACGGCCGGGTCGTCGCGGTGGGGACGACGGCGGTGCGGGCCGTGGAGTCGGCGACCGGGGCGGACGGCGTCGTACGGGCCCGGGAGGGCTGGACGGATCTGGTGGTGACGCCCGAGCGCGGGGTGCGGGTGGTCGACGGGCTACTGACCGGGCTGCACGAGCCGGAGGCCTCGCATCTGCTGATGCTGGAGGCGGTCGCGGGGCGGGCCGCGATCGACCGTGCGTACGAGGCCGCGATCGAGGGGCGCTATCTGTGGCACGAGTTCGGGGACGTGCATCTGATCCTGCCGGAGAGGCCCCTCTGAGGCACCTCACGTAGAGCATTGCTGCGGCAACTGGAAGTGAACAAACCGGCGGCGCCGTGTGAGGCCCCCCATAGGGCGCACATCACGTACGAAGGCGCCTAGGAGATGAATACGGGCGGTATGAGCGGGAAGGACGGGGTGGTCTGTCCTATTTTGCCGGTTCCGCTCCAACTAAGCGGCATCGTACGTCACACCTTTGCCACGCGATTTTGCGGCCGCTAAGAATGGCAACCGTCGCTCGGCGCCGCGGGTCATTCCGCGGCGTTTGTGCTGGAAGAGCTGTGTCCCCCACCTGGCACGCAGAGCGACCTCCGCGCTATTCGAAGAGGTCCATCACTCATGCTCAAGAACGCCAAGATCCCCGGCCGCAGTCTCGCGCTGACCAAGACCCACAAGCTCTCGTTCGCCGGAGTGGCCGCCTTCGGCGCCGCCGCCGTCGCGTTCTCGCTGGTGCCGGCCGAGGCTCAGACCGCCACGCAGACCGTGTCCGCGGCTCCGGCGGCGTTCAGCCAGAACCCGGCCCAGGCCGCGAAGGTCAGCGTGGCGAACCAGGCCGCCGACGCCGACAAGAAGGCCGCCGCCGCTGCCGCGAAGAAGAAGGCCGAGGAGGAGCGCGCGAAGAAGGAGGCCGCCAGCCGGTCCGCCAAGCGCGCCGCCCAGGTCAAGGCCGCCGCCGCGAAGTCGTACCCGAACAACCTCGACGGCTGGATCCGCGAGGCGCTCGACATCATGAAGAAGCACAAGATCCCGGGCACCTACCACGGCCTGCACAAGAACATCATGCGCGAGTCCTCGGGCAACCCGAACGCCATCAACGACTGGGACATCAACGCCAAGAACGGCGTCCCGTCGATCGGTCTGCTGCAGGTCATCAAGCCGACCTTCGACGCCTACCACGTCCCGGGCACGGCCAAGAGCCAGTACGACCCCGTCGCCAACCTGACGGCCGCCGCGAACTACGCCGCCGACCGCTACGGCTCGATCGACAACGTCAACAGCGCGTACTGAGGCCCGCGCGGGACCTCTGAGAACGCGGAAGGGCGGCACCCGGTGCGGGTGCCGCCCCTCGTACGTCGGTGCCCGTGGCCTACTTCCGCATGACCTCGGGCTCGTGGCGGCGCAGGAAGCGGGCCACGAGGAAGCCGCAGATCACACCCAGCACGATGAGGGCGATCATGTCGAGGCTGTAGGCGCCGGCCGTGTGGTCCCACAGCGGGTCGGTGTCGCCGGCCTCCTTCGGCGGGCTGATGTTGTTGAAGTCCAGCGTGGCACCGGCGGCGGCGACCGCCCAGCGCGACGGCATCAGGTACGAGAACTCGTTGACCCCGGGGCTGCCGTGCAGGGCGAAGAGGCAGCCGGTGAAGACGACCTGGACGATCGCGAACATCACCAGCAGCGGCATCGTCTTCTCGGCGGTCTTCACCAGCGAGGAGATGACCAGACCGAACATCATGGACGTGAACCCGAGCCCCATGATCGGGATCGAGAGTTCGAGCATGACGGCGAACTTGCCCTCGCCGAAGATCAGCGCCTCGTCCGGGATCGTCCGGCTGGAGAAGCCGATCGCGCCGACCATGGCGCCCTGGAACACGGTCACCGCGCCGAGGACGATCACCTTGGACATCAGGTACGCCGAGCGCGACAGGCCGGTGGCCCGCTCCCGCTCGTAGATCACCCGTTCCTTGATCAGCTCTCGGACCGAGTTGGCGGCGCCCGCGAAGCATGCGCCGACCGCGAGGATCAGCAGCACCGTGGTGGCCGTGCCGTTCGGGATGGGCAGGTTGGTCGCCGGGTTCAGCTTCCTGACCAGCAGGTCCTTGTCCGGGTCGATGAGCAGGCTCACCGCGCCGAGGACGGCCGGCAGGATCACCGTCAGCGCCAGGAAGCCCTTGTCGGACGCGATGACGGAGACATAGCGCCGGACCAGGGTGCCGAGCTGGGAGAACCAGCCCTGCGGCTTCGGCGGGCGCATCGACTGCGGCGGCGGCATGTGCACCGACTGCGGGGCGACGGCGTCGATGTCCGCGGCGTACATCTGGTAGTGCTGCGAGCCCTTCCAGCGGCCCGCCCAGTCGTAGTCGCGGTAGTTCTCGAAGGCGGAGAAGACGTCGGCCCAGGTCTCGTAGCCGAAGAAGTTCAGGGCCTCCTCGGGCGGACCGAAGTACGCCACCGCGCCGCCGGGCGCCATCACCAGGAGCTTGTCGCAGATCGCCAGCTCGGCCACCGAGTGGGTGACCACCAGGACCGTACGGCCGTCGTCGGCGAGGCCGCGCAGCAGCTGCATGACGTCGCGGTCCATGCCCGGGTCGAGGCCGGAGGTCGGCTCGTCCAGGAAGATCAGCGACGGCTTGGTCAGCAGCTCCAGGGCGACCGAGACGCGCTTGCGCTGGCCGCCGGAGAGCGAGGTGACCTTCTTGTCCTTGTGGATGTCGAGCTTGAGCTCGCGCAGCACCTCGTCGATGCGGGCGTCGCGCTCGGCGGCCGTGGTGTCGGCCGGGAAGCGCAGCTTGGCCGCGTACTTGAGGGCCTTCTTGACCGTCAGCTCCTTGTGCAGGATGTCGTCCTGCGGGACCAGACCGATGCGCTGACGCAGCTCCGCGAACTGCTTGTACAGGTTCCGGTTGTCGTAGAGGACGTCACCCTGGTTGGCGGGGCGGTAGCCCGTCAGCGCCTTCAGCAGGGTCGACTTGCCGGAGCCGGAGGGGCCGATGACCGCGATGAGCGACTTCTCCGGGACGCCGAAGGAGACGTCCTTGAGGATCTGCTTGCCGCCGTCGACGGTGACCGTCAGGTGACGTGCGGAGAAGGAGACCTCACCGGTGTCGACGAACTCCTCGAGCCGGTCGCCGATGATGCGGAACGTCGAGTGGCCGACGCCGACGATGTCGTTCGGACCGAGGAGCGCCGTGCCGCCCTTGGCGATCGGCATACCGTTGACGAACGTGCCGTTGTGCGAGCCGAGGTCACGGATCTCGAAGCGCCCGTCGGGCGTCGCGTGGAACTCGGCGTGGTGGCGCGAGACCTGGAGGTCGGAGACCACCAGCTCGTTCTCCAGGGCACGACCGATGCGCATGACACGACCGAGGGCCAGCTGGTGGAACGTGGTCGGGCTGCGGTCGCCGTAGACCGGCGGCGCCCCCGCGCCACCACCGGGGCCCTGTTGCGGGAAGCCCTGCTGATGCGGGACCTGTGCCGCCGGCGGCTGCTGCCAGCCCGCCTGCGGCGCCTGCTGCTGCGGGGGCTGCTGGCCGGCGTATCCGGCACTCGCGCCCTGCGCCGCGTACGGCTGCTGCTGGGGCTGTGCGACGGACGCGGCGGTGCCGGAGAGGCTGAGTCTCGGGCCGTCGGTCGCGTTGCCGAGGTGCACGGCCGAGCCGGGGCCGATCTCCAGTTGATGGATCCGCTGCCCCTGCACGAAGGTGCCGTTGGTGCTGCCGTGGTCCTCGATCACCCAACTACGGCCGCCGAAGCTGATCGTGGCGTGACGCCAGGACACCCTGGCGTCGTCGAACACGATGTCCCCCTGCGGATCACGTCCGAGGGTATATGCCCTGGACGGATCGAGCGTCCAGGTTTGTCCGTTCAATTCCAGTACGAGTTCCGGCACTCCATGCCCCACTGAGTTGTCCCCCGAATTACCCCCATCGCAGGGAGTCTAGGGATGTCGAACATCGGGGGGAACTATTTCAGGCTCGACCCCCTGACCGAAAGTCGGGCCTTGTGAAGGGAACGTACGGGGCCATCCACCCGTCCCGTTGACGGGGTTGAAACCGGGCCGGAGAGTGGTAATCCCACGCGATGGGGACATCGACGGTGCAACGCCGCGATGTGGATCGGGGGGTCCGACCATGAGCGACCGGAACGTTGACCCTGGCAGGCGCGTGCCGTGGGGGGATGTGGTGTTCTCCGCGATCGCCGCCGTGAGCTGGGCGTTGATCGGCATGGCGGGTACGGCGGCGCTCGGTCTGCATCTGCTGGAGGCGGACGCGGCGGGCGAACTCGGGCCCATGACAGCGGCGGTTGTGGCGCTCGGGGCCGGTGGGTCGGTGACCCCGGCCGGCGATGTGTCCGTGATGGGCCTGGAGGGGGCCCAGGCGACCACCGCCATCGAGATCACGCCACTGGGTGTCAGCCTCGTGGGTGCGCTCCTGCTGTCCTGGTTCTTCCTACGCTCCTTGCGGGGCGCGGGAGTTGTCGTCACACCCGGGGAACTCCTCGCGCGGGCGGGCACGGTGCTCGTGCTGTTCATGGCGTTGATGGGCGGCCTGGCCTGGGCCGGCAACGCCGTCATCACCCTCGACGGCAGCCGACTCGGCATCGACGAACAGCTGCCGGGCGGCGGCGACCTCGACAACGTCGAGATCCCCGGGCTCGGCGACCTCGGCGACCTCGGCGGCGGTCTGCTGCCGGACCGGCTGGGCGACCTCGCCGACGCCGACGCCGAGGTCGGCTTCACGGTCGACGCCGTGCCGACCGTGCTCGGCGGCCTGACCTGGTGCCTCGGAGTGCTGCTCATCGCCCTGCTGGCCTCGCGCCGCACTCCCCTGCCGCCGGGCCTCCACGCGGTGCACCGGGTCGTACGACCGGCCGTGTCCGCGGTGGTCGGTGTGCTCCTGATGGCGGTCCTGGCCGGACTCGCGGCGGCCGGGTACGCGGCGGTCGGCGACCCGCACCCCCGGCGGATCGCCGGCGCGGCCCTCCTCGGCGCGCCGAACGGGGCCTGGCTGGGCGTCCCGCTCGGTCTCCTCGTCCCCTGGGACGGCAGGGCGACAGGGGCGCTGGCCGGCCTCCTGCCCGACCCGCTGGACGAACTGCTGCGCGTCGACGCGGGCGAACCCGTCACCCTCGGTCGTCTCGCCGAACTGGACGGCCGGGTCTGGCTGCTGGGCCTCGCGGCGGCGCTGATGATGTTGTACGCGGGGGTCCTGACCGCCGTACGTACGCCGTTCGCACGGGGGCCGGCTGCCACCGCTGCCGGGGGTGTGTCCGGTGCGGATGCACGGGGCGGGAGCGCGCTCGGTTTCATGGGGCACTGCGCGCTTCGGCTCGGGCTCGCGACGGCGGTGGCACTGCCGCTGCTGGTGTGGGTGACGGAGGTGTCGGTGGACGCCTCGTTGGCCGTGTTCGGCATCGACGCGTACGAGGCCGGAGTGGAGCTGCGGGGGCAGGCGGGTACGGCGTTGGTGCTGGGCGCGCTGTGGGGCGCCGGGGCGGGCGCCGCCGGGGCACTGCTGGCCTGCGCGACACGGGCGGCGGGGCTACGGGCATCGCCATCGGCGCTGGGGGACCGGGGTGGTGCCGGGGCGACGACGACCGCCGAGCCCTACGAGGCTCCCTCCGCCCACGGACCGTACACGCCGGGCACGCCGTACCGGCCGCCGAACCCGGACACCAATCCGTACCTACGGCTGCCGGACGAGCTACGGGGGCCGCGGGGTGTACCGGGGGCTCGGGGTTCCCGGGTGTCCGGGCGGGGATCGTTGGGGCGGGGCGAGGACGGGCGGGGGGCCGGAGGGGAGGGGCGAGGTACCGGAGGATCGGGGGCCTCCGGGGGCTCCGGAGGCTCCGGGGGCTCCGGGGGCCCGGGGGTGCCGGGGGTGCCGGGGGTGCCGGGGCCGCCCGATGTGTACGGCGCGCCCACGGTGGTACGACGGTTCAC
>NZ_JAVRFJ010000077.1:0-15400 GCF_031845845.1 Streptomyces gottesmaniae
CCCCCGTTCCCCCCGTTCCCCCGTTCCTGTGCTCCCTTGCTTCCCCGTCGGTTCCCCCGTGCCCCTGTTTCCCCCGTGGGGCTCTTCCCCCGTCGAGGCCCGCCGCCCCCCTGCCGGCGGGCCTCGTGTGACGAGAATGTGCCCTGCCCCAGGGGTGGTTGAAGCCCTCAAGCACGGTTTCAGAGGTTGATTTGAGGGTTCCGTAGACGCTCTACGCAGCCTTGCGTAGGCAGAGGGCCGCGACGGCTGCCGGTGACCGGCGTGTCGGACCCTGATCGTCCTTCGGCCCGCCGCTCTCGAAGCTCTTCCCGTGACGTGCCCCAGGAGGAGTGACGCTGACGGGTCGGACCGCGGCGGCCGCGGCGGCACCGGACCCGTGTCCCTCACGTCGAGACGCGGGCCGGGGCCTTCACCACCGCACTGGCGCGCATCGCCGCCGCGGTCCGTGCCCTGCCCGCGCGTGTCCGACGCGCACCCCTCATCCGGGTCGGTCGGAAACGGTCGCGGGCGGTGCGTCCGGTGGCGGGTGGGTGTCCACCAGGGACCGGACGCCGATCAGGGATGGAAGGGGATGGAAGGGGATGGAAGAACTCGATCGCCGGGGCGGGGTGGACGGCACACCCGTCGGCGAGGGGCGGAGCTTCACGCACCGTCGAGAGTCGTACGAACATCGAGAGGGGTACGCCGACGTCCCTGAGGAAGTCGGCGTACCCGGGACGGCGGTTCCGGCCCGCGGCGGCACCTGGGCGCGACAGGACAGATGTCGGCGCCACCGCGGACCGGAAGTTCGGTGAGGTGTCGCCTCAGACCTGGGCGCCGGAAAGGCGTTCCACGGCCCGCAGCAGGGCCGAGTGGTCGAGGCCGCCGTCGCCCTGGGCGCGCAGCGAGGCGACCAGCTGGGCCACCACGGCGCCGACCGGCAGGGCGGCGCCCACGGTGCGGGCGGCGTCGGTGACGATGCCCATGTCCTTGTGGTGCAGGTCGACGCGGAAGCCAGGCCCGAAGTCCCGGTTCAGGAAGTTGTCCTTCTTGCGGGTCAGCACGGTGGACCCCGCGAGCCCGCCGTTCAGGACGTCGAGGGCCGCCTTCAGGTCGACGCCCGACTTCTCCAGGAAGACCACGGCCTCGGCGCACGCCTGGATGTTCACGGCCACGATCAGCTGGTTCGCGGCCTTCACGGTCTGCCCCGCGCCGTGCGGACCGCACAGCACGATGGTCCTGCCGAGCGCCTCGAAGAGCGGCTCGGCCTCGTCGAAGTCGGACTGCTCGCCGCCGACCATGATGGACAGCACGGCCTCGACGGCGCCCGCCTCACCACCGGAGACCGGGGCGTCGAGCACCCGGATGCCCTTGTCCTTCGCGGCCTTCGCCAGATCGACGGAGGTCTGCGGCGTGATGGACGACATGTCGATCAGCAGGGCGCCGGGCCGGGCGTTGGCCAGGATGCCGTCGGGGCCGTACGCGACGGCCTCGACCTGCGGGGAGGCGGGCACCATCGTGATGACGACATCGGCGTCGCGCACCGCCTCGGCGACGGAGGCCGCCGCCGTCCCGCCGGCCGCGGTCAGCCGGTCCAGCTTGTCCTGCTCCAGGGTGTGGCCGGTGACGTCGTAACCCGCCTTGATCAGATTCTCGGACATGGGGGAGCCCATGATGCCGAGACCTATCCACGCGACCTTGGGGAGATTGCTCATGGTGAGGGTGCCTCTCTGGCTGCTCTGCTGCGGCGGTGGGGTCGGGCCCTCAACGGGCCGCGCGTGCCGTGCGGGCTTCGCGGGGGAGCCACGCGAAGGCCTCGGCGCTCGTCCGGTCGCCCGGCTTGTACTCCAGGCCGACGAGGCCCTCGTAACCGGCCTTGCCCAACTGGTCGAGGAGGTCCTCCAGCGGGACGGTCCCGGTGCCGGGGGCGCCGCGGCCGGGATTGTCGGCGATCTGCACATGCCCCGTGCTGCCGGCGTGGTCGGCGATCACCTGCGGCAGGTCCTCGCCGTTCATGGACAGGTGGTAGAGGTCCATCAGGAAGCGCGCGTTGCCGAGGCCCGAGGCCTCGTTGACCCTGTCGACGACGCCGACGGCGGTCGGGGCGGACACCAGGGGGTAGAGCGGTGACTCCACCTTGTTCAGGGCCTCGATCAGCAGGACCGCGCCGATCCGGTCGGCGGCCCGCGCGGCCAGGACCAGGTGGTGCAGGGCCAGGTCGTCCTGCTCGGCCGGGTCCACACCGGCGACGCGGTTGCCGTACAGGGCGTTGAGCGCCCCGCAGCCGACGGACTCGGCGAACTCCGCGACCACGTCGACGTTGGCGCGGAAGCGCTCCGACTCCGCACCCGGGATCGACAGCGCGCCCCGGTCCGGTCCCGGCAGCACTCCCGAGTAGAAGTTGAGTCCGGTCAGCCGCACGCCCGCGTCCTCGAACGAGCCCCGTAGGGCGTCGAGTTCGGAACGAGGAGGCGTGGGGGAGTCGACCCAGGGCCACCACAGCTCGGCCGCGGTGAAGCCGGCCGCGGCGGCGGCCGCGGGGCGCTCCAGGAGCGGGAGTTCCGTGAAGAGGATCGACAGGTTGACGGTGTAGCGCTGCTCCGCGAATCCCATGGGGCCTCGGACGCTCCCTTCCGTGCACTTTCCGGGTTGCCGTCTGCGATATTCCATATAGTGGAAATTGATTTCTGCTTAATGGAAGACTGCCGCCGCGGGTCGGAGCTTGTCAAGAGGTCTCGGTGGAAAACGGCGCCGCGCGTTAGGTTGTGCCCGTGCGATTGAGAGTGGAGTTCACGACCGAGCCCTTCGACCTCGACGAGGCCCCGGCGCACGCGCTCGTGGCGCGGGAGGTCGTCGAGGCCGCCGACCTGGACGCGGTCGACGTCGGCCCGTTCGGCAACACGGCGGAAGGGGGAGCCGATGCCGTGCTCACGGCCGTGGACGCCCTGCTCCGCCGGACCCTGGAGTCCGGCGCCACTCGGATCTCGCTCCAGGTCAACGTGATCGGGGAGGGCGGCGAGTGACCGGCACCGGCACCGGCGACGAGCGCTTCGTCGCGGCCGTCAAGCCGCTGGTCGACGCCATGGGCGGACTCATGCTGCCGCCGGACGAGGCCGGCCCCGACGACGTCGTCCTGTCCTGGGAGGGTGCCGACGTCGTCGCCGTGCGGCTGCCGCAGCTCGCCGAGTCGCTGGATCACATCCTGGCCGCGATGGAGCGCCAGCGGGGCAGGCCGCTCGCCGACCTCGACCGCAAGGCCAAGCAGGAGGTCGTACGGGTGCTGGAGACGCGCGGCGCCTTCTCCGTGCGCCATGGCGTGGAGACCGTCGCGAGCGCCCTCGGCGTCAGCCGCTTCACTGTGTACAACTACCTCAACCGCGAGAAAGAGGCCTGACGGGCGCCTCGGTCCCGCCGGGAGGCACGGTGGGCGCGGCTGTGGCGATCTCGCCGTAACCGCGATTTTTCAACAAACTGTTGACGCGATGTCGTCGTGGGGCGTTAGCTTGCCGTAGCCAGTCCAGCACCACGGCGACGGAGGCTCCCGTGACTTCGCGTTCCTCGACACCGGGCCTCGCCCGTTTCAACGCCCTGGAGGAGCACGCGGCCACCGCCGCGCTCCATGAGGTGTGCGCCTCGGCGGCATGGGGGCGCCGCCTGCTCGCCTACCGCCCCTACGCCACCGCCGAGGACCTCTTCGTCGCCAGTGACGCCGCCATGGCCGAGCTGAGCGAGGAGGATCTGGCGGAGGCGATGGCCGGGCACCCCCCGATCGGCCGCCCCGCGCCGGGCGATCCGACCTCCGCCCGTGAGCAGCGCGGCATGGCCGGAGTCTCCGACGAGCTCAAGGCGGAGATGCTCGAACTGAACCTGGCCTACCAGGCGAAGTTCGGTCATGTGTTCCTGATCTGCGCCACCGGCCGGACCGGCGAGCAGATGCGCGACGCGGTCCGGGACCGGATCGGCAACGCGCCGGAGCGGGAACGCGAGATCGTCCGCACCGAACTGGGCAAGATCAACCGCATCCGCCTGGCCCGGCTCGTCGACGTCGAAGAGGAAGCCCGCACATGAGCACCAGCACGACCGCCTCGGTGTCCACGCACATCCTGGACACCTCCGTCGGCCGTCCCGCCGCGGGCGTCGCCGTCCGTGTCTCCGCCCGCTCCGGGCGAGAAGCCCCCTGGCAGGCGCTCGGCGGCTCGGCGACCGACGCCGACGGCCGCTGCAAGGACCTCCCGGCCCTGCCGGAGGGCACCACCCACGTACGACTCGACTTCGAGGTCGAGCCGTACCTCGCACAGACCGCCGCACAGACCGTGAAGCAGCAAGCCGATGCGCAGCAGGACGCCCCCGCGAACCGGGACAGCGGTGCCGTGTTCTTCCCCGAGGTCGTGATCACCTTCACCGTGACGCCCGGCGAGCACTACCACGTACCGCTGCTGCTCAACCCGTTCGGCTACTCCGTTTACCGAGGGAGCTAGCTATGCCCATCCTTGGACCGAACCAGTACGGCAAGGCCGAGAACCGCGTCGTACGCATCACGCGGGACGGCGCCACCCACCACATCAAGGACCTCAACGTCTCGGTGTCGCTGAGCGGCGACATGGACGAGGTCCACCTCTCGGGCTCGAACGCGAACGTCCTGCCGACGGACACCACCAAGAACACGGTGTACGCCTTCGCCAAGGAGTACGGCATCGACTCCGCCGAGCAGTTCGGCATCCACCTCGCCCGGCACTTCGTGACCTCCCAGCCCGCCATCCACCGGGCCCGCATCCGCGTCGAGCAGTACGCCTGGGACCGCATCGAGCACGCAGGCGAGGGCGCGCACTCCTTCGTCCGCGCGGGCCAGGAGACCCGGCTGGCGCAGATCACCTACGACGGCTCGTCGTGGGAGGTCGTCTCCGGCCTCAAGGACCTCACGGTCATGAACTCGACCGACTCCGAGTTCTGGGGCTTCGTCAAGGACAAGTACACGACCCTGCCCGAGGCGCACGACCGCATCCTCGCCACCGAGGTCTCCGGCCGCTGGCGCTTCAACTGGACCGACGACGAGCAGCCGGCTCCCGACTGGGAGGCCTCCTACGAGCAGGTGAAGAAGCACCTGCTCCAGGCCTTCGCCGAGACGTACTCCCTCTCGCTGCAGCAGACCCTGTACCAGATGGGCGCGCGGATCATCGACAACCGCGAGGAGATAGACGAGGTCCGCTTCTCCCTGCCGAACAAGCACCACTTCCTGGTGGACCTGGCCCCGTTCGGCCTGAAGAACGACACCGCCGACGGAGCCGTGTACTTCGCCGCCGACCGCCCCTACGGCCTGATCGAGGCCACCGTCCTGCGGGACGGCCGCGAAGCGAGGATCCCGGCGGACCTCACCAACCTCTGAGAGACCTCGGAACCCACCTCTGAGAGACCCTCAGAAGACCTCTGAAGGACGAACCATGGCAGCAACCCAGCGTCTCGTCATCGAGAACGCGGCGATCGCGACCGTGGACGCGCGGGACACCGAGTACGCGTCCGGTCATGTGGTCGTGGCGGACAACGTCATCGAATCGGTCGGGGAGGGCCGCGCCCCCGAGGGCCTGACGGACGTCGTACGCCGGATCGACGCCACCGGCCACCTGGTCACCCCCGGCCTGGTCAACACCCACCACCACTTCTACCAGTGGATCACCCGGGGCCTCGCCACCGACCACAACCTCTTCGACTGGCTCGTCGCGCTCTACCCGACCTGGGCGCGCATCGACGAGCGCATGACGTACGCGGCGGCCCAGGGCTCGCTCGGCATGATGGCCCGCGGCGGCGTGACCACGGCCATGGACCACCACTACGTCTTCCCGAAGGGCTCCGGCGACCTGTCGGGCTCGATCATCCGGGCGGCGCGCGAGACGGGCGTCCGCTTCACGCTCGCCCGTGGCTCGATGGACCGCAGCGAGAAGGACGGCGGCCTCCCGCCGGACTTCGCGGTCGAGACTCTGGAGGGCGCGCTCGCCGCCACCGAGGAGACGGTGAAGCGGCACCACGACGCCTCCTTCGGCGCGATGACCCAGGTCGCCGTCGCCCCCTGCTCGCCGTTCTCGGTCTCCACCGAACTGCTGCGCGAGGGAGCCGAGTTGGCCCGTCGCCTCGGGGTGCGGCTGCACACCCACGGCTCGGAGACGGTGGAGGAGGAGAAGTTCTGCCACGAGCTGTTCGGCATGGGCCCGACCGACTACTTCGAGTCCACGGGCTGGCTCGGCGAGGACGTGTGGATGGCCCACTGCGTCCACATGAACGACTCCGACATCGACGCCTTCGCCCGTACGAGGACGGGCGTCGCCCACTGCCCCTCGTCCAACGCCCGGCTGGCGGCGGGCATCGCCCGGGTCCCGGACATGCTGGCGGCCGGCGTCCCGGTCGGCCTCGGCGTCGACGGCACGGCGTCCAACGAGTCCGGCGAACTCCACACCGAACTGCGCAACGCCCTCCTCGTCAACCGCCTCGGCGCCCACCGCGAGGCCGCCCTCAACGCCCGCCAAGCCCTCCGGCTCGGCACGTTCGGCGGTGCCCAGGTCCTGGGCAGGGCGCAGGAGATCGGCTCCCTGGAGCCCGGCAAGCTCGCCGACCTGGTCCTCTGGAAGCTCGACACACTGGCGCACGCGTCGATCGCCGACCCGGTGGCCGCACTGGTTCTCGGCGCGGCGGCCCCGGTGACGGCGTCGTTCGTGAACGGCCGGCAGATCGTGGAGAACGGTCGCCTGCTCCATGTCGACGAGGACGCCATCGCCCGCTCGACGCGGGAAGAGGCACGGCGGCTGGCGCGGATCGCCGCCGAGGCCTGACCCACTGGACTCTGGTCGAGGGGGACGGCCCTCGACCAGAGCCGTGGACCTCGGTGAGGCTCACGGCAGCCGTCTCCGGGGCGCGGACGGATGTGCGCGCCCCGGAACGGTGTCAGGTCGGCCGACCGAGTGACTGCCGCCGTACGCCCGCCGATCCGCCGATCCGCCGATCCGTCAGGAGAGTGCTGTGAGCCGGTCCCGGACCCGTGTCGCGACCGTGTACGTGTCCCCGGTCGGCTCGGTCGCGAGCGTCCCCGGGTTCCGCGCCCAGCGGTCCTCCAGGGCGAACCAGTCGATCTTCGCCGGGGCTCGGCCCGCGTCCAGCGCGGCCCTCAGCTCCTCGAAGTACGTCGACCAGCGCAGCCGGTACAGTCCGCCGACCAGCCCCGCCCACTCCCGGTTGGCGTAGTCCCGCAGTCCGGCGTCAGCGCCCTCCCGCGTCCCCCACACGGTCAGCAGCGAGAGGTTGTCGTACGCCAACTGGTCACGCTCGGCGGCGTTCGCGCCCCAGGAGCGGGCCTCCGCCACCCAACGGCCCAGCAGATGACGGGAGTCGGTGGCCACCAGCTCGTCCAGCAGGTCCATGAGCGAGAGCCAGTCCCCGCTCGACTTCGCGAACCGCGCGGCGTCCTCGGCGTCGTACGCAGCCTTGATCTGCGGCAGCATCACCCGGCTGCGGTTGGCGAGCGCCTGACGGGCCACGTCGAGGAGATCGCGGCGGTACGCCGACGTGGCCCGCAACTCCGGTCGCACCCGCAGCAGCTCGTCCAGCGCGGGCTCGAACTCCGCCGCGCTGTAACGGAGTTGCTTCGGCGACCAGCGGCCGGCCCGTACGACGTTCAACGCCGGCCGGGCACCGAACAGGCCGTCGGCGCCCTCGCTCCAGGAGTCCGCGCGGGTAGTGCCGTACGCGGTGCGACGCAGGATGTCCCAGGCGGCCGCGGCGTGCGGATCCACGGCGCCGTAGCGGGCGTGCGCCCACTCGGCGAACCAAGTCTTCAGGTCCAACTCACCCTCGCGCCAGGCGAGTTCGGAGAACAGGGCGAAAGCGGCCGGGTTGTTGTCGGCGGCCTCCGGCATCAGGGCGATGCCGTGCAGCCTGCTGCCCGCCTTGGTGCGCCACTTCTCGTACAGGGCGGCCCAGTCGGGGGTGTTGGCGCCGAGCGCGGTGTGCCCGCCGAAGTTCCAGATCGAACCGAAGGCGTAGGGGGTGTCGCCCCAGTCGGCCTCGCGGTCGGTGACTGTGGGGAAGCGGTCGGAGAGACCGTCGACGACGAGCATGCGCTCCTTGTCGACGGCGTCGACGATCGCGCGCGGCGGGTTGTGCTGCCAGCCGAGGATCACCCAGGTGGCCCCCGGACGAGCCCGCTGCAGCGCCCGCTCCACGCCCTTGGCCGCGTCGGCGACGGGCACGTCCCCCGGATCGCCGCCCTCGTGCAGCAGATCCATCTTGTACAGCGTCGACGCGCCGAACATCTCGTCCTGCACCCGGTAGAAGGCCGCCGCCACCCGGGCGAACTCGTCCCCGCGCGGGTCCAGCCAGTCGGGTCGCGCGAAGCCCATCCACTCGCCCTGCGGCACGGTCCGCGCCCCCGGGACCCGCTCCGCGAAGCCCGGCGGGACGGTCCCGAAGTAGCCGGGGAACACCGGCGTCATCCCCAGCTCGCGCACCCGGTCGGCGATGCGGCGGCCCAGTACGGCCCGCGCGTCCAGGAGCTGCCGGGAGACCGGGGAGGGGAAGGCGGACAGGTTCTGCAGCAGCCACCACGGCTGGTGGGCGGGGCCGGGCACCCAGGCCCGCAGCTCCTCCTCTCCGTACCCGAACTCCTGGAACACCCGGTGGTACAGCGCGTCCGCGCCCGCGTAGACGAGGACCTCGTTGTAGCCGTGCAGCGCCAGCACGTCCAGCTCGCGCTCCCAGTACCGCCAGTCCAGGTACGCGCCCGTGTAGCCGTCGTTGGTGTCGTTGAGGGCGAAGCGGTGGACGACGTTCGCCCGGCGGCTGACCGTCCCGTCGAGGCCGGGGAGCTCGCGCGGCAGAAGGTCCGTCTGCTCGCCCGCCCAGTTGATCTCGGCGTACGCCACATGCCTCAAGTACCAGTTCAGGCCGGTGAGTTGCGTGGCCGGTGTGTCGCCGGCGACGGTGATGCGCCCGGTGCTCCCCGAGACGCGGAAGGTGTCCTTCTCCTTGCCCTCCGTGAAGGTGATCTGCCGCCAGTGGTCCGGCAGCAGCCTTCTGGTCGCCACCGAGGCCGTGCGCAGGGCGTTGTCGGTGCGGGGCGCGTCGTCCGAGGGGACGGCGCGGGCCGAGGTGCAGGCGGCCGCGGAACCGGCGGCGAACGCGGTGAGCAGGGCACGGCGGGCGAGCGGCATGGTGTCTCCGGGGATGCGGTGGGGGGTACGCCGTGGGAGGAATACCCGGCGACACCCCACTTGTGCGCGGACACGCGGCCACACGGGGGAGAACCCGGCGTGAACGGCTCCTTCCTACGTCAATATGAGTAGATTTCCCGGTTCGGGAACCGCTCCCCGCGCTCGACACGTTGTCGGGAAACAGGGATTTATCCGAATGATCGCTTCGCGTCCGGTGGGGGCCGGTACCGACGGATAGAACCGGTAGGTCCGGTTGTGGCCGTTCGCGGAGCCGGGGGACAGAACGGGGACACACATGGTGCATCGACACCATCGCGAGACCTACTACGTCGTCAACGAGGGTCGGATCCTGGAGTTCGAGAAGGGGGCGGCGGTCGCGCGCGTGCCGAGCGCGACCGAGCAGCAGATGGCCTTCCGCTTCTCCCGGTTCGGCGAGAAGGGAGTCCAGCTCGACGAGGCACTGCTCGGCAAGCTGGCCGTGGCCATGACCACGGGCACCGGCGGCGCCGACCCCGACTCGGGGGAGCCCGGGGCGTCGGTCCCGGCCGGGTTCACGTATCTCGGTCAGTTCGTCGACCACGACCTGACCCTGGACCGCACCCAGGTGGGGCTGGGTGAGCCGGTTCCGGTCGAGGATCTGGTGCAGGGGCGCAGCCCCGCCCTCGACCTCGACTCCCTCTACGGCATGGGCCCGCACCACGCGGGCAGTGCCCGCTTCTACGAGTCCGACGGCCGCCTGAGGACGGGCACGACGCTCGGGGTGCCCTTCCCGCCCGAGTCGACGTCCAACATCGACCACGAGGGCTTCGACCTGCCGCGGGCCGGCGAGGCGGCCGGCGGCACCCAGGCCGACAAGCGCGCCCCGCTCATCCCGGACGCGCGCAACGACGAGAACCTCGCGGTCGGCCAGCTCCACCTGGCGTTCATCCGCTTCCACAACCGGGTCGTCGACCTGCTCGCCGAGCGCGGAGTGCCCGAGCACCGGCTGTTCCAGGCGGCCCGGGACATCGTCGTGAAGCACTACCAGTGGGTGCTGCGCACCGACTTCCTGCCGCGCATCGTCGACCCGGACATCGTCGAGCGGGTCTTCACCCGGGGGCGCAAGCACTTCGAGCGGCCCGGGTACGTCCGCCCCGGCGACTTCCCGACGATGCCCATCGAGTTCTCGGTGGCCGCCTACCGCCTCGGGCACAGCATGGTCCGCGGGGCCTACCAGTGGAACAGCGTGTTCCGCGCGGGCGGACCCGGCCCGATCGCCTCGCTCGGCCTGCTGTTCCGGTTCAGCGGCACGGCGGGCAACCTCACGCCGGGCCCGGACGACCTGAGTGACCTCGACGACCCGAACTCCGGGGAGAACCTGCGGCTGCCGAGCAACTGGATCGTCGACTTCCGGCGGCTGTTCGACTTCGGCGAGATCGGGCGTGACGACCTCGTCGTGCCCGAGCGCGAGTTCAACGTGGCCAAGCGGCTGGACACCCTGCTCGTCGACCCCCTGTCCACGCTGCCCACCGGCACCTTCGACGGTCGCGGCCGCCCGGCCCCGCCGCCGATCCAGCGCAACCTCGCGTTCCGCAACCTGGTGCGGGCCGCGATGGTGGAGCTGGCCACCGGGCCCCAACTGGCCGCCCAGATGGGGTTCAAGCCCCTGACGGAGGACCAGATCCTGCGGGGCGACGGCGGAGCCGTGCTGGAGGGCCTCACCGACGCCGAGCGCGCACAGGTCGTGGAGCACACCCCGCTGTGGTTCTACGTGCTGCGCGAGGCCGAGGTGAACGAGGCACGCCCGGGCAGCCTCACCGGTGTCGGCGGCACCCTCGTCGCGGAGGTCTTCCACCGGGCGATGGAGGGCAGCCGACGGTCGATCGTGAAGCACCCGGGCTGGCGCCCGAGCCTCCCGTCCCACCGGAAGGGCAGGTTCACCATGGCGGACCTGCTGCTCTTCGCCTTCGAGAACGACCCGGAGCTGCTGAACCCGCTGGGCTGAGCGGTGCGGCCGTCCGGTGCGGACCGGAAGCCGTGACACGACCCCGCTGTCCGGACCGTGGGCCCACGCCCGCCGTCCGGACAGCGGGGGGCCGCCGCCAGGATGCTCACCGGCCGGCAACTCACCGCCCTGCCCGGTGCGGCGGTTCCGACAGGGCCCAGCCCTTCCGATGGATCTCCGCGGCGTCCACGGAGATCCATCAGAAGCGCCCTAGGCCCGCCTCGGCGACGCCAGCAGATACCGCTCCCGCGTACGGGGATCGGTGTGCTCGCCCACCTGCCAGCCCGCCGCCTCCAGCGTCGCCGAGCAGGCCCGCAGCGCCTCCGCGTCGGGCTCCCGTACGGCGACGGCCTCGGGCTGGGGCGTGGCCCGTACGCGGTAACCCCCGCCCGTCGGCGCCGCGGCCCCCGCACCCGCCGTATCGGCTCCGGCGGGTCGGTGGCCAGCGGCCTCCAACGCCAGTGCGGCGGCCTGCACCAGATGCGTGCGCTCCCAGGCGCACGGCCGGTCCGTGGCGCCGCCGGTGTTGGTCATCCTGCGCAGCTCCAGAAGTCCCTGCCAGGCGCTGTGGACCTCCCGTGAACGAGCGGGTCCGGTGGCGGCGGCCTCCTCCCCGCCGATCCGCGCGGCGAAGACACCGGTCGAGGTGGTCGAGGCGGTCGAGCTGGTCGCGGTGTCCGTCCGGGCCGTCCCCCGGGGAGCCGTCTGCGCGGCCGCGGCCGCCGCGGTCTCCCGCACGCGATGCCCGGCCGGGGTGAGGAAGTGGTCGTGCGGCGGGCGCGGATGCCGGAAGGCCAGCCCACGCTTCACCAGGGCCGCGAGCTGGTGCTCCGTACCCGTCAGGCGCCCGGTCACGGGCTCGGCGGCGTCGATGATCCGTCGCTGGGCGGCGGTCGGCGGTCGTGTCACGGCACCCTCCCTCACCAGAACCGGCCATGGGTCCCTCACCCGGACCGGCCAGGGGTCCCTCACCCCGACCGGCTGTGGGCCGACCCACTCGAAGGCTACGAGGGGGGTCTGACATTCCACCCCGCGACGACCGGACGCCCGTGCTCCGTACCGAGCCGGCAGACCGTGCCCGTGGCCAGCTGGAACAGCGCGCCGGCGGAGGCGGGCAACCCGAGGTAGCGAGCGGTGAGGACGCGCAGGAAGTGCCCGTGGGCCACGAGCACCACGCATCCCTCGTTGTTCGCCAGTGCCGCGTGCGTCTTCGCCAGGACGCGGTCGGCCCGCGCGCCGACCTCTTCCGGGCTCTCCCCGGGGTGCTCCGGCGGTCCCGGTGCGACGCCGTCCGTGAACAGGAACCAGTCCGGCCGGGTGCGATGGATCTCGACGGTCGTGACGCCCTCGTATCCGCCGTAGTCCCATTCGACGAGGTCCGCGTCGACGCGGACCCCGTGCAGCCCGGCCAGGTCGGCCGTCTCCCGGGCACGCTTGAGCGGGCTCACGAACACGGCCCCGACGCGGTGCGAGCCGAGCAGCGGGGCGAGGCCGCGGGCCTGCTCGCGGCCGCGGTCCGTCAGCGAGATGTCGGTCCAGCTGGTGTGCTGCCCGGACATCGACCACTCGGTCTCACCGTGCCGCACGAGGAGAAGATCACCCATGCCTCACAGGGTACGAGCCCACCGCTCCAACTCCCGGAACTCCACCTCCCGCAGACCCCTGCGCGGATCGATCCGCATGAGCAGCGCCGCGGTGTCGTGGTGCTCGGCCACATGCCGTACGTCGAGGTCGGTGATCATGTCGTCGACCCAGACGAACGGCCGTCCCGCCGCCCACTCCAGGACCCGCCGGGTCTTCCAGTACAGCCCGTCCGGGTCCTCGGCGAAGAGGTTTGCGAACTCTATGACCGGCAGTTCGCGGGGCAGCCCGATCGCCGGGCCGATCATCTCGTTGGCCTCGTGCATCCACGTCGTCGCCCACGCCAGTTCGTACGGCAGCGCGAGCAGCCGCTCGCCGTGCGCCGGATTGAGCCGGATCCGCAGGCCCCGACGCAGCCGCCGGGAGCCCGGTTTCTGCCGGGAGGACCAGTTGGCCGGACGCACCCGGTGGGTCACATAGCCGCGAGGACGCCACCATCGGGCGCCGAAGGGGTTGAGGGGGCCGTCGACGTCGAGGAGGAGCAGCGGACGCTCAGTCATGGGGAAGGGCTACCCATGCGGGGTGCGTGCCGATGCCCGGACGGCCGTGTACGCCGACGGCGTGCTCCGCGTACGCGGGGGTGCCGGGACCGCTGCCGACCACCCCCGGTACCCGCCGCCGGCTACTGCCGGTACCCGCTCAGGAAGCGGCCGATCCGGCTGATGGCCGCGTCCAGGTCGTCGGCGTGGGGGAGGGTGAGGATGCGGAAGTGGTCGGGTGTCGGCCAGTTGAAGCCCGTGCCCTGGACGACCTGGATCTTCTCGCGGAGGAGGAGGTCCAGCACGAACTTCTCGTCGTCGTGGATCCGGTGGACCTTGGGGTCGAGCCGGGGGAAGGCGTACAGGGCGCCCTTGGGCTTCACACAGGAGACGCCGGGGATCTCGTTCAGCTTCTCCCACGCCACGTTGCGCTGCTCGTGGAGGCGGCCGCCCGGGGTGGTGAGGTCGGTGATCGACTGGCGGCCCCCGAGCGCGGCCTGGATGGCGTACTGCGCGGGCGCGTTGGCGCACAGCCGCATGGAGGCCAGCATCGTCAGGCCCTCCAGGTAGTTGCGGGCGTGCTGCTTGGGACCGGTGACGACCAGCCAGCCGGAGCGGAAGCCCGCGACGCGGTATGTCTTGGACAGCCCGCAGAAGGTGAGGACGACGAGGTCGGGGGCGAGCGCGGCGGCCGAGTGGTGGACGGCGTCGTCGTAGAGGATCTGGTCGTAGATCTCGTCGGCGAAGACCATCAGGCCGTGGCGGCGGGCGAGGTCGAGGATGCCCTCGATGATCTCCTTGGGGTAGACCGCGCCGGTGGGGTTGTTCGGGTTGATGATGACGACCGCCCGGGTGCGGTCGGTGATCTTCGACGCCATGTCGTCGAGGTCCGGGTACCAGTCGGCCTGCTCGTCGCAGAGGTAGTGGACCGCCTTGCCGCCGGCGAGGGTGGTCACCGCCGTCCAGAGGGGGAAGTCGGGGGCGGGGATCAGGATCTCGTCGCCGTCCTCGATCAGCGCCTGTACGGCCATGGAGACCAGCTCGGAGACGCCGTTGCCGAGGAAGACGTCGTCCACGTCGACGTCGAGGCCCCGCTCCTGGTAGCGCTGGGCGACCGCGCGGCGGGCCGAGAGGACACCGCGCGAGTCCGTGTAGCCGTGGGCCTGCGGGAGCATCCGGATCATGTCCTGGATGATCTCCTCGGGCGCCTCGAAGCCGAAGAGCGCGGGGTTGCCGGTGTTGAGGCGCAGGACGCTGTGGCCCGCCTCCTCCAGTGCGTTGGCGTGCTCGATCACGGGGCCGCGGATCTCGTAACAGACCTCGCTGAGCTTGCTCGACTGCCGGAACTCCATGCGCTTTCGCCCTCCGGTTCGTTGTGTTGCTTGGTTTTACCAAGTAGGCGCTTGGAAAGTCCAACGACATGTCTAGACTGCGTCCCATGTCACCTCGCCGAAGCTACGACCAGTACTGCTCCGCCGCCCGCGCGCTCGACCTCGTCGGTGACCGCTGGACCCTGCTGATCGTGCGCGAACTGCTGGCCGGGCCGCGCCGCTACACGGATCTGCACGCGGATCTGCCGGGCGTCAGCACGGACGTGCTCGCCTCGCGGCTGAAGGACATGGAGCGGGACGGGGTGACCACACGGCGTCGGCTGCCGCCGCCGGGAGCGGCCTACGTGTACGAACTCACCGATCACGGGCGGCGGTTGCTGCCGGTACTGCAGGCGCTGGGCACGTGGGGCGAGTCGGTGCTCGGGGAGCGCCGGGCCACGGACGCGGTACGGGCGCACTGGTTCGCGTTGCCGCTGCTGCGGGGGCTGGGCGAGGGAAGTGCCGGCCTGGTCGAAGTCCGGTTGGAGGAAGGGGCGTTCCACGTGTGGGCGGGCGCCGAGGAGGGGCCGGTGTACGGGGAGGGGCCCGCGCCCGGGGAGGCGGACGTACGGCTGACCCTCGACGCGGACACCTGCGGTGCGCTCGGGCGGGGGGAGTTGGGGCTGAGGGACGCGGTGCGGGCGGGGTCGGTCGAGGTGGCGGGGGAGGGGGCGCTTGCCAAGGAGTTGCGGGAGGGGTGAGGGAGGGGGGCGTGGAGCGTCGTTGTCGGCTGCGGGTGGGTGGGGCGTCTCGCGC
>NZ_JAVRFJ010000078.1:0-15370 GCF_031845845.1 Streptomyces gottesmaniae
GGGGGTGCCCTCGGAACGGGGGAAGAACTCGTACCAGGAGCCGAACAGGGCCCGCTCGCGTTCCACGAGCAGGGGCAGTGGTTCGGAGGAGGTGACCAGTTCCCGCAGGGGGTGACGGGCCAGGACCGCGTCGACCTCCGGCGCCAACGCCGCCGCCAGACGGTCGGCGGCCGGCAGGGAGTCGTCGCGGAGCTTGCCCACCACCGTCACCAGTACCGCGTGCAGGTCCGCCTCCGGCACCCCGGCGGCGGCCCGCACATGGAGTTCGGCGCCCTCCTCCAGGACGAGCCCCGTGTCGATGCCGGCCGGGACCTTGATCCGGGCGGTGTGCCGCCAGGTGGCGATGGGATCGCTCCACGCCTCCACGCGGTACGTCCAGCGGCCCTCGGAGGTCGGCGTCACCGAGGCGTCCCAGCGGTCGGAGCCGGGAGCCAGTTCGCGCATCGGGGTCCACGGGGCCGGACGGCCCTCCGGATCCTTGAGCACGACATTGGCGGCCACCACGGCGTGCCCCTCGCGGAACAGCGTCGCGGTGACCTCGAAGGTCTCGCCGACGACCGCCTTCGCGGGACGCCTGCCGCACTCGACGAGCGGGCGGACATCCCTGACGGGGACGCGGCCGACGGCCGGGGCCTGAGTCGGGCTCATGGGTCTCACCTCCGCCGTGCTCGGGGATCGGCGCTGGGCCGAACGGGTGCTCTGCGGGTTCTACAGTTCCGCCGTGGAACGCCGACCGGACGGCGGACCACCTGTGGCGGAACGGCTCTCGCCGCTCCGGGTCTTGCCGGCCGCCTTGCCGCTCCGGTCCTTGCGGCTCCGGTCCTTGCCGGCCCGGTCCTTACGGGTCTTTCCGGTGGGTTCCTGCTGAGGGCGGTCGCCCTGCTCCTGGAGATAGGCGGGCAGACTCGTCTGCAGATAGCGCTCGGCGGCCGCCACGGCCTCGCGGGCACAGCGTTTGCCCATCAGGACGCACAGCGTGTAGCCCGAGGCCTCGAAACTGTCCCGGGCCGCGCGGTCGGTCGGGGACGCGAGCATCACGCGTTCCCAGGTGCGGTAGCGCCGCAGATGTCTGGCCACCTCGTTCTTGGCGGGCAGCAGCATGTGCTGGTCCCTCCCGGCACTCTCGGCGGAGCACGCTTCCCGGGGGAGGTCGTGCGTGGAGGGGCATCGGCGCCTCAGGGGAGCCGATGCCTTCACTCATGGTGCACGGGCAACCACCCGGCGTCTTGTTGGCTCTTCAACCACCTCAGGCGTCGCTCGTGTTGCACGAATGGCGTAGCCCTCCCACTCTGGGAGCTGACTCAGAAGTGATCGGTGCTCACGCTTCGTGAACGCGAGGCGGAGAGCTTCGCCGGTGAGGAGCCAACGACGATGAAGACCGCAGTGCCTCGCTACTACCACCTCGACGTGGAAGTCAGTCCGGAGCGGGTCGAACAGGTCAGCCGCATCCTGGCCGCTCACCTCCGGTTCTGGGACCTGGAGACCCTCGTCCAGCCCGTCTGCCACAGCGCCGAACTGCTCCTGCACGCCATCGAGGAGCACGCCACGGACAAGAACACGTCGATCGAGATGTGGTGGAACGGTCAGCACCTCATCTCGGCGGTGGCCGAGAACGACCGAGAGCTGCGCCCGGACCGGGAGTTGCGCCCCTGCCTGACCCGTATCGCCGCGCTCAGCGACGGCTGGGGCTGCTGCTCCACGGACATCGGCAGCACGGTCATCTGGTTCACCCAGCGGGCCCCCGTCGACCAGAGCGCGCCCCTGGTGCCGTCGGCGCCCGAGCCGGCCCTGCGCGAGGTGCTCCAGGTGCCCCGCGAGATGCCCGTCGCGGCCCTCGCCGGTTCGCCCGGCGGCGAGGCGTCGGACACCCGCGAAGACGCGCGGTGACCGTGCGGCCGGACCGCAGAGGGGTGCCCGTGTGGAGCGGGCACCCCTACCCGCTGGGTGCCTCCTACGACGGCACCGGCACCAACTTCGCGCTCTTCAGCGAGGTCGCCGACCGCGTCGACCTCGTCCTCGTGGACGACGCGGGCCGCCATCGCGCCGTCCCGCTCACCGAGGTCGACGGCTTCGTCTGGCACGGCAGACTCCCCGGCGTCGGTCCGGGGCAGCGCTACGGCTACCGGGTGCACGGCCCCTGGGACCCCGCCGCCGGCCACCGCTGCGATCCGGCGAAACTGCTGCTCGACCCGTACACCACGGCTGTCGACGGGCAGGTGGACAACCACCCCTCCCTCTACGAACCCGGCGCCGACAGTGCCGGGCACACCATGCTCGGCGTCGTCACCGACCCGTTCTTCGACTGGGGGGACGACCGCCCGCCCCGACGGCCGTACGCCGACACCGTCATCTACGAGGCGCACGTCCGCGGCCTCACCCGCACCCACCCCGACGTGTCCCCCGAACTGCGCGGCACCTACGCCGGTCTGGCCCACCCCGCCGTCGTCGAGCACCTCACCTCGCTGGGCGTGACCGCGATCGAGCTGATGCCGGTCCACCAGTTCGTGCAGGACGGCGTCCTCCAGGACCGGGGCCTCGCCAACTACTGGGGCTACAACACCATCGGCTACTTCGCGCCCCACAACGACTACGCCGCCCACGGCACCCGAGGCCAGCAGGTCACCGAGTTCAAGTCGATGGTCAAGGCCCTGCACGCGGCCGGCCTCGAAGTGATCCTCGACGTGGTCTACAACCACACCGCCGAGGGCAACGAGAAGGGGCCCACCCTCTCCTTCCGCGGCATCGACAACAGCTCCTACTACCGCCTGGTGGACGGCGACTGGGCCCACTACTACGACACCACCGGCACCGGGAACAGCCTCCTGATGCGGCACCCGTACGTCCTGCAACTGATCATGGACTCGCTGCGGTACTGGGTCACCGAGATGCACGTCGACGGCTTCCGCTTCGACCTGGCCGCCACCCTGGCCCGGCAGTTCCACGAGGTGGACCGCCTCTCGGCGTTCTTCGACCTGATCCAGCAGGACCCCGTGATCAGCAGGGTCAAGCTCATCGCCGAACCCTGGGACGTCGGCGAGGGCGGCTACCAGGTCGGCAACTTCCCGCCCCTGTGGTCCGAGTGGAACGGCAAGTACCGCGACTCCGTACGGGACTTCTGGCGGGGCCGTCCCCATATGCTCGGCGAGTTCGCGTCCCGGCTGACCGGCTCCGCCGACCTCTACGAGCACAGTCGGCGCCGCCCGCGCGCGAGCGTCAACTTCGTCACCGCGCACGACGGTTTCACCCTGCGCGACCTGGTCTCCTACAACGACAAGCACAACGAGGCCAACGGCGAGGGCAACCGGGACGGCGAGAGCGTCAACCGCTCCTGGAACTGCGGAGCTGAGGGACCCACCAAGGACTCGCGGGTCCTGGCCCTCCGTGCCCGGCAGCAGCGCAATCTGCTCGCCACACTGCTGCTGTCCCAGGGCATCCCGATGATCTGCCACGGCGACGAGTCCGGCCGCACCCAGCGGGGCAACAACAACGCCTACTGCCAGGACAACGAGGTCTCCTGGCTCGACTGGCGGCTCGACGACGAACGTCGCGCGCTGCTCGCCTTCACCCGCGACCTCATCGCCCTGCGCGCCGCCCACCCGGTGCTGCGCCGCCGCCGCTTCTTCCACGGCGACACACCCACCCGCGCGGACCAGCCACTGTCCGACCTGGTGTGGCTGCGGCCGGACGCCCGCGAGATGACCGACGCCGACTGGGACCGCTCCGACGCCCACGCGGTGGCCGTGTTCCTCAACGGCGACGCCATCGCCGAACGCGACCACCGAGGCGACCCCGTCGTCGACGACTCCTTCCTGCTCCTGCTGAACAGCCACTGGGAACCCAGGGTCTTCCGGCTGCCCGGCACCGCCTACGGCGAGCGCTGGACGACCCGCGTCGACACCACCGCGGAGCCCGACGGGGTCCCGGACGAGTCCGAGCACAAGGCGGGCGCCGAGATCACCGTCGAGGCGCGGGGGCTGATGCTGCTGTCACGGCCCTCCAGGACCGTCTGATCCTCGGCCGGCGCGCTCAGCGCTCGCCGCGCGACGTGATCGTGAACTGGGCGCCGTCGGGGTCCCGCAGCACCGCCTCGTGCGCGTCCTGGGTGAGGATCGTGCCGCCGTGGTGCTGGGCGGCCTCGACACGGTCCGCCACGTCGGAGACGGAGAAGTGCACCTGCCAGTGCGGGCGGATCGTGGGATCGGGAGCGGCCTCCAGCGCGCCGGAGCTGATCCGGGCCACCACCTCGCCCTCGCTGCGCAGCACCACCTCGTTCGCCTCGTAGCGCACCTCGCAGCAGCCGGGCTTCTCGGTGGCCCACTCAAGGACCTCGCCGTAGAAGATCGCCGCGTCGAAGGCGTCCCGGGTGTGCAGCCGGATGAAGGCCGGGGCGGCCTTGCGCCAGGTCTCCCAGTCCGTGAAGAGCGCGCCCTCCCAGATCCCGAAGGAGGCGCCGTGCCGGTCCGCCAGCAGGGCGGCGCGGCCGGGCGGGAAGGACAGGGGGCCCACCGCGACCGTCCCGCCGCGCTCCCTGGCCCGGGAGGCCGCCGCGTCGGCGTCCGACACGGCGAAGTACGGGGTCCAGGCGACCGCCATCTGCCACAGGGAGGCCACCCCGGCGATCCCGGCGACCGGCACACCGTCGGCCAGCGCGATCCGGAAGTGGTCGCCGAGCTTGGCGGTACGCCACTGCCAGCCCAGCACGGCGGCGTAGAAGTCCTCCGTGGCCGGCAGATCCCGGCTGGTGAGGCTCACCCAGCAGGGCGCGCCGAAGACGGAATGGCTGGAGACGACGTTCTCCGCGTCCCCGTGGTTGCTGTCGCTGTTCATGGCAGTCGTGTCCTGGTCTCGTCCGTCGGCACACCCCGGCCGCACTCCAGTGTCCAACCGGATCCGGGGCCGGTGCCCGTCGAGTACCCCCGAGTCGGCGTACTGACCCCGGTGACCACGCGATCTTCGGACGACCGTTCGGGTGATGACGGCGGCCCCGGCTTCTTGCCGCGCGCGGCGCGGACCTGCGCGCGAGGGCGGACGGTGGCGCGGCCCGAGGCTCCCGTGCCTCGGCCCGCGCGGCATCACGTCGACTCCCGCCGCACCAGTTCCGTCGGCAGGATCACGGCGGCCGGGGCCTCGCCGCCGATCTGCGCCAGCAGGACCCGCACCATCTCGTTGCTGATCCGGTCGTAGGGCTGGCGGATGGTGGTGAGGGCGGGGACGGACTCCGTCGCCGCGGCCGAGTCGTCGAAGCCGCCCACGGACACGTCCTCGGGGACCCGGCGGCCCGCCCGGCGCAGCGCCGCGAGGGCGCCCTGCGCCATCAGGTCGGAGGCCACGAACACGGCGTCCATGTCGGGGGCCCGCTCCAGCAGCAGGTCGGTGCCCGCCTCGCCGCTCGCCCGGCTGTAGTCGCCTGAGGCGATGAGCCGCTCGTCGATCTCGACACCCGCCTCGGTGAGCACCTCCTTGTAGCCGGCGAGGCGGTCGACACCGCCGGGCGAGTCCAGCGGACCGGTCACGACCCCGATCCGGCGGCGGCCCAGCGACAGCAGATGACGCACCATGTCACGGGCGCCGTCGCGGTCGTCGGCGGCCACGTAACTCACCTTGGAGCCGGGAGCCATGGGCTTGCCGCACTGGACGAGGGGGATGCCCGCCTCGCGCAGCTCCTGGGCGACCGGGTCCGCGGAGTGGCTGGAGACCACCAGCACACCGTCGACGTGGCCCGCCGTGATGTACCGCGTTATCCGGCGCCGTTCGTCCTCCGTACCGGCCACCATCAGCAGCAGCGGGATGTCGTGCGCGGCCAGCGCCTGGGTGCAACACCGCAGGAGAACATTGAAGTTGGGGTCCTCGAAGAGTTTCTCCTGCGGTTCCGTGAGCAGGAAGCCGATCGAGTCGGAACGGCCCGTGATCAGCGAGCGGGCGTGCCGGTTCACGACGTAACCCGTCTTGCGGATCGCGGCGTTGACCGCCTCGGCTGCCGTCGGGCTGACGTAGTGACCGCCGTTGAGCACGCGTGAGACGGTTCCCCTGGAGACTCCCGCCTCGCGCGCCACGTCGTGAATGGTCGGCGGTTTGCGCCTGCCCCCCGTGTTGCTCATGGTCATGACTTTACGGCTCCGGACAGCAGATCGAGGCTCCAGAACCGCTGGATGACCAGGAAGAGCGCGATCAGCGGGCCCACCGCGAGCAGGGCTCCCGTGATCACCAGGGTGTAGAGCGCCGGCGTGTTCGCGCCCTGTTCGAGGAGCGTGAACAGGCCCAGGGTGATCGGGAACTTCTCGTCGTCGCTGAGCATGATGTACGGCAGCAGGAAGTTGTTCCAGACCGCCACGAACTGGAACAGGAAGACCGTCACCAGCCCCGGCACCATCATCGGCAGCGCGATCCGGGTGAAGATCCGCCACTCGCTCGCGCCGTCCACCCGCCCGGCCTCCACCACGTCGGCGGGGACGGCGGCGGCGGCGTAGATCCGTGCCAGGTACACGCCGTACGGGGAGAGGACCAGGGGCAGCAGTACCGACCAGTAGCTGTCCGCCAGGTCGGCCTTCGCCATCAGCAGGTACTGCGGGATCGCCAGGATCACCGGCGGCATCAGCACGCCCGCCATCAGCACGTTGAAGACCGCCTCGCGGCCCCGGAAGCGGTAGATCGCCAGCGCGTAGCCGCTGATCGCGGAGACGGCCGTGGAGAGGAGGGCGCCGAGGCCCGCGTACAGGGCGGAGTTGCCCATCCACTGCCAGTAGATGCCGTCGCGGTAGGCGTTCAGGTCGGACAGGTTGTCCGCGAAGCCGCTGCCCGGCAGGAAGGTGAACGTGCTGAACAGCTCGCTGCCCGACTTGGTGGCCGCGATCAGCACCCAGGCGACGGGGAGGAGGCAGTAGATCGCGCCGAGCAGCAGGGTGAGCGTCGGGACGAGCGCGATGCGGCGGCGCAGCGGCGGTCCCTGGGCGGTTCCCGGGGTCGTCCCCGCCGCCGGGGCCGCCTTGCGTACGGCAAGAGAACTCATCGTGCTGCCTCCTGCTTCTGACGGGAGTTCGCGGCCCTCAGGAACCCGAAGGAGAGGACCAGGGTCGCCATGGCGATGATCACCGCGCCGGCGGCCGCCGAGTAGATGTCGCCCTCGCCGAAGGCGTCCCGGTGCACCTTCATCAGCGGACTCCACGTGGTGGAGACCGAGTTGGTGAGGGGCTTGAGGGTGGTCGGCTCGCTGAACACCTGGAGCGTGGCGATGATCGAGAAGAAGAAGGTCAGCACCAGCGAGGGCGCCACCATCGGGATCTTGATCTTCAGCGCGGTCTGCAGAGGTGTCGCGCCGTCCAGCTTGGCCGCCTCGTACACCTCGGCGGGGATCGCCTGGAGCGAGGTGTAGATGACGATCATGTTGAAGCCGGTGCCGCCCCACACCGCGATGTTCGACAGCGCCGCGTACAGGCCGCCGCCGTCCAGCAGATCCGGCTGCGGCAGGCCCAGCTTCTCCAGCACGAAGTAGAAGGGGCTGACGTCCGGGAGGTAGAGGAAGCCCCAGAGCAGGGCCGCCACGACGCCCGGGACGGCGTACGGCAGGAAGATCGCCAGCCGGGTGAAGGGGGCGAGGCGCACCTTGTCGCTGTCCAGCATCAGGGCGAAGACCAGGGCCAGACCGAGCATGACCGGGACCACGATCGCGCCGTAGCCGAGGACGCGCAGGGCGCCGTCGAGCAGCTCGGAGTCGGTCAGCGCGTCGGCGTAGTTCTCGAAGCCCGCCCACACTTCGCTTCGTGCGCCCGAGCCGAGGCCGAGGCCCTTGACCTGCACCTTGTGCAGGCTGAGCCAGACCGCGTAACCGATCGGGAGCGCGAAGAAGAGGCCGAACAGGATCGTGGCGGGGAGAAGGAAGGCGTACGGGGCCCCCTTGACCCCGTACGACCTCCGGCGTGCCGTCGTCACTCGGCGACCTCGAAGCCCTGCTTCTTCATGTCGGCGACGGTGTCGTCCTGCATCGTCTTCAGGGCGGCACCGAAGTCCGTCTTGTTCTTCGCGGCGGCGCCGAACGCGTCCTTGAAGGTGGTGTACGCGACGTTCACGTTCGGACCCCACGCGGAGGGCGCGGTCGTCTTCGCGATCTCGGAGGCCACGGTGTAGAAGTCGGCCTGGTTGGAGAAGAAGGCCGGCGGCTCGGCGAACGCGTCACTGGTCTGCGCGGTCGTGGCGGCGGGGTAGATGCCGCCCTCCTTCGCCAGCGCGGTCAGCGCCTCGGGGTCGGTGTTCAGCCAGGTGGCGAACTTCGCGGCGGCTCCCTTGTTCTCGGAGTCGGTGGTGACGGCGGTGGAGGAGCCGCCCCAGCTGCCGGTGGTGTTCTCGGAGGCCGACCACTGGGGCAGCGGCGCCACCTTCCACTTGCCCTCGGTCTCGGGCGCGGCCGTGGTCAGCGTGCCCGGCGCCCACACGGCGCTGACCCAGGCGATCTGCTTGCCGGTGTTGAGCGCCTTGTTCCAGGCCGGGGTGTACATCGGCTGGTTGTCGATGGCGCCCTCCTTCACCAGGCCGCCCCAGAAGTCGGCGACCCGCTGCGTGGCCACGTCGTCGATGCCGACCTTCCACTTCTGGCCCTCGGTGGTCCACCACTTGGCGCCTGCCTGCTGGGCGAGACCGGCGAAGAGACCGGAGTCGTTCGCGGAGAACGTCGTCAGGTCGACGTCCGCGTCCTCCTTCTTCAGCTTGCGCGCGGTCTCGGCGAACTCGTCCCAGGTCTTCGGGACGGTGAGGCCGTACTTCTCGAAGAGGTCCTCGCGGTAGTAGAACATCATCGGTCCGATGTCCTGGGGTATCGCGTAGACGGCGTCGGAGCCCAGCGTGGTCTGCTGCCAGACACCGGTGGCGAACTTGCTCTTCGCGTCGCCCGCCTCGCTCGCGATGTCGGCGACCGCGTCGTTGCTGACCAGGGTCGGCAGTGCCTGGTACTCGGCCTGCACCAGGTCCGGGCCCTTGCCCGCCTTGTGCGCGGTGAGGATCTTGGTGACCAGCGTGTCGCCGGAGGCCTGCTTCTTCACCGTGACGGTGATCTGCTGCTCCTTGCCGGGACCCTTGTTCCACAGGTCCACGACCTTGTCCATGCCCGGCGTCCAGGTCCAGTACGTCAGCTTCGCCGGCCCCGACTGGGCCTCGCTGTCGTCGTCGGACCCGCCGCAGGCGGCGAGTGTGGTGGCGCCGAGCGTGACGGCGACGGCAGTGGCCACAAAGCGCCGGTGCTTCGTGATGTTGGGCATGGATCGTTCTCCCCTGACCTGGGTCCTCGCCTGCTGCGAAGACCATGCCATGCGCTGTGAGCGTTCACAGGCAGTGCGTCTGTGAGCGTTCACAGTAGAGAAACATCCCGGACACTTGTCAATGGTTGTTGCTGTGCGGTTATGTTGGGCTCGCACCGCCGCCGCTGTGTGTGCACGTTCCCAGATGATCGACAAAACGGGAGAGATCCATGCCGGAGACCACCCCCACGGGCCTGACCAGGCTCGCCTTCGGTGGGGACTACAACCCCGAGCAGTGGCCGGAAACCGTCTGGCACGAGGACGTCCGGCTGATGCGCGAGGCCGGCGTCACGATGGTGAGTGTGGGCATCTTCTCCTGGGCCCTGCTGGAGACCTCACGGGGCACCTACGACTTCGCGTGGCTCGACCGTCTGCTCGACCTGCTCCACGAGAACGGCATCCGCGTCGACCTCGGCACCCCCACCGTCGTCCCGCCGGTCTGGTTCTACCGTGAGCACCCCGAGGCGCTGCCCGTGGCCGCCGACGGCACCCGGTACGAGTTCGGCTCGCGCGGCGCCATCTGCCACAGCAACGCCGACTACCGGGCCGCCGCCGCGAACATCACCACCAGGCTCGCCGAACGCTACGCCGACCACCCGGCGCTCGCCCTGTGGCACGTCCACAACGAGTACGGCGTCCCCGTCTCCGCCTGCTACTGCGACTCCTGCGCCGCGCACTTCCGCCGCTGGCTGGAGCGGACGTACGGTGACGTCGCGGCGGTCAACGAGGCCTGGGGCACCGCCTTCTGGGGCCAGCACTACACCGACTTCGCGCAGATCAACCCACCACGCGTGACCCCCACGGTGGGCAATCCCGGGCAGGCCCTCGACTACAAGAGGTTCGCCGACGAGACGATCCGCGAGAACTTCGTCGCCGAACGGGACATCCTGCACCGGCTCACGCCCGGCATCCCGGTGACCACCAACTTCATGGCCGCGCTCAGCCAGTGCGACTCCCTGGACTACTGGGCCTGGGGCCGCGAGGTCGACCTCGTCACCAACGACCACTACCTGATCACCGACGGCCGTCGCACCCACGTCAACCTCGCGATGGCCGCCGACCTCACCCGCTCGGTCGGCGGCGGCGCCCCCTGGCTGCTCCTGGAGCACTCCACCTCGGGCGTCAACTGGCAGGCCCGCAACCCCGCCAAGGCCCCAGGCCAGATGGCCCGCAACTCCCTCGCCCATGTGGCACGCGGCTCCGACGGCGCCATGTTCTTCCAGTGGCGGCAGTCCCGGCGCGGCGCCGAGAAGTTCCACTCGGCGATGCTGCCGCAGGCCGGCACCGAGTCGCGCGTGTGGCGCGAGGTCGTCGAACTGGGCGCCTCCCTCGACTCGCTGAGCCAGATCCGCGGCAGCCGGACCGTCGCCGACGTGGCCGTCCTGTGGGACTGGCACTCCTGGTGGGCGCAGAACCTCGCCTGGCGCCCCAGCGAGGACCACGAGGCCCGCGAACGCGCCGACGCCTTCTACGAGGCCCTCTACGACCGCCACCTCACGGTCGACTTCGCCCACCCGGAAGCCGACTTGTCGGCCTATCCCCTTGTCGTCGTCCCCGCGCTGTACCTGATGACCGAAACCGCGGGGCACAACCTCAAGGCGTACGTCGAGAACGGCGGCACCCTCGTCGTCTCCTACTTCTCGGGAATCGTCGACGAGCACGACGCCGTCCACGAGGGCCCCTACCCCGGCGCCCTGCGGGACGTGCTCGGCCTGACCGTGGAGGAGTTCTCGCCGCTGCTCGGCGGGGAGAGCGTCCGCATCACCGGCCCCGACGGCTCCGAACTCACCGGCGACGTGTGGACCGAGTTCGTGGTGACGCGCGGCGCCGAGCCCGTGTGGACCTACGCCGACGGTCTGGCCGCCGACCGGCCCGCCGTCACCCGGCACCGGCTCGGCGAGGGCTCCGCCTGGTACGTGTCGACCCGCCTCGACGCACACGGCCTCGACGCGCTCCTCGGCTGGGCCGCCGACGACGCGGGCATCGCACCCCGCGCCGACCTGCCCCGCGACGTCGAAGTGGTGCGCCGGGCAGGGGAGTCGGGCGACTTCCTCTTCGCGATCAACCACACCGCGCTCGACGCGAAGGTGCCGCTGGACACGGCCGGCACCGAACTCCTCACCGGCGAACGCGCGGCGGGCCGACTCGTCGTCCCCGCCGGCGCGGTCAGGGTCGTACGTCTCGACGCCTGATCATCAGCTGTGGGCGGCGACCGGTCACCGAGCCGTACGAATGACCGCCGCCGCTCCCCGCCCGAGGCCGCTTCCCGGCCCCGGGTCACCCCCGACGCCGACCGGATCTCTGGGGACATCCGGTCGGTCCCGGCGGCGCCGCGCCCACGGCCTTCGGGCGCGGCGCCGCCACAGCACCGCACCACCAGGCTCCCCACCTTCGTCGAAGGGACGACGATGTTCCACGCGAGACGCGCCCTCAGGGCCCTGCTCATACCGCTGTTCGCAGGTCTGGCGCTCACCACCGTGCCCGCCACCTCGGCGCACGCCGCCTCCACGCTCACCAACGGAGGCTTCGAGTCCGACGGGACCGGGACCGCGACGCCGGCCGGCTGGTCGACGTACTCGGCCGGCGGACAGAACGCCGCCTCGTTCACCGAGTCCGGTGGCCACGGCGGCAGTCACCGTCTGACCCACTGGTCGTCCTCCGCGTACAAGGTGGAGACGTACCAGTACCTGTCCGGCCTGACCAACGGAAACTACAAGCTCACCGCCTGGGTGCGTTCCGGCGGCGGCCAGAACTCCGCCTACCTCGCGCTGAAGAACTGCGGCAGCGCCGAGCAGCGCACCGACATCCCGGTCTCCTCCAGCGGCTGGATCCGGATCGTCACGTCCATCGCGGTGACCAACAACCAGTGCACCATCAGCATCAACTCCGACGCGGCCGCCGGGAACTGGATCAACGTCGACGACCTGACCTTCACGTCCGGTACGACCGGCCTGTCCATCAAGGGCTCCGACGTGTCGTCGCTCATCAAGAGCGAGGCCAAGGGCGGCGTCTACAAGAACAGCTCCGGCACCACCGGCGACGCGCTCGCCATCCTCAAGGGAGCGGGACAGAACTACGCGCGCGTCAAGGTCTGGGTGAACCCCGCCGACGGCTACAACAACAAGACGCGCGTGCTCGCCGCCGCCAAGCGCGTCAAGGCGCAGGGCATGAAGCTGCTGGTCGACTTCCACTACTCGGACACCTGGGCCGACCCGGGCGCGCAGACCGTGCCGTCCCCGTGGACCGGGCACTCCTACAGCCAGCTGAGGACGGACGTCTACAACCACACCTACGACGTCCTCAACGCCCTCAAGTCCCAGGGCACCACCGCCGACATGGTCCAGGTCGGCAACGAGATCAACGGCGGCATGCTGTGGTCGGCCGGCTCCACCTCCAACTGGTCGCAGCTCGCCGGTCTGCTCAACTCCGGCTACGACGCGGTCAAGGCGGTCAACTCCTCCACCCGGGTGGCGCTGCACCTCGCCAAGGGCGGTGACCTGTCCGGCACCCGCTGGTGGTTCGACAGCGCGGTCTCCAACGGCGTGAAGTTCGATGTCATCGGCCTGTCGTACTACGGCTACTGGCACGGCACGCTCGCGGACTTCCAGACCACGTTGGACGACGCGGCATCCCGCTACGCCAAGCCGGTGTTCGTCGCCGAGACGGCCTACCCGTTCCGGCTGGACAGCGAGGACTCGCACGAGAACATCATCGACCTGTCGAGCGAGCTGGTGTCCGGCTACCCGGCCACGACCGCCGGTCAGACGCGGTGGATGAAGGACATCGCGAGCATCGTCGAAGCCGTCCCGAACGGCCGCGGCCTCGGGATCTTCTACTGGGAGTCGACGTGGACCGCCGTCGCGGGCAACGGCTGGGACCCGACGGACGCGGCGTCCGGCAACGGTTGGGAGAACCAGGCGCTGTTCGGGTACGACGACAGGGCGCTGCCGGCGATGGCGTGGTTCAGCCATCGGTGAGTGCGCGTAGGTGACGGTTTCGTGGGGCCGTACGTCTCGGCGTGCGGCCCCTTCCGCCGTTCAGCCGCCGGCGGCGCCCAGGAAGTCGTGCAGTGATCGCGTCATGGCGGTGACGAAGGCGTCCCGGACCCGCTCCGGGACGCGGTCCAGCGAGAGGTACGGGTTGAGGTCCTCCAGCTCCACCAGGAGCAGGTCGCCGGACCGGGTGCGGCAGGCGTCCACGCGCTGGATGCCGTGGTCGAGGGTGTTCCAGTCGATGAAGCGCCGGGCGAAGGCGAGGTCGGTCTCGGCGGCCTCGTAGGGTTCCAGGACCCAGCGGCGGTCGGGGTCGGGTGCGTACAGGGCGTACTGGAAGGTGTCGTCGACGTAGTAGAAGGACACCTCGTGGCGGAAGTCGACGCGTGGCTGGACGAGGACGTCGCCCCAGGTCAGACCGGCCAGCTCGGGGCCGGTCGAGAAGCGCAGGCCGAGGGAGTCCGCGCCGGCCTTCGGCTTCACCGCGTACGAGCCGGACTCCGGCAGCAGCCGCAGGTCCTCGGGCCGGTCGACGGTGGGGATGACCGGGTACCCGGCGCGGGTGAGGTCCAGCAGGTACTGCTTGCCGACCATGTCGGCGCGGCCCGTCAGCGGGTTGTAGACGCGGGTCCCGAGAGCCGTCGCCCGCTCACGGAAGGCGTCGTACGCCTCCTGGTAGTGCAGGACGGGTCCGCTGTTGCGCACCACGACCGCGTCGAAGCGGTCCATCAGCGCCGCCGCGTCCAGCGGGTGGCACAGGGCGATGTCGAACTCCGCGCGCAGCCGGGAGGTGAGGACGATGTCCTCGTCGCCGTAGCGCCGCCCCCGGGCCGGATAGGCGAGGTCGGTGACGTACAGCAGGCGGGCACGGGTGGGCACGGCGGTCTCCCTGGTCGGTGACGGCCAACTTAACCCGAGGACATGTGGGCGGCCCGGCACGCTGCCAGGATGGACCGGTGCGGGCGATCGGGCGGACCTCCGGGAGGCGGACATGACGGGCGCGGCGGACAGGACGGACCCACACGGCGCACTGGTGCCCCGGGCCTACGTCGGGATCGGCGGGCGCGGGCCCGAGGACGTCGTCGCCGACGAGCGCGGGCGGGTGCTGACCGGGGTCGAGGACGGCCGGGTCCTGCGCGTGGACGGGCTCGCGGAGCCGGGGCGGGCCCGGGTCGAGACGCTCGCCGAGACCGGTGGCAGGCCCCTCGGCCTCGAACTCCTCCCGGACGGCGACCTGTTGGTGTGTGACGCCGAGCGGGGGCTGCTGCGGGTCACGACCGGCGACGGCACGGTCCGGGTGCTCGCCGACGAGGTGCGCGGTGAGCGGCTGCGGTTCTGCAGCAATGCCGTGGCCCTCTCCGACGGGACGGTGTACTTCACGGTCTCCAGCCGCCGCTACCCCCTCCATCAGTGGATCGGCGACATCGTCGAACACACCGGGACCGGACGGCTGCTGCGCCTCGCGCCGGGCGCGGGCACACCCGAAGTCGTCCTGGAGGGACTCCAGTTCGCCAACGGCCTCGCGCTCTGGGCCGACGAGTCGTTCCTCGTGCTCGCGGAGACGGGCGCCCGCCGGCTGACCCGTGTCCGCCTCACGGGGGCCGGGGCCGGCACGAGCGAGCCCTTCGTCGAGGACCTGCCGGGCACGCCCGACAACATGTGGCGCGACCAGGAGGGCGGCTTGCTGTGGGTGGCGTTGGCCGGCCCGCGCATCGGCGCCCTCGACCGCCTGCACCGCGCGAGCCCGGCCGTGCGGAGCGCCGCGAGCCGGGTGGCGGTACGGGCGCCGTTCCGGCCCCTGGGGTTCGCCGGGGTCGTCGCGGTCGACGACGAGGGGCACGTCGTCCACACCCTGGTCGACCGCCGTTCCCGGTTCCGCATGGTGACGAGCGCCTGTGTGACCGAGGGACGACTGATCCTGGGGAGCCTGTGGGAGCGGGGGGTCGCGGTGTGTGAGCTGCCGGGGAAGGTGGGTTGATGGTCGGGGGAGGGGGGCGCGGGGGGTTGGGGGGAGAGGGCGGAGGGGTGGGGGTGAGGCTGCGGGGCTGGGGCGCGGGGGTGGGGCGGGTGCGGGCGCAGCGGTGGGGCGGGCCG
>NZ_JAVRFJ010000079.1:0-15298 GCF_031845845.1 Streptomyces gottesmaniae
TCCCCGCGCCCCTGAGAAGCAGGGGCTACGCCCCTTGCTTCTCGGCCCGCGGGGCCTGATCTTTCAGGGGCGCGGGGAACCGCGCGAGAAGCCCCCTCGGCTGCAGCCGGGCGACGGCGCTTCCACCGCCGCCTTCCTGTGCCGGGCCCGCCGAACCCACGTCGTCCGGCGGGCCTTTGGCGAGGCGTCAGGCACTCGGCGGTGGCACGTGCCGCGGTCGGCCCGAACCCCGAGTCAGCGTGTAACCGCCGATTCCCGCCAGCGCGGCCAGCGCCGCGCCCAGCGCCGTCCATACCCAGCGGTCGCTCCACCAGCCGGAGGCCCACCCGTCGTCGGGTTCGAGGGAGGAGAGGACGGCCTCGGCCGAGGAGTCCTCGTCGTCCTCCTGCCGGGAGGTGACGGCGATCCCCGGCACCAACGGCTGGGCCAGCGAGCCGTCGACCGCCGCCGAACCGCCGATGTCCTTGGAATCGACCTCGACCTCGGTGCCGACCGGCAGACCCAGGTCGGCCGTGGCCAGCCGGGTCGTGGTGAGCCGCAGGTAGTACGTGCCGGGCAGCGGGTCGTCGGCCCACTCCTCCGACCAGGCGCGGACCGTACGCAGCGTGCAGGACAGCTCGACGGAGCCGGCCCCGGCCGCGACGGTCCGCGTCTGCGCGCCGTACTGGCACGCCTGGCGGCGCCGCAGTCCGTCGTACACGTCGATCTGCCAGGTCGAGGAGGACTCGGCCCCCTCGGGGAGCTTGACGCTCGCCCGGACGGTGGGCCGCTGCCCCGCGTCGGCCGGGAACGACCAGTACAGGTAGTCACCGGTCGAGGCGCTCGCCGTCGCGGTCTGCCCCTGCTCGAACTCCGTGGCCGTACGGAAGGAGGTGCCCGCCTCGGTGGGCGCGTCACCGCCGTCCGAGGGGCTCGCGGAGGGCGTGGAGTCCGCCACGGCCGGGGAGACGGCCAGGCCCAGCGTCAGCAGGGCAGCGCTCAACACACGTGCAATACGCATTAGTTGGTCCTCCAGACCGCGACCCGCCAGCGCGAGAGCCAGCCCCACAGCACACCCGCCAGGAACCCGACGAGCACCAGCACACCGAGCAGCCACCAGCCACGGCCGAGGCCGAAGGAGGCCACGTCGGCGGCCTGGTCGGGGCCGTCCACGACGTCGACGGTGATCTCCAGCGGCAGCCCGGGCGTCGTCTTCACGCCGCCGGCGGGTGAGTAGGAGTGGGTCACCTGGAGGCACACGGTCTCGGCGACGTCCTCCTCGTCCTCGTCCTCGGCCTCGGGCTTCGGATGGCGCAGACCGGTCGAGATGACGTCGGTACGGCCCGTGCCGGCCGCCTCGCCGCGTACGATCTCGCGGTTCTTGGTGGTCACGGCGCGCAGCAGCACCCCGTAGTCCGGGTTGACGTCACGGTCCGCCGCGACGCTCACCGAGGCCCGCAGTTCCTGACCCGGCTTCACGTCCACGCGGTACCAGCGCTGTTGGCCGAACTCCCCGCGGTCCGTGTAGAGACCGGACGTGAGCGTGGGTGCCTGCGCGCAAGCCTCGGCGCCCTCCACGGCCTTGGGCACGACCACGGGGTCGGCGGCCCGGTCGACCAACTGGTTGACCCGGTCGGTGAGTTCGTCGCGGTGCTCGATCGAGGTGTAGGTGCCGCCGGTCGCCTCGGCGATGCAGCTCAGCTGCAGCCGCATCTTGGCGTTCGGGACCAGGCCGAGCGTGTCGATGGTCAGGCCGATACCCTTCGCCGCGATCTCGCGGGCCACCTCGCACGGGTCGAGCGGGGCGCAGGTGTCCTCGCCGTCGCTGATCAGCACGATGCGTTTGGTGCCCTCGCCGCCCTCCAGGTCGTCGGCCGCCTTCAGCAGCGCCGGGCCGATCGGGGTCCAGCCGGTCGGCGCGAGCGTGGCCACCGCCGTCTTCGCCTCGGTGCGGTCCAGCGGTCCCACCGGGTAGAGCTGCGCGGTGTCCTTGCAGCCCGTCTTCCGGTCGTCGCCCGGGTAGTTGGCGCCCAGCGTGCGGATGCCGAGCTGAACCTCCTCGGGGGTGGCGTCCAGCACCTCGTTGAACGCCTGCTTCGCCGCGGCCATGCGGGACTGGCCGTCGATGTCCTTCGCCCGCATCGAACCGCTGACGTCCAGCAGGAGGTTGACCTTGGGCGCGGTGGCCGTGGTCTCGTCGGCGACGGCCGTGGACGGGACCGCGATCCCGGCCGTCAGGGCGGCGAGCAGGGCGAACACCCCTGCTGCCAGCCGTTGTCTTGTGATCATCGGCGGATCCTATTGATCCGGAGGGCCGCGCTTCAAAACGAGACCCCCTGTTGACGAGCCGTTCACCGAGCGATTCACCGAGCGGCTCACCGCAGCGGACTCGGCACCTCCGCCCAGATGTCGCCGGGCCGCTCCGGCGAAAGTCGCATCAGCGTCAACGCCTTCGTCGGTACCGGCCCCTCCAGCAACGTGACCAGATCCGCGGTGCGCGGCAGGTCCCGTACGGCGGTGGCGAGCGCCTCGCGCAGGACGGGCGTCGAACCGGCCGTCGCGCCGAGCGTGCCCGTGATCAGGGCGCCGAACAGCTTGCGCCGCAGCGTGGTCGCGTCGTCCGTGATGATGCGGCCGGACATGGCCGGGGCCGCGATGCCGTGCCGGGCGAGGCGTGCGGGGCTGACCCGGATGTCCGCGAGGTCGCGGTAGACGAGACGGCGGGGGGCACCCGACGGGGACAGGACCACCAGGAGGTTCTGACCGTGCGCCTCCAGGGCCACGCCCAGGTCGAGCAGCCGGAGGGAGACCGTGAGCGCGAGCCGGGTGAAGTCCGCCAGCCAGGACGGCGACCGCGGCAGCTCGGTCGTCGCCAGCGCGGCCACCGGCAGGACCCGTTCGCCGGCCGCCGTGTCCGCGTACGTGTCCGGCGATTCGCGCAGCACCGCCGCGAGATCCGGCGAACCGGCGGTGACCGCGCCGAGCGTGCGGGTCACGTGCAGCAGTCCCTCGGTGCGGGTCGCGACCTCGGCCATGAAGTCCGACACGATCGCCGAGGTCTCGATCGAGTAGACGGAGATGTCCCGCACGGAGGAGGTCAGCCGGGCGCTCAGCGCGGTCTTGACGTGCGGCCCGCCGTCCGCGAGGGCGAGGGTGCGCAGGGACATCAGCGGATGCGCCTCGATCACCTCCCCCAGGGGGCACTTGAGGACATGGGCCGCCTGCCACGGATGCACCGGGACCAGCACCCGGCCGCCGTCCCGCAGCGACTTCGGCCACTCCCCGACGACCAGCGCGTCCTCGACGGGCGCCAGCCCCAGCTGCACCACCTGCCGGTGCTCCGGCCCGTAGGCGAGCTGGTCGCCCGCCGAGAAGCCCGGCCGCGAACGGCAGTTGGGGTGGAAGGGATGCCCGTCGACGATCGCCTGCTCCCACGTCCAGCCCGCCCTCGGGGGCGAGTCCGCCAAGGTGGCCACCGACCCGGCCCGGTTGGCGCGTGACAGGGCCAGCGAGGCCACGCTGTGGTCGAGTTCGGCGGCGAAGGCGGCGCTGTGCGGAACGGCAAGGGCGGTCATCAGCCGCGCCGGGCGACGGTACGCCCGCTCGTCGAGCCACACCTCCTCGACCTGCGCGGCGGTGCCGTACGGGTCGACGGCCGGGCCGTGCAGCCGGCGGCCGTCGGCGAGGTGGAGCGTGACCCCGTCCCCTCCGGCCGTGTCCCGACGGACCACCCAGGGCAGCGGCTCGTGGACGAGACCCCGCCACAGCCGGGACAGCACGGCCGCCCGGGCGCCCGGCAGCGCGGTCGTGTGGGGCAGTGTCAGATCAGGGCGTACGGTGCCCAACTCGGCGCCGAGCGCGGCCTCGGCGTCGGCGTCGATCAGGGGGTGACGGGCCACGGAGGGGCTCCTCGGGTGCGGGGGCGGTGTCCGGCGGGTACGGGTGGCGGCAGGGAGGTCTGTTCGAACGTCGGCGTACGACCACTGCCCCTCCGCCTCCGCCGCGACGCATCAAGGCAGCGCGGCCGGACGCCGCATGGCTGCTTCGCGACGGAGCGTGAGGGGCAGACATACTGATCACGAGTGCACCGTAAGGAACGAATGGACCCCGTGGACGCCAACCCGCCCCGCGACAGCATCGGCGCCGCCGCCGACGCCCACGCCGCCGCACCGCTGCTCAACTGTCTTCTGCGGGAAGCGGGAGAGCCGGCCGAGCCGTCGGCAGGGGTGCACCGCCTCAGGGGCAGCGGCCGTCTCCTGCGGGTGCGCGGCAGCCGCCGCCCCACCCACCCCGAGGTGCGCACCGAGGGTGTCTGGCACGCTCTCACCCACACCGACCTCGTCAAACTCGTCGCCGAGGAACTCCGCGCCCTCACCGGCCTCGCCAACTCCGAACTGCCCGCCGAGATGCTGGACAGCCGCGAGGCCGTGGCCGCCCTGCTCGCCGCGCGCGCCCAGGCCCCGGTGCCCGAGGACGCGTACCGGCGCTCCGAACAGTCCCTGATCACCGGCCATCCGTACCACCCCGCCCCCAAGGCCCGCGGCGGCGGCCCGGTCACCGCCTGGCTGCCGTACGCGCCGGAGGCGTACGCCCACTTCCCGCTGGTCCTCCTCGGGGTCCGCGAGGACGCGGTCGTCGAGGAGGGCGACACCGCCGCTCTCGACGCACTGGGCTCGGCCCCGCCCGGCTATCGGCTCCTCCCGGCACACCCCTGGCAACTCGACCTGGTGGGTGGTGAGTTGGCCGAGGCGTTCGCGGACGGCCGCCTCCTGCGGCTGGGCCGGACGGCGGGCGCGGCGTGGCCCACGGCGGCGATCCGCACCGTGTACCTGTCCGAGGCCGTACGCGAGGGCGGGCACGAGGGTGCGCGCGAGGCCCCGTCCACGAGCGAGCCGGTGACCGGGCGCGCTCCCGCCTCCGACCTCTTCCTGAAGTTCAGCCTCGACGTGCGGATCACCAACGACATCCGTCGGCTGTGGCGGCACGACCTGCTCAGGCTGCGCCGCACCGACCGGGCGGTCACGGAGGCCTTCGCCGGGTCACCGGGCGCCTGGCTGAGCGACCGCGGCTACCGCACCGCCGCCTTCGCCTTCGAGGAACTGGCGGTTCTGGTGCGGGACGGCCTGGGCGGCCACGCGCCCGACGGCACGACCCCCCTCCTCGCCGCCGCCCTCACCGAGAGCGCCGAGGCCTTCCCGGACAACCCGTCGGCCCACGCCGCCGATCCCGAGGCCTGGTGGGAGGCGTATCTGCGCGCGGTCGTCCCCCCGGCCCTCGCCGCGTTCCACGCCCACGGCGTCGTGCTGGAGGCCCACCTGCAGAACACCGTCATCGTCTGCGACGCCTCGGGCACCCCCGTCCAGGCGGTCTACCGCGACGCCGAGGGCGTGAAGCTCCTCCCGGACGTCACCCGCGCGGCAGGCTGGGAACGGCTGGTCTACTGCCTCTTCGTCAACAACCTCCTGGAGATCGCAGGGGCCATGACCGAACACCACCCGACGGTCGACCCCTGGCCCGCCGTACGACGAGAGCTGGAGCGCCACGGCGACGTACCGGAGGTCGCCGACCTGCTCGACTCACCCACGCTGCCGGGCAAGACGAATCTGCTGCTCAGATGGACCGGAGCGGACGGCGCGGCCGCGCGCTACCGCCCGCTGCCCAACCCGTTCCGCCGACCGCCCGGCCCCGGCGGTCGACCGCCCGCCTGATGCACGGCGGCCGGTGCGCCGCGTGGGCGGGTCACGGCAGCGGGACCCGCACCGAGTCCAGCGAGAGCGCCGGATACAGGTCCGGCAACCGGTCGGGGGTCAGCGCCGTGGGGCCGTAGACCCAGTCGGTGAAGCCGTAGTCGTACGGGTCGCGCGAGCGCAGCAGGGCATTGCGCCGCAGTCGCCCGATCCCGTCGAGGTGCCACAGCCCGCCCCACTCGCGGGCGGCGAGGACCACCCGGCGGCAGTGTTCCGCGCGGACGGCCTCGTACGCGGCGAGGGCCGCCGCCCAGTCGACGCCGGAGGAGTGCCCGGTCCGCCGCGGGCGCCCGGCGCGTACGTGTTCGGCCAGCACCCAGCCGTCCTCGATGGCCATCACGGCGCCCTGGGCCATGTACTGCAGCGGGGGATGCGCGGCGTCACCGAGCAGCGCGATGCGGCCGGTCACCCAGTTCGTGATCGGGTCGCGGTCGTACATCCGCCACCTGCGGTCACGCCACATCAGCGGCAGCCCCTGGCGGATCTGGGCGCAGGTCCCCTCGAAGGCCCGGTCGAGCTCGTCGGGCGTGCCCCAGTCCTCCTCCCCTGCCAGGGCCTTGGGCGACTCGAAGACGGCGACCTGGTTGAACATCTCGCCGCCGCGCAGCGGGTACTGCACGAAGTGGCAGCGCGGTCCGACGTAGACCACGACGTCCTTCTCGTGCACCGCGTGGGCGCGCACCTGATCGAAGGAGACCGTGCCGCGGTAGGAGACGTACGCCGAGTTGACCGGTTCGTCGGCCACGAGGAGCGGGCGTGCCACCGAGTGCAGGCCGTCGGCGGCGATGACCACCTCGGCCTCGTCGGTCGTGCCGTCGGCGAGGGTGATCCGCGCTCCGTCCGCTGTGTTCTCGTACGCGGTGCACCGGGCGTCGTCGATCAGGTCCACGCCCGCCCGGCGGCAGGCGCGCAGGAAGATGCCGTGGAGGTCGCTGCGGTGGATCACCAGGTACGGAGAGCCGTAGCGGCGTTCCAGATCTTCGAGGTCGAGGTGGGTCAGCTCCTCGGCGTCCAGGGCGTCCTTCATCACCATGCGCTCGGGCAGCACGCCCAGTGCGACGGCCTGGTCCAGGAGCCCGTGGTCGTCGAGGACACGGGTGCAGTTGGGGGCGAGCTGCAGGCCGGCCCCGACCTCGCCGAACTCCGCGGCCTGTTCGTACAGGCGCACCCTCAGGCCCTGGCGGGTGAGTGCCAGGGCCGTGGAGAGTCCGCCGATCCCGCCGCCGACGACCAGGACGTCGGGGCGGGGACTGTCCTCCGTGCTCATGTCGTTCCCTCGGTCGTCACAGCCAGGGGGGCAGGGGTTCGGCGGGGGAGCCGCCGACGGTGGTCACGCCCCGGTGGGGACGGCCCGCCAGATACGCGGTGACCTCCGCGGGAGGGCCGAGCACAGCGGGAGTGCCGGCGCCGCGCCGTGCGCCGATGTCGTCGCGCAGGGCGGCGAGGAAGTCCTCCGGCAGGTGCGTGAAGCGCACGTCGGCGTCGAGGTCCACGGCGTGCACCATGACCTCCCTGGCACGCAGCCAGGGGATGTCGGAGGCCGGCACCGTGCGCCCCTGGGCGGTGACCACCTCGGCGCGCCACTGGGCCTCGGTCAGTTCGGTCATGGCGTCGTGCAGTGCCTGGGCGGACCGCTCGAACCACGCGGTGAGCCGGTCCGCGGGCAGGCGCGCTCCTGACTCGATGCCGGCGCCGCGCTGTTCCGGGGAGCCGTACATGGGGGTGCGCTCACCGGTGCGCGCCCAGTGCACCAGGTTGCCGAGCGCCTCGGCGTTTCCGGCCAGGTGCGCCGCGACGTGCTTGCGGCTCCAGCCGGGCAGCAGCGAGGGCGCGCCGTACGAGGCTTCGTCGAACGCCGCGACGGCCTTGCGGCACAGGGCGGTGCCTTCGGCGACCCAGGCGAGTGCCGTCCGCAGGTCCGTCATGCCGTCCCCTCGGTGATCACCCGGTTCTCCAGGCGGCCCAGGCCGTCGATCTCGGTGACCACGGTGTCGCCCTCCCGCAGGAAGATCTGGGGCTTGCGGGCGTGGCCGACGCCGCCGGGTGTGCCGGTGGCGATGATGTCGCCGGGGCTCAGCCGGATCATCGTGGAGACGTAGCGGACCAGGTCGACCGGGTCGAACAGCAGGTCGCCGGTGTTGTCCTGCTGCATCACCCGCCCGTTCACCGCGCAGCGGACGTCGAGCGCGGGGCGTGGGCCGCCGACCTCGTCAGGCGTCACGAGGTAAGGGCCGAGCGGGGTCGTGGAGTCCCAGTTCTTGCCCTGCAGCCACTCGCGGGTGCGGAACTGCCAGTCGCGGCAGGTGATGTCGTTGAGCACCGTGAAGCCCGCGACGGCGGCTTCGGCCTCCCTCTCGTCGGCGCGCCGGACCTGCCGGCCGACGACCACGGCGAGTTCGGCCTCCCAGTCGAACTGCTCGGTCGCGACGGGACGGTGGATGTCGTCGTGGGCGCCGATGAGGGTGTCGGCGAACTTGGCGAAGAGGGTGGGGTACTCCGGCAGCTCGCGGCCCATCTCCTTGATGTGGTTCTGGTAGTTGAGCCCGACGCAGATCACCTTGCCGGGACGTGGCACCAGGGGCGCGAACACCACGTCGGCGGCGGACAGGACAGCCCCGTCGGTGCGCGCCGCGGTGTCGAGACCGCCGGGCGATGCCAGGACCGCGCCCACGTCCGGCAGCCCGAGATCGATGAGCGAGTCTCCCTCGACCCGGACGGCGGCGGTCCGGTCTTCGCGGCGGATGGTTGCGAGCTTCACGCGTGGGTCTCCTCGGTGTGGGTGCGGAACAGAGCGAGCTCGGAGAGGATCGGAGCGTCACTGAACGGGAACAGGCCCGGTGCCCCGGAGCCCGAGTCCGAGGGCGACGCCTGCGAACGGATCGACAGCGCCGGTCCGGGACGGGACGACGAAGAGGTCGCCGAGGGGGCTCGAGCATCACGTCCCCGACCCGGGTCCGCAGCGGCACCAGCGGGGCCTTCTCGAAACCGCGGCAGAGGTCCTCGAGCGCGGGACTCACCGACGGCTGGTCCGGCCCGTCCTCGGCGGCCGACGAGCCGGGGGAGACCCCGTCGCTGAGTTCGTTCATACGCAGACCGTGCTCCGCGCGACGCCTCTCGGAACAGCGGATTCTGTTCAGCAGAACAGCGTGGCAAGGTGGTCCGCATGGTCAAGTCGATGAAGAGCCCGCCGCCGTACGGAGTGACGAGCGTGGACCACGCCCTGCAGCTGGCGGTCATTCTGCAGGTCGAAGGGCCCCTCACGGTCTCGGAGGCCGCCGGCCGGATCGGAGTGGCCCGCTCCAGCGCCCATCGTCTGCTGTCCACGCTCGTCTATCGCGACTTCGCGGTCCAGGACGAGGACCGCAGCTACCGGGTGGGCCCGGTCCTGGAGATCGCGGCCCAGTCGCACTCGAACGCCTCGGCCCTCCGGGCGGCGGCCCTCGGCCCGCTGCGCACCCTGGTCGACACCCTCGACGAGACCGCGAACCTGAGCATCCGCACCGGGCGCACCGCGAGGTTCATCGCCTCGGTCGAATGCTCACGGGCGCTGCGGGTGGGAAACCGCGAAGGCATGGTGTTCCCCGCGCACCTGGTGACCGGGGGCCTGATCATGCTGGCGGCTCTCACCGACGAGGAACTGGACGCGCTGTACGCGAGCGCTCCCACGCATCCGGCCGAGGAACGCCCCGACCTGGCCAAGCTGCGCGGCGAACTCCGCGCGGTCCGGCGCAGCGGCGTGGCCCTCAACCTGGAGCGGTCCGAACGCGGCCTGGTCGCGCTCGGCCGCGCTGTGACCGACTCCCACGGTGACACGGTCGCCGCGGTGTCGGTGTCCATGCCGAGCGTGCGCCACGAGCCCGAACGCGTGCAGGAGATCGTCGCGGCCCTGACCACTGCGGCGGAGAGCATCCGCGCCGCACTCTGATCCCCGCGGCCTCCCGTGTGAGCCGCACCGACCCGGCGGTGACGGGCGCCTGTGCCGAGGCCCTTCTGGTGCGACTGATTTCAGTCACACCTCTGTTGCCTGGCCGAATCCAGTGCCAAGCTGTGAGCCGGTGATCCCCACGCCCCCGTTGGGGATCCCCGCCCTTGGCCCCGCCTGCGCCTTTCGGCCTGGGCGGGGCCGCGCCGTCCCTCCCGCCCTCCCCACGGGAGGGTCGACGGCTGCGCGGATATCGACGTCGCTGTTCCGAAGGACCGGTCGTTTGCCGCGACCGACCCTGTGACGGGCATCACATCGCCCCCTCCGTCCGCCCGATTCGCCCGCGTGTCGACCTTTCACCCCCGCTCGCAGAACGGACAGAGCGGTAAAACCACGGGCAACCCACTCACCGTTTCTCCTGCGCGCATTTGAGGATTGTCTGAGGAAGCCATCGGAAATTCCGTGCAGTTCGCTTGATCGGGCTGCCGCGCATGATTAGTTTCCTCTCTGTCGGCGCAGCCACTTGAGGGGTAGCGCCAGTCAGAGAAAACGGGGAAAAAATGAATACGACCATGAAGCGAGCCCTCGGCTCGACGGCGACGAGCGCCGCGCTCGTCATCGGCAGTCTCGCCATGATTCCGGCGATGTCCACCCCTGCCGCTGCGGCCTGTCAGCCCTCCACCTACTACAAGGTGGTGAAGTACGGCTCGCCCACCTACAAGGCGACGGGCCCCACGAGCAGCAAGTACAACAGCTCCTCCTCCAAGTCCACCCTGTCGATCTCGGTGACCAGGAGCACCACGCGCTCGTCGACCTGGAAGGCCGAGGCCGGCGGCAGCGTGAGCTGGGGCATCGGCCAGGTCGAGGCCAAGACCGGCTACGAGGTGACGAAGAGTGTCACCAAGGGCGTCAAGGTGACCAACAAGATGGTCGTCGACCCCAAGAAGCGCGGCTACACGCGGCCCATGGTCGAATACCGCAAGTTCCTCATCGAGAAGTGGCGTGAGGGCGGCGACTGCAAGCAGTACTTCGTCGGGAGTGTGGGGACGCTGACCGGAATCACTTCCTCGATGCACTGGGCGGAATGCCAGACCAAGAGCGAGAACGGCTGCACGCCGAAGCCGTGATTGTTCCGCGTGACGCAGTCTGAATGATTCCGGGTGCATCGATATCGGAATCAGTGCCGGGCGGGCGGCGGAATTTCTTGCCGCTCGCCCGGAATGCACGTCAGCAAAAAAAGGGGAGCGGCGCCGAGATATCCGTTACCATGTCCACTTCGTGCCGGACGCAACTGAGCTGTGGGGCCCTGGAAGATGTTGAGAGAGGTCACCGCGACCCGCTACGTCGCCCCCCTGCGTGCCGGCGGCTCCGTCCCCGGTGTCGTCGAGGCCGATGACCTGGGCACCTACGTCGTCAAGTTCACCGGCTCGGCGCAGGGCCGCAAGGCGTTGGTCGCCGAGGTGATCGTCGGGGAGCTGGCGCGGGCGCTCGGCCTGCGGTTCCCGGAGCTGGTCCTCGCGCACTTCGACCCGGCGATCGCCGAAAGCGAGCCGCACCAGGAGGTGCGGGAACTGCACGCCGCGAGCGCCGGCCTCAACCTCGGCATGGACTATCTGCCGGGCGCCGCCGACTTCACCCCGGACGTCGCGAACGAGTTCCCCGTCGACCCGCTCGAAGCCGGGCGGATCATCTGGCTCGACGCCCTCACGGTCAACGTCGACCGCACCGTGCACAGTTCGAACCTCATGATCTGGCCCACGCTGGGCATCGCGCCCCCGCGCCTCTGGCTGATCGACCACGGCGCGGCCCTCGTCTTCCACCACCGATGGGACGCCTCGGACCCCACGAAGGCGTACGACTTCCGTCACCACGCCCTCGGCCACTACGCCCCCGACGTGCGCGCGGCCGACGCCGAGCTCGCGCCGAAGGTGACCGAGGACCTGCTGCGGCGGATCGTCGCGGAGGTCCCGGACGGCTGGCTGCCCGTCGAGGACGGCTTCGCCTCGCCCGACGAGGTCCGCGACGCCTATGTGCGTTACCTCCACGCGCGCGTCCGCGCCTCCGCCGCCTGGCTCCCCACCGACTTCCCCACCCGGGAGGAACTCGCCGCCGAGGAGGTCCTCCGCGCGGCGAAGACACAGCGAGGCCGACCGAACTGGCTGAAACGGGTCCCCGACCTGCACGGCAAACCGGCGGCGGAACAGGATTGGTCGGTGCACCTGGGATGACGCAGACACAGCGGGTCGAGATCGAGTACTGCACCCAGTGCCGCTGGCTGCCCCGTGCCGCCTGGCTGGCCCAGGAGCTGCTGACGACCTTCGAGACCGAACTGACCGAGCTGTCCCTCAAACCCGGCAAGGGCGGCGTCTTCGTCGTCCGCGTCAACGACGAGGTCGTCTGGGACCGCCGTGACCAGGGCTTCCCCGAGCCGACCGCCGTCAAGCAGGCCGTACGCGACCGAGTGGCCCCGGGAAGGTCCCTGGGCCACTCGGACAGCTCGGACAGCTCGGACAAGGCCGTGCCGGAGTAGGCCGCCGGGTCAGCCCTTGAGCTGCTCGTAGGCCGGCAGGGTCAGGAAGTCGACGTAGTCCTCGTCGAGGGAGACCTCCAGCAGGAGGTCGTGGGCCTGCTGCCAGTGACCGGCGGCGAAAGCCTCCTCGCCCAACTCCGCCCGGAGGTTGGCGAGTTCCTGGGCGGCGACCTCGCGGGCCAGCTCCGGGGTCGCCTTCACCGTGTTCCCGTCGTACTCGAACTCGACGCCCGCGTTGATCCACTGCCAGATCTGGGAGCGGGAGATCTCGGCGGTGGCCGCGTCCTCCATCAGGTTGAAGATGGCGACGGCGCCGAGACCGCGCAGCCAGGCCTCGATGTAACGGATGCCGACCTGGACGGCGTTGACGAGTCCGGCGTACGTCGGCCTGGCGTCGAGGGAGTCGACGGCGATCAGATCGGCGGCCTTGACGTCGACGTCCTCGCGGAGGCGGTCCTTCTGGTTCGGCTTGTCGCCGAGGACGGCGTCGAAGGAGGCCATGGCGATCGGGACCAGGTCGGGGTGGGCCACCCAGGAGCCGTCGAAGCCGTCGTTCGCCTCGCGGTCCTTGTCGGCCTTGACCTTCTCGAACGCGACCTTGTTGACCTCCTCGTCGCGCCGCGACGGGATGAACGCGGCCATGCCGCCGATCGCGCGCGCGCCGCGCTTGTGGCAGGTGCGGACGAGGAGTTCGGTGTACGCCCGCATGAACGGGGCGGTCATCGTCACCGCGTTGCGGTCCGGGAGGACGAACCTGGCGCCGCCGTCACGGAAGTTCTTCACGATGGAGAAGAGATAGTCCCAGCGGCCCGCGTTCAACCCCGAGGCGTGGTCGCGGAGTTCGTAGAGGATCTCCTCCATCTCGTACGCGGCCGTGATCGTCTCGATGAGGACGGTGGCGCGGACGGTGCCCTGCGGGATGCCGAGGTGGTCCTGCGCGAAGACGAACACCTCGTTCCAGAGGCGGGCCTCCAGGTGCGACTCCGTCTTCGGGAGGTAGAAGTACGGGCCCTTGCCGAGGTCCAGCAGCCGCTGGGCGTTGTGGAAGAAGTACAGGCCGAAGTCGACCAGCGCACCGGGCACCGCGGTGCCGTCGGCGTCCACGAGATGGCGCTCGTCGAGGTGCCAGCCGCGCGGGCGCATGACGACCGTCGCCAGCTCCTCGTTCGGGCGCAGCGCGTAGGACTTGCCGGTGCGCTCGTCGGTGAAGTCGATGTTCCGCGTGTACGCGTCGGCCATGTTCACCTGGCCGAGGATCACGTTCTCCCAGGTGGGCGCCGAGGCGTCCTCGAAGTCCGCGAGCCAGATCCTCGCCCCCGAGTTCAGCGCGTTGATCGTCATCTTGCGGTCGGTGGGGCCGGTGATCTCGACACGGCGGTCGTCCAGGGCGGCCGGGGAGGGGGCCACCTTCCAGGAGTCGTCGGCGCGGATCGCGGCGGTCTCCGGGAGGAAGTCGAGGGTGGAGGTACGGGCGATCTCGGCGCGCCGCTCCGCGCGGCGGGCCAGCAGCTCGTCGCGCCGGGGGGTGAACCGGCGGTGCAGCTCGGCCACGAAGGCGAGGGCCGCGGGGGTGAGGATCTCGTCCTGGCGGGGCAGGGGCTCGGCGTCGACGATGGCCAGCGGGGACGGCGCTGGTGCGGACATGAGCTGTCACTTCCTTCAGCGGGCGTGGCACCGGGTGTCAGTCGACCCGGGTCGGGCTGTGGTCGCCCCTGGATGAGTAGGGCGCTTCTGAACAGTGGATACTAGTTTCCTCATGGTGGAAGTTCAATGTTTTGTTGATGTCGAGATTCTCCGTAGCGAGGCAGGGTGGCGCCGAGTGTCACCCCGTTCACTCAAGGTGGACGAGGTCGGCCTCGGTGTCGATGTCGTAGGGCCGCGCCACGTCCCCGCACTCGACGAGCGTGATCGTGTCGCCGTGCGCCCGCAGATAGGCGCGCGCGCCTCGGTCGCCGGTGGCGGTCGCGGCGATGCCGGGCCAGTGGTCGGCGCCGAACAGGACGGGATGGCCCCGCACACCGTCGTACGCGGCTGCCACGAGCGATCCGGTCGATCGATGGGCGGCGAAGACCCGGGCCACCGCCTCCGGCCCGATGCCCGGCTGGTCCACCAGCGACACCAGGGCGGCGCCCGCGCCCGTCCCCGTCAGGGAGTCCAGTCCGGCCCTCAGCGACGAGCCCATGCCCTCGGCCCAGTCCGGGTTGTCGACCAGGACGCAGCCGGCCAGCTCGGCCCGGGCGCGTACGGTCGCGGACTCGGCGCCGAGGACCACGTGGATCCGCGCGCAGCCGGCCGCCCGCAGCACGCCGACCGCGTGTTCGACCAGAGGGCGGCCGCGGTGGGTGAGCAGGGCCTTGGGACGGCCGCCGAGGCGCCGTCCGCCGCCGGCGGCCAGCAGCAGTCCGACGACCTCGCTCGCGTCGGGCGGGCGGGCCGCGTCGGGCGTCTTCTTCCGGGGCTGGTGGTGCGTCATGTCTCCCTGCATACCCGACCGGGCGTGGTGTCCCGTGCAGCCCCACGGGCCGGGTGACGTCTTTGCGATGCCCGGGGACTCGATTTCGGTCCCCGTGGTGGCGCTCGCCATACCGATTGGCGTTTACTGGCCCGCGCCACCCACGGCGCCCGACCGACGTCATGGGGTGGACGGTCGCGCCCGGGGTGCGCGGCCACGGCTCGTGCACAAGGGCGTGGGCGAGGGGGGAGAGGGCTGTGTTGCGGAGCTTGGGGCAGAGGCCAGTGACCGGCAGTGACAAGGATCCGAGAGTGGCGGAGCTGAGCTCGGCCGTGTCCCGGCTGCGTCGTGAACTGGCCGCGCATCCCGCGGAGTTCCCCGACCGCGGCATAGCGGAGGACGAGCTGGCCGCGCTCGCGGCGATGGCCGTCACCGGGATGCCGGAGGTGCCGCGGTTGCGGCGGTCGCTGTTGCTGATCGCGGGTTCGATCGGGTCGGTGAGCGCGCTGGCCAAGGGGCTGGCGGACGTCCGTACGGCGGTGGAATTGTTCGGGGAGCCCCCGAGGCGCTGAAAGGAACCGGTCGACCCGTGGTGTGATTCACCGGAGGTGATTCGCCGGGTGGGGTTCATCATTCGTTCATGGGGTCGCGGATCCGTGAGCCGCGAC
>NZ_JAVRFJ010000007.1:0-253491 GCF_031845845.1 Streptomyces gottesmaniae
CCCCCGGGCCGCACCCGGGCCGCACCCGGTCGGGGGGGCGGGAGGCCCCCTGCCGGTCGTCCGGCCGCCCCTCCTCCACACGCTCACCACGAGGGCCCGCTCCCGTCCCCAGGGAGCGGGCCCTCGTACGTCGTTAAGGTGAACCCCATGCGCACACCCCCACGCTTCGATCGCGGCCACACCGACGACCTCATGACGTTTCTGGCGAGCAGCCCGACCCCGTACCACGCGGTGGCGAGCGCCGCGGAACGGCTGGAGAAGGCAGGCTTCCGGCAGGTCTCGGAGACCGACGCGTGGGACGGCTCGCTCGGCGGCCGGTACGTGCTGCGCGGGGGCGCGATCATCGCCTGGTACGTCCCGAAGGGCGCCCACCCCCACACCCCCTTCCGCATCATCGGTGCCCACACCGACTCCCCCAACCTGCGCGTGAAGCCCCGCCCCGACAGCGGCGCCCACGGCTGGCGCCAGATCGCCGTCGAGATCTACGGCGGCCCGCTGATGAACTCCTGGCTCGACCGCGACCTCGGCATCGCCGGCCGGCTCTCCCTGCGCGACGGCACCAGCCGCCTCGTCAACGTCGACAGACCCCTCCTGCGCGTCCCCCAACTCGCCATCCACCTCGACCGGACGGTCTCCTCCGAGGGCCTCAAGCTCGACAAGCAGCGTCACCTCCAGCCCGTCTGGGGCCTCGGCGACGACGTCCGCGACGGCGATCTGATCGCCTTCCTGGAGGAGGAGGCGGGTCTGCCCGCGGGCGAGGTCACCGGCTGGGACCTGATGACCCACTCCGTCGAACCGCCCGCGTACCTGGGCCGCGACAACGAACTGCTCGCCGGTCCCCGCATGGACAACCTCCTCTCCGTGCACGCCGGTACGGCCGCACTCGCCGCCGTCGCCGGCTCGGGTGACGACCTCCCCCACATCCCCGTCCTCGCCGCCTTCGACCACGAGGAGAACGGCTCCCAGTCCGACACCGGCGCGGACGGCCCGCTGCTCGGCGGCGTGCTGGAGCGCTCGGTGTTCGCGCGCGGCGGCTCCTACGAGGACCGGGCACGGGCCTTCGCCGGGACGGTCTGTCTGTCCTCCGACACCGGCCACGCCGTCCACCCCAACTACGCGGAGCGCCACGACCCGACGCACCACCCGCGCGCGGACGCCGGCCCGCTCCTGAAGGTCAACGTCAACAACCGCTATGCCACCGACGGTTCGGGGCGCGCCGTCTTCGCCGCCGCCTGTGAGAAGGCCGGGGTGCCGTACCAGACGTTCGTCTCCAACAACTCCATGCCCTGCGGCACCACCATCGGCCCCATCACCGCCGCCCGGCACGGCATCCGCACCGTCGACATCGGCGTTGCCATCCTCTCGATGCACAGCGTCCGCGAGCTGTGCGGAGCGAAGGACCCCTACCTCCTGGCGAACGCCCTCTCGGCCTTCCTGGAAGGCTGATCCCGGGCCGCCTCCGCCCCGTCCCGCCCCCAACTGCTGTTACGGACCGGCCTGTCCGGGTACCCGATGTCAACCGGTAGGACCGAACGACCGGAACGACCGGCCGACCCAACCGGACACAGGGAGGAACACTCATGGGCCTGGGCGGGTGCATCATTCTGATCGCGGTGGGGGCCATCCTCACGTTCGCCACCGACTGGGACATGCAAGGGGTCAACCTCGACCTGGTCGGCATCATCTTCATGATCGTCGGGCTCATCGGAGTCGCGACGTTCAGCAGCATCGCCAAGCGGAAGCGGGTCGTGGTGCCCCCCACGGCCCCGGTCATCGACGAGGACCGGCACCAGCGCGGCGGCTACCAGGGCTACTAGGCCGGACCCCGACCCGGGCCCGGCCCTGTCGCCCTGGTCCATCCCACCGGGGCCGGCGGCAGTCGGTCCGTCCCACACTCCGTGAGCCGGACCGGCACGCCCCGGTCCTGCTGGTCCACGCCCCCCGGGGCCCGGAAGTCCAGGTCCGACCGCAGCCTGGTCAGCTACCGCGCGACAGCAGGCGCCGGCCTCCGGCGCGGACTCGGGACCGCCGCGATCCGTCGCGCCGGTCGGCGTCGCCAGGAGGCCGCACTGCGCTCTTCGGCCTACGGACGACGTTTCGGAACGGGCGCCGGGGAACGCCTGAAGGCATGAGATACCTCGTGCGCGACCGGCTCCTCGGCATCGGTGACGACTACTGGATCGAGGACGAGCACGGCCGGAAGGCCTTCCTCGTCGACGGCAAGGCCATGCGGCTGCGGGACACCTTCGAGCTGAAGGACACCCGGGGGGAGGTGCTGATCGACATCCGCCGCAAGATGTTCGCGGTGCGCGACACGATGGTCGTCGAACGCGGCGGCGAGCCCCTCGCCACCGTCCGCCGCAAACGCCTCTCCCTGCTGCGCAACCACTTCCGGGTCTCCCTGGCCGACGGCACCGAACTCGACGTCAGCGGCAAGATCCTCGACCGTGAGTTCGTCATCGAGTACGACGGCGAACTCCTCGCGCACATCTCCCGCAGGTGGCTGCGGGTCCGCGAGACCTACGGCCTCGACGTCGTACGGGACGACGCGGACCCGGCCCTGCTGATCGCCGTGACGGTGTGCGTGATCAACCTGGCCGAGCGGGAGCGGGGCGACGACTGACGGAGCGCACGCCGCGCGGGCTCAGCGGCGCGGTGTCTCCAGCCCCAGCAGCCGGTCCTTCAGCGCCGGGAACTGCTCGCGCGTGGTCGCGACCTTCGTCGGGTCGAGGTCGACCGTGAGGACCTCCTCGCCCGGGCCCGCCTCCGCCAGGACCTCGCCCCACGGGTCGACCACGATCGAGTGGCCGGCCTGGGGGACCCCCGCGTGCGTACCGGCCGTTCCGCAGGCGAGGACGTAGGCCTGGTTCTCCACGGCACGGGCCCGCGCCAGCAGCGTCCAGTGGGAGCGTCGGCGCTCCGGCCAGCCCGCCGACAGCACGAACACCTCGGCGCCCGCGTCGACCAGGCCCCGGAACAGCTCCGGGAACCGCAGGTCGTAGCAGGTGGCGATGCCGATGGTCGTGTCCGGGAGGCGAAGCGTCACCAGCTCCGCGCCGGCGCCCATCAGCACGGCCTCGCCCTTGTCGAAGCCGAAGCGGTGGATCTTGCGGTAGGCGGCGGCGAGGTCGCCGGAGGGTGAGAAGACGAGGGAGGTGTTGTAGAGGGTTCCGTCAGGGTCCCGCTCCGGGATCGAGCCCGCGTGCAGCCAGACGCCCGTGTCGCTCGCGGCCTTGGCCATCGCCTCGTACGTCGGCCCTTCCAGGGGTTCGGCCGCCTCGGCGAAGGATTCGAACGCGAAGGCGCCGGTGGTCCAGAGCTCCGGGAGGACGACGAGATCGGCGTCGTCCTGGCCCCGTACCAGCGCGGCCACCCGCCGCCTGCGCGAATCGATCGATTCGTCCTCGTCTACGCCGATCTGGATGAGCGAGGCGCGCACAGTACCACCGTCCTGGCATTCGAGCCGTCCACACCGGCCTACGATCGTCACACGAAAGCACTGCCGGGGTGCCTCACAGCAGCGTAACTTAACGTTTCACAGCACCCACTGACAGCCGCCGACGACCTACTCAACGCCGTCAACGCCGACGCCCCCAACTGAAGACCACCACCCACGTAGCCGACACGTACCGACCGTACTGACACGTACCGACCGCCCGAGGGGTCCCGTTCCGTGAGTCTGCATCCCACTCTTCAGCCCTACGCCGACGCCTGGACCCACTCCGTGGACGCGATATCCGAGCTGGTGTCGCCGCTCGTGGAGGGCGAGTGGAACCGCCGGACACCCTGCCCGGGGTGGTCGGTGCGCGATGTGGTCTCCCATGTCATCGGCCTGGACTGCGAGATGCTCGGCGACCCTCGGCCGATCCACACCCTGCCGCGCGACCTGTACCACGTACGGACCGAACACCAGCGCTACATGGAGATGCAGGTCGACGCCCGCCGTCACCACACCGCGCCGGAGATGACCTCCGAGCTGGAGTACACGATCATCCGGCGCAACCGCCAGCTGCGGAACGAGTCGAGGGATCCGAGCCACAAGGTGCGGGGCCCGCTCGGCACGGAGCTGACCCTCGAACAGGCCATGCGGAACCGCGCGTTCGACGTCTGGGTCCACGAGCAGGACCTGCGCGCCGCGCTGGGGCAGCCGGGGAACCTGGACTCGCCGGGCGCGCACGTCGTCCGTGACGAGCTGCTGTCCGTGCTGCCGAAGGTCGTCGCGGAGGACGCGCAGGCGCCGCGCAGTTCGGCCGTCGTCTTCGACGTGCACGGCCCGGTGGAGTTCATCCGCACCGTCCGCGTGGACATCCAGGGACGCGGCACGCTGGAGACCGCTCCCGCCCTCGGCCCCGCCGCCACCCTCACGCTCGACTGGGAGACCTACGTCCGCCTCGCCTGCGGCCGCGTCACCGCCGACCTCGTCGCCGACCGCATCAAGGCCGAGGGCGACCCCCACCTGATCGCGGCGATCCTGCGCGCGTTCGCGGTGACCGTCTAGCGCCGCGGCAGGCGACGTTTGCGCGACGGGCGAACGTCGCCCGCCGCGGCACTAGCCGCCGGGCCACGGGGCCCCCGACGCCCCGGCCATCACCTCAGGGCCCTACGCCGGTACGTGCACCGTCTCCACCCGGCTCGCCACCAGCCGTTCCCGCTCCCGGCGGGCCGCGCGGCCACGCAGGCGGAGGATCTGACTCAGGCCCAGCGCCTGGAGGACGAAGACGGCGGAGAAGGCGATGCCGTAGTCGTCGTCGGTCAGGTCCAGGAGGACACCGACCGCGAAGAGGGTCGTCATGGAGGCGACGAAACCACCCATGTTGGTGATTCCGGAGGCGGTGCCCTGACGCTCCGGCGGGTTCGCCGGGCGGGCGAAGTCGAAACCGAGCATCGAAGCCGGACCGCAGGCACCGAGGACCGCGCAGAGCACGATCAGCAGCCACATCGGGGCGTGCTCGCCGGGGTAGAGGATCGTGGTCGCCCACACCGCCGCCGTCGTGAGGACCGTCCCGAGGGCCAGCGGCAGCCGCGCGGCGTGGTGCCGGGCGACGATCTGGCCGTACACCAGTCCGACCACCATGTTGGACAGGACGACGAGGGTGAGCAGTTCACCGGCGGTGCCCCTGCTGAGCCCCTGCGCCTGGACCAGGAACGGCAGCCCCCACAGCAGCAGGAACACCATCGCCGGGAACTGGGTGGTGAAGTGCACCCACATGCCGAGCCGGGTGCCGGGCTCCCGCCAGGACGCCGCGATCTGCCGCCGCACATACGCGGCGCCGTGGTGCGGGAACGGCTCCGGCTCGTGCCCGTCCGGGTGGTCCTTCAGGAACAGCAGGGTGAGGACCAGCACGACCAGACCGGCGACCGAGCTTCCCGCGAACGCCGCCGTCCAGCCCACCCCGTGCAGCAGCCGCGCCAGCAGCAGCGTCGAGACCAGGTTGCCCGCCATGCCGACCAGGCCCGCCATCTGCGCGACGAGCGGTCCGCGCCGGGCCGGGAACCACCGGCTGCCCAGCCGCAGCACACTGATGAACGTCATCGCGTCGCCGCAGCCCAGCAACGCCCGCGACGCCAGCGCCATGCCGTACGACGGCGACAGCGCGAAGCCGATCTGGCCGGCCGTGAACAGCACGATGCCCAGGGTCAGCACCTTCTTGGTGCCGAGCCGGTCGACCAGCAGGCCGACGGGTATCTGCATGCCCGCGTAGACCAGCAGCTGGAGGATCGAGAAGGTCGACAGGGCGGAGGCGCCCACGTGGAAGCGGTCGGCGGCGTCGAGTCCGGCCACGCCCAGCGACGTACGGAAGATGACGGCGACGAAGTAGACGGAGACACCCACACCCCAGACGGCGAGGGCGCGACGGCCGCCGGGCGGATCCCCGGGCAGGGCCCCGGCGGACGACGATATGGCGGGCCGGCTCAACGGACCTCCCCCCTCGCCAGCATGGAGAACCAGCTGACGTGCCGGTGCACGAGCGCCACGGCCGCCTCCGCGTCGCCCGCGCGCAGCGCCCGGAGGATCTCCTCGTGCTCGGTGAGCGTCTTGGTGATGCGGTCGGGGTGGGCGTGCATCACGGCTACGCCCATCCGCAGCTGCCGGTCCCGGAGTTGGTCGTAGAGGCGGGAGAGGATCTCGTTCCCCCCGCTGCGGACGATCTCGGCGTGGAAACAGCGGTCGGTCACCGCGGCGCCCGCCAGGTCCCCGGCGGCCGCCTGCGCCTTCTGCCGCTCCAGCAGGCTCTCCAACCGCTCGATCAGCTGCGGGGAGGCCGGGGCCGTCTTGCGGACCGCGTGCTCCTCCACGAGCTGCCGGGTCTCCACGACATCCGCGATCTCCTGGGCGGAGACGGGCAGCACCAGGGCGCCCTTCTTCGGGTAGAGCTTGATCAGCCCTTCGACCTCCAGCCGCAGCAGGGCCTCCCGCACCGGCGTCCGGGACACACCGACCGCCTCGGCCAGCTCCCCCTCGGTGAGCAGCGTGCCGCCCTCGTAACGGCGTTCCAGAACACCCTGTTTGACGTGGGCGTAGACACGGTCGGCGGCGGGGGGCTGCTTCACGGCGGAGGCGGGAGCCGGGGCGGAGGACATGACCACAGCATAGATACAACACGTACGCATTGCCGCCCTCGTCCACGATCCGGGACGGCGCGCCCGCGCGGAAACCCGGCCCCGAACCCGCCCTGAACCCACTGTGAACCCGTCAAAAGACTGTGAGATGGACTCGAATTGATCCCCGCCTCACCCGGAGCACAACCTTTTGTGCTACTCACTTGTCACACGAGAAGCGGCCCTGCTTGCCCGCAACCGGAGCCCAAGTGGCCGCGCTCCACAGACATTTGACGCAATCGGGGTACTTGACTTGATTACCGCCATAAAGGGCGTACGTGTCCGCAGAGCCGCTGCAGTCGCCGTGACCACCGGTGCGATGATCGCGACCGGAGCGGTCACCTCCGCTCCCGCGCAGGCCGCTCCCGCGAAGCCCACGATCACCGCCAAGGGCGGGTTCGTGATGAACGCCGCCAACGGCAAGACGCTCTTCACCAAGGCCGCCGACACCAAGAGGCTCACCGCCTCCACCACGAAGGTCATGACCGCCAAGGTCGTGCTGTCGCAGGCGAACCTGAACCTCGACGCCAAGGTGACGATCAAGAAGGAGTACAGCGACTACATCGTCAACAACCAGGCCTCGTCCGCGGGGCTGATCGTCGGCGACAAGGTGACCGTCCGTCAGCTGCTGCACGGGATGATGCTGAAGTCGGGTTGCGAGGCCGCCATGGCACTCGCCGACAAGTTCGGCTCCGGCTCGACGACCTCGGCCCGCACCAAGAACTTCATCGCCAAGATGAACTCGACGGCCAAGAGCCTCGGCATGACGAACACGAAGTTCGACTCGTTCGACGGCATCAGCAAGGGCGCGAACGCCTCGACTCCGCGTGACCTCACCAAGCTCGCGCGCAACGTCATGAAGAACACGACGTTCAAGAAGATCGTGGCGACGAAGTCGTACACCGCGAAGACCATCACCAAGACCGGTGGCACTCGCAACACGACGTGGTCGAACACCAACAAGCTTCTCGGCTGGAAGGGCACCATCGGCATCAAGACCGGCTCCGGTACCCAGTCCAAGTACTGCCTCGTCTTCGCCGCGACCCGTAACGGCAAGACCATCGTGGGCACCGTCCTCACGTCGACCGACGAGACCAAGCGCATGGCGGACGTGAAGAAGCTGATGGACTACGGCTTCGCCACCCTCTAGGCAACGGGCCACTGGCCACCGGCCACTGGCCTCTCGGAGGAATGTGAAGGGGGCCACCGCTCACCGCGGTGGCCCCCTTCGCGTTTCTGGACGCAAGCCGATCAGGATTCTTTACCTCGCACCAGTGAATGTGGCTAACCCAGCTGGCATATTCGATTTCCGCCACCGTACGTTCCGCAGCGGAGGTGGTTCACATGATCGAACCCAGCAAGCACCAACCCGACCCCCGGACGCAGCACGACGCCATCGACGCCGGCGACTTCGTGTACGCGGCCACCGGAGCCCGCGTACGCCGACTCACCATGCCGGACGGGACGCACTGGTTCCCGGCGGTGGACGTCTGCAAGCAGTTGGGGCACACCAACTCGCGACAGGCTCTTGCGGATCATGTCCCCGAGAGGCACCGAGACATTCTTGAGACCGTAACTGGAGCTTACGGTCTCAGCGTTCCCGCAGGTAGAGAGTGGCGTCGAGACCTGAATCTGATCGATCTCCAGGGTCTGATCCTGCTCGTCAGCGCCTGCACCAAGGCAGAGTGCGCACCCTTCAAACAGTGGGTCGCCGAGGTGATCGAGACCATTCAGCGAGAGGGCTCCTACGCCCTGGACGAGGCGGAGGTCCAGCCCGTCGGCCCCGGCACACCCATCGCGTACGCCATGCCCGAGCAGATCGCCGAAGCCATTGTCCGGCTCGAGGAGCGCAACCTCCAGGCGGACGAGCAACTGGCAGTCGCGCAGCAGAAATCACTCGCTCTGCAGGAGCAGCTGCGGGACGCGCAACAGCACATGCTGCAAACTCAACAGCACATGCTGCAAACCCAGCAGCACATGCTGCAAACCCAGCAGCACATGGTCGAGATGCAGCGGGCCGGACTCGCCGCCCAGCAGGCCATGGCCCAGGCGATGGAGCGCATCGCCAACCGGCTCGACGCCCTCGCCGTCATGCACCCGGCGCCCGCCGCCACCGCCTTCGAGACGCACCCCACCACCGAGTCCGTGCTGGCCGACTGGCGCGAACGGTTGTCCGTGACGGCGGACGTATGGACGGTGGCCGTGGTGATCGCGCCGGTGCTCGTCGAGGAGGGTGAGCTGCGGCAGCCGCTGGAAGCGATCGCGGCCCGTACGGGACTGTCGGTGCACCGCGTGAACGAATGCCTCCGGCTGCTGCGCAAGCACGCCTGCATCCAGCCCGTGGGTGCGGCGGAGGACGGGGCGCCGGTGTACGTGCTGCACCAGCGCTGAGCGCGGGCATGGGACAGGGGCGTCGCAATCCGAAGTTGCGGCGCCCCTGTGTGCCGAGCCTACCCAGCCGGGAGTCTCACGCCCAAGTGATCAACCTTTTCGGCTGTTCCAGGATCGCCGCCACGTCCGCCAGCACCTTCGACCCCAGCTCCCCGTCCACCAGCCGGTGGTCGAAGCTCAGGGCAAGGGTCGTCACCTGGCGGGGCTTCACCTTCCCCTTGTGGACCCACGGCTGGAGCTTGATCGAGCCGACCGCGAGGATCGCGGACTCCCCGGGGTTGAGGATGGGCGTACCGGTGTCGATGCCGAAGACGCCGACGTTGGTGATGGTGACCGTGCCGCCCTGCATGGCGGCCGGGGAGGTCCGGCCCTCCTTGGCCGTCGACACCAACTCGCCCAGCGACTGAGCCAGCTCCGGCAGCGTCTTCGCGTGGGCGTCCTTGATGTTCGGGACGATCAGACCGCGCGGGGTGGCCGCGGCGATGCCCAGGTTCACGTAGTGCTTGACCACGATCTCCTGGGCGGCCTCGTCCCAGGTGGCGTTGATGTCCGGGTTGCGACGGATCGCGACCAGCAGGGCCTTGGCGATCAGGAGCAGCGGATTCACCCGCAGGCCCGCCAGCTCCTTGTCCTGCTTCAGCTCCTCGACCAGCTTCATCGTGCGGGTCACGTCGACGGTCACGAACTCCGTGACGTGCGGCGCGGTGAAGGCCGAGCCGACCATGGCCGCGGCCGTCGCTTTCCGGACACCCTTGACCGGCACACGGGTCTCGCGCGCGCCGTACGAGGCCACCGGCGCCAGGGCCGTGGTGGACGCGGCGGGTGCGACGGGGGCCGTCGGCGCCGTGGGGGCCTCCGCCGCGGGCTCGGGGGCCGCCGCCGCGTGGACGTCCTCGCGGGTGATGATGCCGTCCGGGCCGGACGGGGTGATCGTCGCCAGGTCCACCCCGAGGTCCTTGGCCAGCTTGCGGACCGGCGGCTTCGCCAGTGGACGCGCGACGGTGGCCCCGCGCTGTCCGTGTCCGTTCAGCTCGCCCTGGACGGACTGGAGGGCCGAGGCGCCGTACAGCGTGTCCTCGGCCGGCGCGGCGGCGGCCGGTACGCCCCTGCGGGGGCGACGCTTCGTGGAGGACTCGGCGACGCCGTAGCCCACGAGGACCGGCTTGCGGCCCTCGGGCTTCTTCGGCGCCCGCTCCGCCACCGGCTTCGCCGCGGGCTCCGGCTCGGCCGCCTGCCGGGCGGGCGCGGCTTCGTCGGCGGCGGCCGGGGCCGCTCCGCCCGCCACGTCCACCGCGATGATCGACGTGCCGACGTCGACCGTGGTGCCCTCGGGGAAGTGCAGTGCGCGTACGACACCGTCGTACGGGATGGGCAGTTCGACGGCGGCCTTGGCCGTCTCGACCTCGCAGACGACCTGGCCGTCGGTGACGGTGTCACCGGGCTGGACGTACCACTTGAGGATCTCGGCCTCGGTGAGTCCCTCGCCCACGTCGGGCATCTTGAACTCGCGCGGAGACGTGTCTGTCATCGTCGTCACGGACCTCTCCCTCAGTACGCCAGCGCGCGGTCGACGGCGTCGAGCACCCGGTCCAGATTGGGCAGGTACTCCTCCTCCAGCCGGGCCGGCGGATAGGGGGCGTGGTATCCGCCGACGCGGAGGACGGGGGCCTCCAGGTGGTAGAAGCACCGCTCGGTGACGCGGGCGGCGATCTCCGCGCCCGAGCCGAAGAAGACCGGGGCCTCGTGGACCACGATCAGGCGGCGCGTCCGCTCCACCGACGCCTGGATGGAGTCGAAGTCCAGCGGGGAGACCGACCGCAGGTCCAGGACCTCCAGGGCCCTGCCCTCCTCGGCCGCCGCGTCGGCGACCTCCTGGCAGAGCTTCACCATCGGGCCGTACGCGGCGAGCGTGAGGTCGGTGCCCTCGCGGACGACGCGGGCCTTGTGCAGCGGGCCGGGGATCGCCTCGGGGTTGACCTCGGCCTTGTCCCAGTAGCGCCGCTTGGGCTCGAAGAAGATCACCGGGTCGTCGCTCTGGATGGCCTGCTGCATCATCCAGTAGGCGTCCGACGCGTTCGACGGCGAGACCACCTTCAGGCCCGCCACGTGCGCGAACAGCGCCTCCGGGGACTCGGAGTGGTGCTCGACCGCGCCGATGCCCCCGCCGTAGGGGATGCGGACGACGACGGGGAGCTTGACCTTGCCCAGCGAGCGCGCGTGCATCTTGGCGAGCTGGGTGACGATCTGGTCGTACGCGGGAAAGACGAAGCCGTCGAACTGGATCTCCACCACCGGGCGGTAGCCCCGGAGGGCCATGCCGATGGCGGTGCCCACGATGCCGGACTCGGCGAGCGGGGTGTCGATCACCCGGTCCTCACCGAAGTCCTTCTGGAGGCCGTCCGTCACCCGGAACACACCGCCGAGCTTGCCGACGTCCTCGCCCATGACGAGGACCTTGGGGTCGGCTTCGAGGGCCGTGCGCAGCGATTCGTTGATCGCCTTGGCGATCGCCATGTTCTTCACAGCGGAGCGCCCGGCGCTCTGTCCTGCCGTCTGCGCGGCTGTCTGCGTGGTCATCGCTACTTGCCCTCCTCTTCGTCCACATCGGCGAACGACGCCTGGTACGCCGCGAACTGGGCGCGCTCCTCGTCCACGAGCGCGTGTCCGTCCGCGTACGCGTTCTCGAAGATGGCGAAGTGGTCCGGGTCGGGCATGGCACGCACCACTTCGCGCACTCGCCTTCCCAACGCCTCGCTCTCCGCTTCGAGTTCCGCGAAGAATTCCTCGTTCGTGTCGGTCTCGGACTCGAGGTGGCTGCGCAGACGCGCGATCGGGTCCTTGGCCTCCCAGGCCACCCGCTCGTCGTCGTGGCGGTAGCGGGTGGGGTCGTCGGAGGTGGTGTGGGCGCCCATGCGGTAGGTGTACGCCTCGACCAGGGTGGGGCCCTCGCCCCGGCGGGCGCGCTCCAGTGCCCACTTGGTGACCGCGAGACAGCCGAGGACGTCGTTGCCGTCGACGCGGACGCCCGGGAAGCCGAAGCCCTGGGCGCGCTGGTACAGCGGGACGCGGGTCTGCTTCTCCGTGGGTTCCGAGATGGCCCACTGGTTGTTCTGGCAGAAGAACACGACCGGCGCGTTGTAGACCGCGGAGAAGGTGAAGGCCTCGGCGACGTCGCCCTGGCTGGAGGCGCCGTCACCGAAATAGGCGATGACCGCCGAGTCGGCGCCGTCCTTGGCGATGCCCATGGCGTAGCCGGTGGCGTGCAGCGTCTGGGAGCCGATGACGATCGTGTAGAGGTGGAAGTTGTTGCTGTTCGGGTCCCAGCCGCCGTTGTTCACGCCGCGGAACATGCCGAGCAGATTGGTCGGGTCGACACCGCGGCACCAGGCGACGCCGTGCTCGCGGTAGGTCGGGAAGACGTAGTCGTCCTCGCGCGTGGCCCGCCCGGAGCCGATCTGGGCGGCCTCCTGGCCGAGCAGCGAGGCCCACAGGCCCAGCTCGCCCTGGCGCTGCAGGGACGTGGCCTCGGCGTCGAAGCGACGGGTCAGCACCATGTCGCGGTACAGGCCGCGCAGTTCGTCGGCGGTGATGTCCGCGACGAACGGGTCGTACTCGGCGTTCTTGACGCGTTTGCCCTCGGGCGTCAGCAGCTGAACGAGTTCGGGCTGGGCGTCGGTCGGCTTCTTGGCAGCGGCGCGCCTGGTGCCGGTGGTGCCGGCCGCCTTGCTGCCGGTGGTGCCGGTCTTGCCTGCGGCGCTGCGTCGCGGCTTGCGCGCGGCAGTGCTCTCCACGGTCACGTGTGCTCCTCCGTCGGTCCGGCCCCCGGGGTTGCCGGGTGGCCAGTGCGGCTCGCCTGATCCCGGTGCCCGTGCACGGGGTGGGTGCCCTTGGCCGGGAACAGACGTGACAGGTGCCCCGGCAAGCGCCCTGCACAAGGCACGTTACCCAGTGCGCCACATTCCTGTGAAACCCCTACTGACCTGCGATTTTCCTTGGATTTCCAACTAATTCGGTACTAGGGGGTCCAAGTAGTTTCGCGTCCGTCGGGAACAGCTGCTGGTCACAGCACTGGCTACAGCCTGGCAAGGGGGCCGGAACACCGGCACGTTATCCCGGCCACCCCGGCCACGGGAAGAGTCCGCCGGGGGCGGGCCGCGAGATCGGTGGCGCAAGTTGCTCCATCCGTGCAGCCGACGGGATCACCCCGTTCCGCCTCCGGCACGTCGATCGGCCGGCCCGCATGTCTGCCCGTCGAGCCACAGTTCGGATCTATGCACTCTGTGATCGGTAACGACTGTGTGTGACAAGCATGAGGTCAGCGGCGCGGCGCGTGCCCTAACATCTGGCGCGTGCCGCGCTCATCTGTACCACCCCCCGTGCTCCACACGCCCCCTCTGGGCCCCCTTGTGGAGCAGTACGCCGCCGGGTCCGTACTGGCCTGTGAACCCGTCGACGAGGGGCTCCTCAATCGCGGCTACCGACTTCGCACCACCCGGGGCCGGTACTTCCTCAAGCACCACTTCGACCCCGAGACCGCCGACCCGGCCGCGATCGTGCGCCAGCACCGGGCCACCCAGCGCCTCGCCGATCTGGGGGTTCCCGTCGCCCCGCCGCTGACCGGACGGGACGGCGGCACGGTGGCGGTCGTCGCCGGCCACGCCTACGCCCTGCACCCGTGGGTCGAGGGGCGCCACCGGCACGGCGGCCAGCTCACTCCCGGGCAGTGCGCCCGTCTGGGGGCGCTGCTGGGCGTCGTGCACGCCTGCCTGGAGCGGGTGATGCCGACGCAGGAGACGGGCTCGCCCGTACGGAAGCGGCTGATCCCGGCGCAACGACGGGCCCCGGAGACGCGAGGGCCTGTCGGGGCCTCTGGGGCGTCCGGGGCCTCCGGGCCTGTCGGCGCCGAGAGCGCCGATCCCGCCCGCACCTTCGCCCTCATGGACGAGCTGCTCGACCGGGTGCGCCGTCACCACCCGGCCGACCCGTTCGACGCGCTGGCCCGGCATCGACTGCTGGAGCGGCGGCGACTGCTGGAACGCCACGCGGACCGGCGGCCGCCGAGGGGTGGCTCGGTGGGGTGGGTGCACGGCGACTTCCACCCCTTCAACGTGCTCTATCGGGACGAGGTCCCGGACGTACCGGCGGCGATCCTCGACTGGGACCGGCTCGGTGTGCAGCCGCGCGCGGAGGAGGCGGTCCGGGCGGCGGTGATCTTCTTCGTACGTCCCGTCGGCGCCCTGGACCTGGCGAAAGTGCGCTCGTACGCGCGCGCGTACCGGCGTTCCGCGGGCGCCGCCCCGGCCGAGCTCGCGGCGGCCGTGCACCGCGTGTGGTGGGAGCGGCTCAACGACTTCTGGATGCTGCGCTGGCGCTACGAACGCGGCGACACCCGCGCCGACCCGCAGTTCCCCGCGGCCTCGGCGCTGGTGGTGTGGTGGACACGGGAGTACGACGCGGTGTGTGAGGCGTTCGTGGAGTGAGCCCACGCGGAGCGCGCTGCACAGCGAAGGGGGCGACCCGGGCGAGGTCCGCCCCGGTCGCCCCCTGCACCGGGGTCACCCCTCTTCGCCGCCGATGCCGCCCGGCAGGCCGCCCGCGTCTCCGCCGCCACTGCTGTCATCGGGCGACTCTTCCGGCGGGGGCGATTCCTCCCCGTCGTCCGTAGGTGTCGGCTCCTCGGTCGTCGGCTCCTCGGTCGTCGGCTCCTCCGACGGCTGGGTCTGCGTCGGCGACTGGCTGAAGCTCGGCGTCTGTGGGTACGACGGCGTGTAACCGCCGCCGTTGTCCGAGTCGGTGCTGTCGTCCGTGGGCTCCTCGGTCGCCTCCTCGCTGGGCGACTCGCTGGCGTCCTTGTCCTTGCTGGACGTCGAGGCCGACGGAGACTTCGTGGTGTCGGTGTCTCCGCCACCGGTGCCGCCTTTGTTGTTCAGCGCCAGTGCGACACCCGCCGCGATGGCGATCACCGCGAGGACGGCGAGGATCCACAGCTTGCCGCGGCCGCTGCCCCGGTTGCCGTTCCCCTCGAAGCCGCCGTCGTCCCGGCCACCGCCGCCGTACCCCGGCAGGATCGGCTGCGGGATCTGCGAGGTGCCCGATTCCCCCGGATGCGACATGACGGCCGTACCGGACATGCCGCCCGGCGGCGTGTGCCGGCCCTCGTGCATGGTGACGGGCCCGGTGTTCCAGGTGCCGGTGTGGCCGCCCTGGTCGTACAGCATCTGCAGGCCGTACTGGACGAGGCCGCGCATCTCCTCGGCCGTCTGGAACCGGTCGTCCGGGTCCTTGGCGAGGGAGCGCATGACCAGGCCGTCGAGCTCCGGCGGCGCCGCCCCCTCCGAGGTCTCGGAGGGCGGCACCGGGATGTCCTGGACGTGCTGGTAGACCACCGACAGCGGGGTCTCGCCGATGAACGGCGGCCTGAGCGCCAGGAGTTCGTAGAGCAGACAGCCCGTGGCGTACAGGTCGGAGCGGTGGTCGACGGCCTTGCCGAGCGCCTGCTCCGGGGAGAGGTACTGGGGCGTGCCCATGACCATGCCGGTCTGCGTCATCGTCGTCGACGCGCCGTGCAGGGCGCGGGCGATGCCGAAGTCCATCACCTTCACCGCGCCGTTGGTGGTGATGATGACGTTCGCCGGCTTGATGTCACGGTGCACGATGCCGTGCTGGTGCGAGTACGCGAGCGCCTCCAGCACACCGGAGACGATGATCAGCGCCTGCTCGGGGCCCGGGGCCTCGGCGTTGATCAGCAGGTCCCGAATGGTGCGGCCCTCGACCAGCTCCATGACGATGTACGGCACGGGGGTGCCGTTCACGACGTCCTCGCCGGAGTCGTAGACCGCCACGATCGAGTGGTGGTTGAGGCCGGCCACGGCCTGGGCCTCACGCGTGAAGCGGGCCTTGGACACGGGGTCCTCGGCGAGGTCGGAACGGAGCAGTTTGACCGCGACCGTCCGGCCGAGACGTACGTCCTCGGCCGCGAACACCTCGGCCATACCGCCCCGGCCGAGTCTGTGGGTCATCCGGTACCGGCCGTCGCCTACGAGCCCGCCGTTGCCCCACAACTCCGGCGCGTCCGACATGCCGCCGCCAGTCGCCTCGGGGTCGGACGGGCCCTGAGAGCGCTGCTGCTGTGCCATCAGTCCTCGCCGTCGTTTCTGCCCGCGGTCCGCGCGGTACTTGTTACGGTCTCCGTCGGCCACGCTACAGCCTTCACGCAAGTGGCCGGTCCGGGTTGGATGCGCGACGGGTTCACGACGGATTCAAGGTGGATTCAAAGGTCGATCGGCCATGAAACCCGCAGCGCGCGCACTCGTGCAAGTTCTGTGTACCGGGCGTACGCCCCCTGTAACGCTTCCGCGACGCTTCTTTCGCGTACGGTCACGGATCGGGCACCGCGCTTGACGTGTCAGTGCCCTGCGGCAGACTTGGCCGGGAATAGCACAAAGGATCACCGGAATCATCGGGGATCACCGATCGCGGGAGCCACGCCAGCTGCTTTCGCGCGCGCCGATGGGGGACGCAGGAAGATGAGCCAGGACGCCGCACAGGGCCGGTACGCGGGGCGGTCGCTAGCCGGTGGCCGCTATCAACTGCGTGACCTGCTCGGCGAGGGCGGCATGGCCTCCGTCCACCTCGCGTACGACTCGGTGCTCGACCGACAGGTCGCTATCAAGACACTCCACACCGACCTCGGCCGCGAACAGGCCTTCCGTGAGCGTTTCCGCCGTGAGGCGCAGGCCGTGGCGAAGCTCACCCACACGAACATCGTGTCGGTCTTCGACACCGGCGAGGACGATCTCGACGGCGTGACGATGCCGTACATCGTCATGGAGTACATCGAGGGCAAGCCGCTCGGATCGGTGCTCGACGCGGACGTCGCCCAGCTGGGCGCCATGCCCTCCGACAAGGCACTGAAGATCACCGCGGACGTTCTGGCGGCGCTGGAGATCAGCCACGAGATGGGCCTGGTCCACCGGGACATCAAGCCGGGCAACGTGATGATGACCAAGCGCAACGTCGTGAAGGTCATGGACTTCGGCATCGCCCGCGCCATGCAGTCCGGTGTCACGTCGATGACGCAGACCGGCATGGTCGTCGGCACCCCGCAGTACCTCTCGCCCGAGCAGGCCCTCGGCCGGGGCGTGGACGCCCGCTCCGACCTGTACTCGGTCGGCATCATGCTCTTCCAGCTGACCACCGGACGGCTGCCGTTCGAGGCGGACTCACCGCTGGCCATCGCGTACGCGCACGTCCAGGAGGAGCCGGTCGCTCCCTCCTCGATCAACCGCTCCCTGCCGCCGGCCGTCGACGCCATCATCGCCCGCGCGCTGAAGAAGAACCCGAACGAGCGGTTCCCGAGCGCGGAGGCGATGCGGGACGAGTGCCTGCGGGTCGCGGCCTCCCTCCAGCCCGTCGCGCCGAGCATCGTGCCGGGCGTGCAGACGGCCAGCGGCGCGGGGGTCTCCTCAGCGGTCTTCCCGCCGATCGACCACACGGGCGCACCGCAGTCGGGCAGCGTCCAGACGCCGTACCAGCCGCCCTCGACGGGCGGTTACGGTCCGCCGACGCCCGCCCCGTCCTACGGCTACCCGCAGCAGGGCGGCTACCAGACGCCGCCGCAGACCGCCGCGTACTCGCCACAGCAGGGCTCGGCCACCCCGCCGCCGTACAACCTGGCACCCCAGCAGTCCTCCATGTCGGCGGGGCGTTCGGGGGGCGGGAAGAGCAACAAGGGCGTCATCGTGGGCGCGGTCGCCGTGTCGGTCCTCGCGATCGGCGGTCTGATCACGGCGCTCACCCTGGGCTCGGGCACCGAGGCCGAGGGCGGCGACGACGGCGCGCCCGCGTCCTCCTCGCCGACCGTGGTCGAGGGCCACAAGGGGCCGGACACGTCGAAGGTCATCGAGTCGACCGAGTGCACGGAGCCCGTGGAGTCGTACAACGACCCCGACAAGATCGAGCTCCCGGACTTCACCTTCAAGAACATCGACTCGGTGAAGAAGTGCTTCCAGGCGGCCGGCTGGCAGTACGACGTCCAGAAGGTCGACGAGAACACGTACGGCGAGGGCACGGTCATGGAGCAGTACCCGGCGGCCTCCGACGACGTCGACCCCAAGGACATGCCCTCGATCATCCTCAAGGTCTCGACGGGCAACCCGACCTGACGCCGCCGCAGACGTAGGAAGGGCCCGGCACTCGGTGTGCCGGGCCCTTTGCGTACGTGGTGGGGGGTTTCGCCGGAGGACTGCCCGGAGGCTAGAGGTACGGGCCGCCAGAGCGGCCGACCGTGCGCGGGTCGTCGTCGCCCTCGTGACCACCGACGCCCGGCGGCAGTGCGCGGCGCATCTGCTCCAACTGGGCCCGGGCGGCCATCTGCTGGGCGAACAGCGTCGTCTGGATCCCGTGGAAGAGGCCTTCGAGCCAGCCGACCAACTGGGCCTGGGCGACCCGCAGTTCCGCGTCGCTCGGGATCACCTCGTCGGTGAAGGGCAGGGAGAGCCGCTCCAACTCCTCCACCAGCTCCGGCGCCAAGCCGTCCTCCAGTTCCTTGACCGAGCTGGCGTGGATCTCCTTCAACCGGGCCCGGCTGGCCTCGTCGAGGGGGGCGACCCGTACCTCTTCGAGCAGCTGCTTGATCATGCTGCCGATGCGCATGACCTTGGCCGGTTGTTCCACCATCTCCGTCACCGGGACCTCGCGGGAGTCCTCGTCGCCTCCGCCGCCGCCCACGGCCATGCCGTCCTGGCCCACGACCAGGATCTGGGGCTGTTCGGGCGACCGTTCGTTCCTCGGCATCTCCATGCCGCCATTCTCTCGCACGCCTACACCTCACCATCCTGGTGCCCCCCACGCAGGGTGATCCACCGTTTACGTGCCCACGTTCGCGGCGCGTCGGGGCCGGGATGCCGGCTTGCCCAGGGCGTGTGACGCTGAGGGCGTGGCTTCCTGGCTTCGTTCGATGCGCGTGACGGGACCGGTTCTCGTCGCGGGGCTGCTCGTCGTTCTGGTGACGGGGGCCGTGCCGGCCGTATACGCGGCCGAGCCCGACCCCGCGAACTCCTGGGCCGGCAGCCGCGCGGGCGAGGGCCGGGAAAGGCCGGGCAGGGCGGACGCCGGCCCCGTGGAACCGGAGGACGACGTCTCCACGCCCCCGGGAGGACACTCTCCACGACCGGACCGCCCGGACCCCACCGTCGTCCCCGATCCGTCCCAGAACGCCGCCCTGCCCGTCCCCGGCGTCTCACCCGGTCACGGCACCGCGACCGTCGAGGAGCCCGTACTGCGGGTATTCACCCTCGGCAGCGGCCTCATCCTGCTGGGCATGGGCCTCGGACTGGCCTTCGTGGGGTTACGCATACGGCGGGACTGAACCGGAGACGTCTCACTGAGCCGAGCCGTGGCCCCGCGCGGCCCCCGCCTCGTCTACGGCACCACCAGGAGCACCTTGCCCACGTGGCCGCTCTCCTCCAGCACCCGGTGCGCCGTGGCCGCGTCGTCCATGGGGATCTCGCGGTCGACGACCGGGCGCACATGGCCACCGGCGATCAGGGGCCAGACATGTTCGCGTACGGCGGCGACGATGGCCGTCTTCTCCTCCTGGGGCCGGGCCCGCAGCGAGGTGGCGCTGATCGCGGCCCGCTTGGCGAGGAGGGCTCCGATGTTCAGCTCGCCCTTGATACCGCCCTGCATACCGATGATCGCGAGGCGGCCGTTGGCGGCCAGGATCCGGACGTTGCGGTCCAGGTACTTGGCGCCCATGTTGTCGAGGACGACGTCCGCGCCCTTGCCGCCCGTGGCCGCCCGGACCTCCTCGACGAAGTCCTGGTCGCGGTAGTTGATCAGGGTGTCCGCGCCCAGGGCGGCGCACTGCTCCAGCTTCTCCTGGGTGCCCGCCGTGACGGCGACCTTCGCGCCGACTGCCTTGGCGAGCTGGATGGCCATCGTGCCGATGCCGCTGGAACCGCCGTGCACGAGGAGCGTCTCACCGGGACGCAGGTGGGCAATCATGAAGACGTTGGACCAGACCGTGCAGGTCACCTCGGGCAACGCGGCGGCCTGGCGGAGGTCGAGGCCGCTGGGGACCGGCAGCAGCTGGCCGGCCGGGACGACGACCTTCTCCGCGTAGCCGCCGCCCGAGAGCAGCGCGCACACCTCGTCGCCGACGCTCCACCCGGCCACACCGGGCCCGATCTCCGCGACGCGGCCGGAACACTCCAGGCCGGGGTAGGGGGAGGCGCCGGGCGGTGGGTCGTAGAAGCCCTGCCGCTGCAGCAGGTCGGCGCGGTTCACGGCGCTCGCCGCCACGTCGATGAGCACTTCGCCCTCGCCGGGCACCGGGTCGGGGACCTCGTCCCACACCAGGGCCTCGGGTCCACCGGGTTCGGGAATCGTGATCGCATGCATGAGAGGGACGCTACCCCTCACCCTCTCCGTCCTGTCCCGGCCCGGTCCCCCCGGTTTCGCCGATCCCGGGCTGGCGCTCCCTCCCTCCTGGGCGGGTGAAATCGGGGTGCGATCGACCCGCATCGGAGAGACCGTGGAGTCCGCACGGCCGCACGGGTTCTCGCCGACGCGCTTCGCCCGACGCAGAAGCAGCCGACGCAGTCATGTTTTCCCGTGCGGCGACCGATGAGTTCCGGCGGTCCCGACGGTCTCCCCTTGCGTAGCCCCGGACACGGGCCCCGTACGCGGAAGGATCTCAACATGAGCGCACAGACGTCCGGCCTCGCGATCGAGACCGCCGGTCTGGTGAAGACGTTCGGCGAGACCCGGGCCGTCGACGGCGTCGACCTGGCCGTGCCCGCCGGCACGGTCTACGGCGTCCTCGGCCCGAACGGCGCCGGCAAGACCACCACGGTGAAGATGCTCGCCACCCTGCTGCGGCCCGACGGCGGCCAGGCGCACGTCTTCGGACACGACGTCGTCCGGGAGGCCGACGAGGTACGCGGCCGGGTCAGTCTGACCGGGCAGTACGCCTCCGTGGACGAGGACCTCACCGGCACCGAGAACCTGGTACTGCTCGCCCGGCTCCTCGGCCACGACAAACGGACGGCCCGGCAGCGCGCCGGGCAGCTGTTGGAGGCCTTCGGGCTGAGCGAGGCGGCCGGAAAGCAGGTCAAGCACTACTCGGGCGGCATGCGGCGCCGTATCGACATCGCCGCTTCCATCCTCAACACCCCCGACCTGCTGTTCCTGGACGAGCCGACGACCGGCCTCGACCCGCGCAGCCGCAACCAGGTGTGGGACATCGTGCGCGCGGTGGTCGCCCAGGGCACGACCGTGCTGCTGACCACGCAGTACCTGGACGAGGCGGACCAGCTGGCGTCCCGGATCGCGGTCATCGACAAGGGCAAGGTGATCGCGGAGGGCACGAAGGGCGAGCTGAAGGCGTCCGTGGGTGCCGGTTCCGTCCATCTGCGGCTGCGCGACGCGGCCCAGCGTCCGCAGGCCGAGGAGGTGCTGCGTCTCGCCCTCGACGCCGACGTGCAGCGCGAGCCGGACCCGGTGGCGCTCACGGCGCGCGTCGGCGCGGGATCCGCAGGCGGACAGGGGGCTGCCGAGGCCGCCGCCCGAGCGCTCGCCGAGCTGGCCCGCACCGGTATCACCGTCGACAACTTCTCGCTGGGTCAGCCCAGCCTGGACGAGGTGTTCCTCGCCCTCACCGGACACGACACCAAGGCGACGGCCACGCAGGCCGTCGACGCCCCCGAGACGAAGGACGAGGCAGCGGCATGAGCACGGCGACCACCACCGAGAACAAGGAACTCGCCCCCGTCAGCACCGAGTCGCTCACCGCGCTGCTCATCGCCAAGGAACGCCCGCCGCGGCCCAGCGCCCTGTCGGCGTCGCTGACCTTCGGCTGGCGGGCGATGCTCAAGATCAAACATGTGCCGGAGCAGCTCTTCGACGTCACCGCCTTCCCGATCATGATGGTGCTGATGTACACCTACCTCTTCGGCGGGGCGCTGGCCGGCTCCCCGGAGCAGTACATCCAGTTCCTGCTGCCGGGCATCCTGGTGATGTCGGTCGTGATGATCACGATGTACACCGGGGTCTCGGTCAACACGGACATCGAGAAGGGTGTCTTCGACCGGTTCCGTTCGCTGCCGATCTGGCGGCCGTCGACGATGGTCGGCTATCTGCTCGGCGACGCCCTGCGCTACGCGATCGCGTCCGTGGTGATGCTCACCGTCGGAATGATCCTCGGCTACCGACCGGACGGCGGAGTGGTCGGTGTGGTCGCCGGGGTCGCGCTGCTCATCGTCTTCTCGTTCGCGTTCTCGTGGATCTGGACGATGTTCGGCCTCATGCTGCGCACCGAGAAGTCCGTGATGGGCGTCAGCATGATGGTGATCTTCCCGCTGACCTTCCTGTCCAACGTCTTCGTCGATCCGAGCACCATGCCGGGCTGGCTCCAGGCCTTCGTCAACAACAGCCCGGTCACGCATCTGGCCTCGGCGGTCCGCGAGTTGATGGCGGGCGAGTGGCCGACGGCGGAGATCGCCTGGACGCTGGGCTGGTCCGCCCTGTTCGTGCTGGTCTTCGGACCGATCACGATGCGGCTGTACAACCGCAAGTAAGCGATCGCCCGGAAAGGGGGGCCCGGGGCGCGGAACCCCGGGGCCACCCCTTTTTCGCTTATCGGCTATCGCTCCCGCTACGGCAGATGCTTGGTCTCGGGGGTGATCTTCGTGCTCGGGGTGGCCCGGACGATGGTGATCAGCCGGTCCGTCAACTGGAGCCGGCCGATGGACGGATCGTCGTAGCCGAGCACCCGATGTCCGCGCAGCACGCTGACCACCAGGTCCTCCGTCTCCCGCACGCCTCGCCCCACCTCGGCCTTTATGACCGGACGTTCGGCGATGTCGAGCCCGCTGCCCTGCTGGATGAGGTCCTCCATCACCATGCCGGCGGCGGGGCTGAGCACGGAGAGCCCGAGGAGCCGTCCGGCCGCACTGGCGCTGGTGATGACTACATCGGCCCCGGACTGCTTCAGCAGCGGCGCGTTCTCCTCTTCCCGGACGGCGGCCACGATCTTCGCGCCGCGGTTGAGCTGGCGGGCGGTCAGCGCGACCAGTACGGCGGTGTCGTCCCGCGCCGTGGAGATGATGATCTGCCGCGCCTTCTGGAGTTCCGCCCGCAGCAGCACATCACTGCGGGTCGCGTCCCCTATGACTCCCGTGTATCCCTCGGAGGTCGCCGCCTCGATGGCCTTCGAGCTGGGGTCCACGACGACGACCTGCTCCTTCCTCAGGCCCGTCGCGCAGACGGTCTGGACCGCCGACCGCCCCTTGGTCCCCCAGCCGACGACAACGGTGTGCTCCCTCAAGGCCGCCCTCCAGCGGTTCAGTCGCCATTCCTCGCGCGTGCGCTCCGTGAGAACTTCCAGTGTGGTGCCGACCAGGATGATCAGGAACAGCACACGCAACGGCGTGATCACGAAGATGTTGGTGAAGCGGGCAGCATCGCTGACCGGGGTGATGTCGCCGTATCCGGTGGTGGAGAGGGTGACGGTGGCGTAGTAGAACGCGTCGAGCAGATCCACGGAACCGTCGGAGTTGTCGTTGTACCCCTCGTTGTCGGCATAGACGATGAAGGCGGTGGCGACGAGCACGAACATGGCCATCGCCAGTCGCTTGCCGACCTGGCGGATAGGCCGCTCGATCTCTCTCTTCGGCAGTCTCACCTGGTGGGTCACGTGACGCTCGTCCGCGTTGCGGGCGATCGCGTCCTGGCCCGGAAGTTTCACGTGAAACACTCCCCGTTTCGGCGTACATCCCCTGGCTGCGCTCCGCCCCCGCCGGCTCTCTGTTTCACGTGAAACACCGCTGGTCGCACGGCCGGTGGGCCATATCGACGTTTCACGTGAAACACACCTGGATGCCCCCCGTCGCCCAGGGCAGATCGAGCAGCTCCAGCTCCTGGCCGGAACGAGCGCCGCCCGGTGGTACGACGGCAAGGGCATCGGCGGTGGCGATGCCGCGGAGCATAGCGGGACCGTTGTAGTGCAGCGGCAGGGCGTCGTCACCCCGCAGAGCGACGGGGACGAGCCGCGTGTCGTGCGGGTGCCCGTGCACCGCCTCCCGCAGCGGCATCGTGTACGGCTCCGGTGCGACGCGGCCGGCGAGGGTCCGCAGCAGCGGCTCGGCGAGCGTGAACAGCCCGGAGACGGCGGCCAGCGGGTTGCCGGGCAGCCCGACGAGGTGCTGATCCGGCTTGACCCGGGCCAGCAACATGGGGTGCCCCGGGCGCACCTTCACCCCGTCGACGAGGAGTTCGGCCCCGACGCGACGCAGGGTGGGGTGGACATGGTCGACGGGTCCGGACGCCGTGCCGCCCGTGGTGACGATCAGCTCGGCGGAGGACTTCTTCACCGCCCGGTACAGGGCATCGGCGTTGTCGCCGAGGCGGCGTACGGCGGTGATCTCGGCACCGAGCGCCCGGAGCCAGGAGGGCAGCATCGGGCCGAGGGCGTCCCGGATCGAGCCCTCGCGCGGGAGGCCCTCGGTGAGCAGTTCGTCGCCCAGGACGAGCAGTTCGACGCGCGGACGGGGGAGCACACTCAACGTGTCGTACCCGGCGGCCGACGCGAGCCCGAGCGCGGCCGGGGTGATCTGCGTACCGAGCGGCAGCAGTTGGTCACCGTTGCGGCACTCCTGGCCTCGTGGGCGGATGTCCTGCCCGTGTGCGAGGTCGCGGGTCGGGTGCAGCCGCCCCTTGTCGTCGGTGCGGCCGTGCTCGCTGCGCAGGACGGCGGTCGTGTCGGGCGGGATACGGGCGCCGGTGGCGATCCGGACCGCCTCCCCGTCCGTGAGCCGTACGGGCTCGGCGTGCCCCGCCAGCACCCCGTCCTCCCGTACCGCCCAAGGGCCGGGGCCCGCGACAGCCCAGCCGTCCATCGCGGAGGTGTCGAAGGAGGGGAGGTCGGTGAGGGCCGTGAGAGGGGCGGCCAGCACGAGGCCGAGGGCCTGGTCGACGGTGACCGACACGGGCGCCCGGCGTCCGGCCGAGCGGGCGGCGCGTTCGGCGACGGCCCGGGCCTCGGGCCAGGAGGTGGCCCGGTGGTGGGAGTCGTCCTTGGCCCGGTGTGTGCCGGCGTGACCGGTCGTAGGGGTCTCGCCGGTGGAGCGGGGCTCGGCCGGCCCCCGGACGGGCCTGTCGTTGGCCACGGCCAGCGCCTCCTCCACGTCGAGTTCCTCGGCGTCCTGGGCGGTCATCCGGCTGCCGGGCCGGTGTCCTGGCCGACGCCGGGCCCGGAATGGGGCGTGGCGTCCGGGGCGGCTTCGGCCTTGGCCTCCGAGGCGGCCTCGGAGGTGGCCTCGTCGGCCCAGCGCAGGGCCAGGGCGGAGGCCTTGCGGGCGGCCTCGGTGACCGCCTCGGGGCCTCCCCCGGCCTGGGCGGCGGCGTAGCCGATCAGGAACGTGGTCAGCGGGGCGGCGGGCCGGGCCACGCTGTGGGCGGCGTCACGGGCGAGATCGAGCAGCTCGGTGATGTCGACGTCGAGGTCGATCCCCAGCTCGTCCTTGACTGCGGAAATCCATTCATCCAACACGTGGCCATGCTCCCTGATCCGTGCGCGGGCGGCGGCGATGTCGTCCCAGGTGTCGCAGTCGAAGGACGCGAGAGGGTCGGTGATACGGGTGAGGCGCAGTGCGGCGGTCAACCGCCGCAGGGGGAGGCCCGTCAGGCCGTCGTGCTCGACGGCGAGCCGCGCGAGCTCTCGGCGGAGGCTCCCGGCCCGGTAGGCGGCCACGAGCGGCTGGTCACGGCCGTCGGGGTCGGTGACCAGGACGCCGTCGGCGGGCCCCTGGTCGGCCAGGAGGGCGTCGAGCAGCCGCCGTACCGTCTCCTCGTCCAGGAACGGCAGATCGGCGGAGAGGACGACGACGTACGGCGCGGTGGTGCGCCGGAGTCCGGCGCCCAGCGCGGCGAGGGGGCCGCCGCCGGGGGGTTCCTCGCGTGCCCACAGCACGGGTCGCGCGGTGGGCCGGGGACCGGCGACGACCACGGTCCTCGCGGCCCCGGCGCAGGCGCTCAGCACGCGGTCGAGCAGGGCCCGTCCGCCGACGCGTACGGCGGGCTTGTCCGTGCCGCCGAGCCGCCGGGCGGCGCCGCCGGCGAGCACGACGGCGTCGAACACCTCGGTACCGGGGCCGCCCGGAGGCTCGTACGCGGTCACCCTCCGAGTATGCGTGCCTTCACGATCACGGGGAACGCGGGGGAGACCGCGCGTTGCCGGCCCGGTCGGGTTCGACGGGGCCGCGTGTTCCCGTCCCGCTCGGGTCCGACCGCGCGCGGCGGTCGGACCCGACGGGCGAAGCCGGTGATCAGAGCGTCCGCAACAGCACCGCCGGCTGTTCGACGCAGTCCGCCACGTACCGCAGGAAGCCGCCCGCCGTGCCGCCGTCGCACACCCGGTGGTCGAAGGTGAGCGAGAGCTGCACGACCTGCCGTACCGCCAGCTCGCCCTCGTGCACCCAGGGTTTGGGGACGATGCGGCCGACGCCGAGCATGGCGGCCTCGGGATGGTTGATGATCGGCGTCGAGCCGTCGACGCCGAACACTCCGTAGTTGTTCAGCGTGAAGGTGCCGCCCGTCAGCTGGGCGGGTGTCAGTGTGCCGGTGCGCGCCGCCTCGGTCAGCCGGGCGAACTCCGCGCCGAGCGACTCCGCGTTCCTGGTGTGCGCGTCCCGCACGACGGGGACGACCAGTCCTCGTTCGGTCTGCGCGGCGAACCCGAGGTGCACCTGCTCCAGCCGGACGACCTCGCGGGCTTCCATGTCGACGGTGGAGTTGAGTTCCGGGAAGCGGGCCAGCGCGGCGGTGCAGATACGGGCGAGCATCGCCAGGAGGGAGATCTTCGGGCCTCCGGCGGCGTTCATGGCCGTGCGGGCGTTCATCAGCTCTGTCGCATCGGCGTCCACCCAGCAGGTCGCGTCCGGGATCTCACGTCGGCTGCGGGAGAGCTTGTCGGCGACGGCGCCGCGGACGCCTCGGAGGGGGACACGGGTGCCGGACGAGGTGCCGGCGGCGGGCGCGGACTGCGCGACCGGAGCGGCGACGGGCGGTGCGGTCGCGGCCCGGGGCGCCGCGACCGGAGCCGTGGCGGCCCGCAGCGCGTGCTCGACGTCGGCCCGCAGGATCAGGCCCTCGGGCCCCGAGCCCCGCAGCTTCCGCAGGTCGAGCCCGTTCTCCCGGGCGAGACGGCGGACGAGCGGCGAGATGACCGGCACGGGCCCGTCCGGGCGCTCGGGGGCGGTGGCCGACCCGGGCCCGTGCGGCTGCTCAGGAGCGGTGACCGGGGCGGCGGCCGTCTCCACGGAGCCGAGCGCCACCGCCGGCGCCGCTGGGGCCACGGGCCGGACCGGCTCCCCCGGCCGCACCCTCCTGCGGCGTGCCGGGGGCGCCCCGGTGCCGTAGCCGACCAGCACGTTGCCGGAGCCCTCGTGCCCGTCGGCGGTGCCCGCGCCCGTCGACCCTGCGGAGCCGTCGGCGACCGGCGCTCCCACCGCCACCGTCAACAGCGGTGCCCCGACGGGAAGTTCCGTGCCCTCCTCGCCGTAGCGGGCGGTGACGACGCCGCCGTAGGGGCAGGGAACCTCGACCATGGCCTTGGCCGTCTCGACCTCGACGACGGGCTGGTCGATCGCGACGACGTCCCCGACCTGGACGAGCCAACGGACGATCTCGGCCTCGGTCAGCCCCTCACCGAGGTCGGGCAGCTTGAACTCCAGCACCTGTGCCATCAGTTCTCCGCCTCCCACTGCAGGCGTCCCACGGCGTCCAGGATCCGGTCGACGCCGGGCAGATGGTGCCGTTCCAGCATCGGCGGCGGGTAGGGGATGTCGAACCCCGCGACGCGCAGCACGGGCGCCTCCAGGTGGTGGAAGCAGCGCTCGGTCACGCGGGCCGCGATCTCGCCGCCAGGGCCGCCGTAGGAGCCGGACTCGTGCACGACCACCGCGCGGCCGGTCCGCCGTACCGACGCGGCGACCGTCTCGTCGTCGAAGGGCACCAGGGAGCGCAGGTCCACGACTTCGAGGTCCCAGCCCTCGGCCGTGGCCGCCTCGGCGGCCTCCAGGCAGACGGGCACGGACGGGCCGTAGGTGATGAGCGTGGCGCTGCGGCCGGTACGGCGCACGACCGCACGGCCGATCGGCTCGACGCCCTGCGGTTCCTCGGGGTTCCAGGTGTCCTTCGACCAGTACAGGCGCTTGGGTTCCAGGAAGACGACCGGGTCGTCGGACGCGATGGCGGCGCGCAGCAGCCCGTAGGCGTCGGCGACGGTGGCGGGCGTGACGACATGGAGGCCGGGGGTCGCCATGTAGTACGCCTCGGAGGAGTCGCTGTGGTGCTCGACGCCGCCGATGCCCCCGCCGTAGGGGACGCGGATGGTGATCGGGAGCGGCATCGTGCCGCGCGTACGGTTGCGCATGCGGGCGACGTGGCTGATGAGCTGCTCGAACGCCGGGTAGGCGAAGGCGTCGAACTGCATCTCCACGACGGGCCGCAGCCCGTACATGGCCATGCCGACGGCCGTGCCGAGGATGCCCGCCTCGGCGAGCGGGGTGTCGGTGACGCGGTCCTCGCCGAACTCCTTCGCGAGGCCGTCGGTGACCCGGAAGACTCCGCCGAGGGTGCCGACGTCCTCTCCCATGACGTGCACGGTGGGGTCGGCGGTCATGGCGTCGCGCAGGGCGCGGGTGAGCGCCTGCGCCATGGTGGCGGGCTTGAGCGCGACGGTGGTCATCGGTGTGCCCCTTCTTCCTCCGCCGCCAGCTCGGCCTTCAACAGGGCTTGCTGCTCGCGCAGTTGAGGGGTCGGTTCGGCGTACACATGGGCGAAGAGGTCCATGGGGTCGAGCACCGGGTCCTGGTTCATGCGCGCGCGCAGGTCGGCGGCCATCGCCTCGGCGGCGTCCCGGGCGGCCCGGATGCCCTCCTCGTCGAGGAGCCCGCGCTCGGTCAGCTCGTGCTCCAGGAGTGCGATCGGGTCGTGCGCGCGCCAGGTCTCGACCTCGCCCTCGCCCCGGTAGCGGGTGGCGTCGTCGGCGTTGGTGTGGGCGTCGATGCGGTACGTCACCGCCTCGACCAGGGTGGGCCCGCCGCCCGCGCGCGCGTGGGCCACGGCCTCCGTGAGCACCTGGTGCACGGCCGCCGCGTCGTTGCCGTCGACCAGGCGGCCCGGCATCCCGTAGCCGACGGCCTTGTGGGCCAGCGACGGGGCGGCGGTCTGCTTGGCGAGCGGGACGGAGATCGCGAAGCCGTTGTTCTGCACGAGGAAGACGACCGGGGCCTGCCAGACGGCGGCGAAGTTGAGGGCCTCGTGGAAGTCGCCCTCGCTGGTGCCGCCGTCGCCGACCAGGGCGAGCGCGACCACGTCGTCGCCCTTGAGGCGGGCGGCGTGCGCGAGGCCCACGGCATGCGGGAGCTGGGTGGCGAGGGGGGTGCACAGGGGCGCGACACGGTGCTCGTGCGGGTCGTAGCCCGTGTGCCAGTCGCCGCGCAGCAGGGTGAGCGCCTGCACGGGGTCGAGGCCGCGGGCGACGGCGGCGAGCGTGTCGCGGTAGCTCGGGAAGAGCCAGTCCCGCTCTTCGAGGACGAGCGCGGCGGCGACCTCGCAGGCCTCCTGGCCGGTGCTGGAGGGGTAGACGGCGAGCCTGCCCTGCTTGGTCAGGGCCGTGGCCTGCGTGTTGTAGCGACGGCCGCGCACCAGCTCGGCGTAGAGCCGGCGCAGCAGCGCGGGGTCGGCGTCGGCGGCCGCGTCCGTGCCGAGCACGCGGTACGGCAGGGCGTCGGGCAGCAGCGGCGCGGGGTCCGTGCGGGGCTGCCAGGCGGGCGGCGGTGTCGGGCGGTACGCGCCCCGCTGCTCCATGACCGTCATACGGCACCTCCTCGGTGGGAGTGGCTCAGGGACGCGGCACGGTTGTGACGCGTCTCACCTACCGATTGTTCGGTCGCTGACGCATTTTGGCTACAGGGCACCCGAGGCTGTGGACAAACGGTTCTGCACAGCCTCAAATAAACGCAGTACGTCCATGGTAGAGAGGCGGGGGCACATGGCACCTGAACAAATGGCCGAGCCGCCGGAGCACGGCCCGGCCCTGCCGCCCCCTCGACCGCTGGACGCCATAGATCAGGACATCCTGCGCATGCTCCAGTCCGACGGCCGCGCCTCGATACGGTCCGTCGCCGAACGGGTCCACGTCTCCCGTGCCAACGCCTACGCGCGCATCAACCGCCTCATCGAGGACGGCGTGATCCGCGGCTTCGGGGCGCGCGTGAACCACGAGCGCGCCGGAAAGGGCACCTCGGCCTACATCACGCTCAAGATCGTCCAGAACTCCTGGCGCACGGTGCGCGACCAGCTGCGCCAGCTCTCCGGCGCCGCGCACATCGCCCTGGTGGGCGGTGACTACGACGTCCTGCTCCTGGTGCACACCTCGGACAACAGAGCCCTGCGCGAGGTCGTCCTCACCAAGCTCCAGGCCATCCCGGAGGTGCTCAGCACCCGGACACTGCTGGTGTTCGAGGAGGAGGACGTGGAACCGGAGGGCTGAGCGGCCCCGAGCGGCGCCCGCGTCGTGCGCAGGGGGCGCTCAGCCCTGGCCGCGCAGCCCCGTGAAGACCAGATGAGCCACGGCCGCGGACACTTCCCGCTCGCCCATGCCCCGCCCGTCCGGCCGGTACCACTCCACGATCGAGTTGATCATCCCGAAGACCAGCCGCGTCGCGAGGCGCACCTCCACGTCGCCCCGGACGTCCCCGTCGGCCGCCGCGGCCTTCAGCAGTTCGGCGACCCGGTGGTCGAAGTCGCGGCGCCGCTCCAGCGCCCAGCGCTCGGTGTCCGTGTTGCCGCGCACCCTCAGCAGCAGCGTCACGTAGGGGAGCTCGTTCATGAGCACCTCCACCATGCGCCGGACGACGTGCTCCAGGCGCTCCACCGACCGCCCCACGCGCGCGGGCTCCTCGTCGAGGATCCCGAAGAGACCGTCCAGCGCCCGGCTGACGGCCCGGCGCAGCAGCTCCTCCTTCCCGGTGACGTGGTGGTATATCGACGACTTGGAGATACCCGCCGCCTTGGACAGGTGCTCCATGGAAGTGCCGTCGTAGCCGCGCTCGTTGAAGACCCGGACAGCGACGGACAGCAGCGTCTCCGGGGTGTACGTGTCGCGCTTGGCGGTGGTCATGAGGAGGTGCCCTCCCGCTTGTCGGAGGCGTAGGCGTGGCGGTAGAGCGCCAGGGACGGCGCGTAGCGCCCGGACGGGTCGCGCAGGTGCAGATCGTCCAGGAGGGCGTACGCCCAGTTCCGGCCCAACTTGCGACTCCATTCGAAGGGCCCCAGCGGGTAGTTGACGCCCAGCCGCATCGCCGTGTCGATGTCCTCCTTGGTGGCCACGCCCTTGGCGACGGCGTCGTGCGCGAGGTCGATGATCCGTGCCACCGTGCGGGCCACGATCATGCCGGGGGCGTCGCCGATGACGCTGACGTCCTTGCCGAGCGCCTGGAAGAGGCCGATGGCCTCGGTGAGGGTCTGCGGCGAGGTGTCCTGGGAGGCGGAGAGCGCGATCCGGGTGGCCCTGCGGTAGTCGAGCGCCAGGTCGAAGTAGACGACGTCCCGGAACTCCACGGAGGTCTGTCCGTCGGCGAGGGCCAGTTGGCCGCCGCTCGGCAGGACGAGCCGGGTGCCGTGGTCCTCCTCGTCCTCGCGGACCGGGATGCCCGCCTCCCGGATGAGAGTGAGCAGGTCGGAGGCGGGGCCCAGATCGCCCTCGACGACGACGTACGCGGGCGCGGGCACCGGTTCGGCGGTGTGCGGCTCGGGCCGCTCGGCGTCCTCGGCGTGGTCGTACCAGCCGCGCCCCGTCTTGCGGCCGAGCCGGCCGGACTCGACGAGCCGTCGCTGGGCCAGCGAGGGCGTGAACCGCACGTCCTGGAAGAAGGCCTGCCAGACGGAGTGGGTGACGGACTCGTTGACGTCCTGCCCGATGAGGTCGGTCAGTTCGAAGGCGCCCATCCTGAAGCCGCCGCACTCCCGCAGGATCGCGTCGATGGTGACGGGCTCGGCCGCCTGCGACTCGTAGACCGCGAATGCCTCCGCGTAGAACGGCCGTGCGATGCGGTTGACGATGAAACCGGGGGTGTCCGCGCAGGCGACCGGCGTCTTGCCCCAGACACGCGCCAGCTCGTACGCGCGCGTGGCCGACGTGACGTCGGTGGCGAAGCCGGAGACGACCTCGACGAGGGGCAACAGCGGCGCGGGGTTGAAGAAGTGCAGGCCCACGAAACGGCCCGGGTTGCGCAGGGCACCGCCGATGGCCGTGACGGACAGGGAGGAGGTGTTGGTGGCGAGCAGGCAGTCCTCGCCGACGATGCCCTCCAGCGCGCGGAACAGCTCCTGTTTGACCTCCAGCCGCTCCAGGACCGCCTCGACGACGAGGCCGCAGTCCGCGAGGTCGGGGAGGCTCTCGGCGGCGTGCAGCCGGGCGAGCGCGGAGTCCCGGTCCGCCCCGGTCATGCGGTCCTTCGCCACGAGTCGGTCGAGCCGGGCACCGATCGCCTCGGCGGCCTCCCGGGCGCGACCGGGGACGGCGTCGAAGAGTCGTACGGGATGACCGGCGGCCAACGCGACCTGGGCGATGCCCTGGCCCATGGTGCCGGCGCCGACGACGGCCACGGGGCTGCTGAGGTCGAGTGCTGTCATGTGCGCGATCCTCCCGCACGGGGTTGTCCACAGATGCGGCGGACCCCCTTGTCCCGACCGATCGTTCGGTTACTCTAACTCTGTCCGCCTGTTCCTGCCCAGGTCAGGACTCGATGAAGAGCTCCTGACGTGAGGAGTTGGTCAAGCATGGCCGCCGAACCGTCCGCGCACGCCCTGATCGCCAAGCACCGGCCCACCCTCGACCAGGCCCTGGAAGCGATCCGCACCCGCGCGTACTGGTCGCCCCACCCCGAGCACCCCAAGGCATACGGCGAGAACGGCAGCCTGGGCATGGCCGAGGGCAAGGCCGCCTTCGACGCGCTGCTCGGCACCCGCCTCGACCTCGCCCAGCCCGGCACCGACGACTGGGTGGGCGGCGAGATCTCCCCGTACGGCATCGAGCTGGGCGTCACCTACCCGCACGCGGACGTGGACACGCTGCTGCCGGCCATGAAGGCCGGGCAGCGCGCGTGGCGCGACGCGGGCGCCGAAGCGCGCGCGGCGGTGTGTCTGGAGATCCTCAAGCGCATCAGCGACCGCACCCACGAGTTCGCCCACGCCGTCATGCACACCAGCGGCCAGGCCTTCATGATGGCGTTCCAGGCCGGCGGTCCGCACGCCCAGGACCGGGGCCTGGAGGCGGTGGCCTACGCGTACGCGGAGCAGGTCCGCACCCCGGACGAGGCGGCGTGGAGCAAGCCCCAGGGCAAGCGCGACCCGCTCGCGCTCACCAAGAAGTTCAAGCCCGTCCCGCGCGGCATCGCCCTCGTCATCGGCTGCAACACCTTCCCGACGTGGAACGGCTACCCGGGCCTGTTCGCCTCCCTCGCCACCGGCAACGCGGTCCTGGTGAAGCCCCACCCGCGCGCGGTGCTGCCGCTCGCCCTCACGGTCCAGGTCGCCCGCGAGGTCCTCGCCGAGACCGGGTTCGACCCGAACCTGATCGCGCTGGCCGCCGAACGCCCCGGCGAGGGCATCGCCAAGGACCTGGCCACTCGTCCCGAGATCCGCATCATCGACTACACCGGCTCCACGTCCTTCGGCGACTGGCTGGAGGCCAACGCCCGCCAGGCGGAGGTCTACACGGAGAAGGCCGGCGTCAACACGGTGCTCGTCGACTCCACCGACGACTACAAGGGCATGCTCTCCAATCTGGCCTTCTCCCTGTCCCTGTACAGCGGCCAGATGTGCACGACCCCGCAGAACGTGCTCGTCCCCCGCGCCGGCATCACCACCGACGAGGGCGCCAAGTCCTACGAGGAGGTCGTCACCGATCTCGCCAAGTCGGTCGCCGGCCTGCTCGGCGACGACGCGCGCGCGAACGCGCTGCTCGGCGCGATCGTGAACCCCGACGTCAAGGCCCGTCTCGAAGCGGCCGCCTCACTCGGCGAAGTCGCGCTCCCCACACGGGAGATCACCCACCCCGAGTTCCCTGACGCGGTCGTCCGGACGCCGGTGATCGTGAAGCTCGACGGCGCTCGGAAGTACTGGGAGCGGACCGACGACGAGGCCGCGTACCTGAGCGAGTGCTTCGGCCCGGTGTCGTTCGCCGTCGCGGTCGACTCGGTGGCGGACGGGTTGGACCTGCTGCGCCGGACCATCGCCGAGAAGGGCGCGATGACCGTCGGCGCCTACACGACCTCCGACGAGGTGGCCGAGGCCGTCGAGGAGGTCTGCCTGGAGGAGTGCGCGCAGCTGTCGCTGAACCTCACGGGCGGGGTCTACGTGAACCAGACCGCGGCCTTCTCGGACTTCCACGGCTCCGGCGGGAATCCGGCGGCGAACGCGGCGCTGTGCGACGGGGCGTTCGTGGCCAACCGTTTCCGGGTGGTGGAGGTCCGGCGCGAGGCGTAGCGGCCCGCGCCCCTGGAGGGCGCCGCCTCGGCGTCGCTGTCTCAGAACGAGCCCGCGCTCCAGTGGTACAGCGTCATCGCCACGCTCGTCGCCAGGTTGTAGCTGGACACCTGGGGACGCATGGGGAGCGACAGCAAGTGGTCGGCACGGGAGCGCAGTTCTGTGGAGAGACCGCTGCGTTCGGAGCCGAAGGCCAGGACGGCGTCGTCCGGGAGCTTCAGCCCCCGGATGTCGTCGCCCTCGGGATCGAGCGCGAAGAGGGGGCCCGGCGGCAGATCGGCCACACCCAGGCGCTCGACGGCGGTCGCGAAGTGCAGGCCCGCCCCACCGCGCACGACTGTGGGGTGCCAGGGATCCAGGGTGCCCGTGGTGACCACGCCGGTCGCGCCGAACCCGGCCGCCAGCCGGATCACGGCCCCCGCGTTGCCCAGGTTGCGCGGGTTGTCGAGCACGACGATCGGGGTGGTGCGCGGCGTACGGGCGAGCGTCGCCAGATGGGCCGCGCGCGAGGGACGTACGGCGAGGGCGGCGACGGCAGTGGGGTGCGGGCGTGCCACAAGGGTCCGGTACGTCTCCTCCGGGACCTCGTGGAGGAGGTCCGCGAGCCGGTCCCGGACGTCCGGGGCCAGGTCGTCGGCGAGGGCGAGCGCCGCCGCCCTGTCCACGGTGACGGCCACCGGCACCTCGGCGCCGAAGCGCACGGCGTGCTTGAGCGTGTGGAAACCGTCCAACAGGACGGCGGTGTCGACGAGGCGGCGCCAGGCTCGCACGGGGTCGCCGACCGGCCGGGCTCGCGGTCCACTCACCGCGTCGACCGCCGGTCGGTGCGCGGGTGCGCTCACCGGATCGTTCATGCGGTGAAGCCTACGTGGGGCTGCTCGGCCTCTCCTTCCTCCTGCTTCTCCCGCTTCTCCTGGGTGAGCGGAGGCTGTCCCGGGCCGCGCGGGCCCGGGATCGTACGGCCGCTCCTCGGCGGCACACGACGCATGACGCGGTCACGCGCGCGTGCCACCAGGCCACCCAGGCGCTTCAGGAAGGGCGTCGGCAGGAAGACGGCGTCGGCGGCGATCATCGCGAGCGAGAAGAACGGCAGCCCCAGCACGACGGCGATCACGGCGTGCTCGGTGATCATGACCGCCAGCAGGACGTTCTTGACCCGCCGGTTGAAGAGCGTGAACGGGAAGGCGACCTGCACGATCACCGTCCCGTAGGTCACCAGCATCACCATCGTGCCGCTGGACGACATCAGGTCGGAGAGCGCGGCCCAGGGCGAGAAGTAGTCCAGGTGGAACGGGTAGTAGGCGGCCGTGCCGTCCTGCCAGCGCGAGCCCTGGATCTTGTACCAGCCGGCCGCAGCGTAGATCAGACACGCCTCGGCCATGATCACGACCAGGGCGGCGTTGTGCGCGAGATTGCCGACGATGTCGAGCAGCGCACGCGGCTTGGTGTCCGACTCGATGCGTCCGGCGGCCCACCACAGGCCGTGCACCGCCCACAGCCCCCAGAAGAACGTGAGCCAGCCGCCCAGCAGGCCCCCGGGGACGAGACCGCCGAACGTCGACACCAGCAGCACGAAGCCGAGCACACCCCACAGGAGAGGGCCGACCAGATCCTCCCGCGCTCCGCCGTCCCGTTCCAGGCGCTCGCGCACGCGCCGCGCACGCCGTGCGTCCAGCGACCAGACCTGGGCGCAGCGGACGAAGACGAGATAGATCGCCATGAGATGGATGACGTTGTCGCCGCCGTCCCCCATGAAGACGCTGCGGTTCTGCAGCGAGAGGACGCCCACCATGAAGAGGACGCTCATGGCTCGGGTGCGCCAGCCGAGCAGCAGCAGGAAGGTCGACAGGATGGCGACGGCGTAGACGATCTCGAACCACACCATGCTGTCGGACCACATCAGCACCGTGAAGGCGTCGTTGTCCGCGATCAGCCGCTGGGCCAGCTCCCAGCTCCAGGGCCCGTCCGGGCCGTACAGCTCGCGCCGGTGCGGGAATTCACGCAACAGGAACAGCAGCCAGGTCGCGGAGAAGCCGATACGGATGATCGCGCTCTGGTACGGGCCCAGCGCCCGGTCGGTGACACGGGTGATGCCGTTGCCCGTCGCCGCGACGAGGCGGCCCATGGGGCTCACCGGCGGCACCGGGTGGGGCGGGGTCATGGAACTCATCCGGCGCTGGCCTCCGTCCGGCCGGTGGCGGCCCGGTCGGCGTCGGCCGCGTCGGCGGCAGCGTCCGTCCGGTCGTCGTCGGTCACCGACCACCAGGGCAGCTCACGGACGACGGGCTTGTCGGACACCTTTTCCTCGCTCCACTCGGGCGGCGGCACATTGGTGGTACGGGATCGGAGCTGGATCCGCTCGATCTCACCGCCGGGGCCGTCGGCCTGCTCACGGTCGAGGCGCATCACGACGATGCGGCGCACATAGCGCTCGGACAGATCGCCGCGCGACGAGGTGGCGCGGTGCTCGCCGTCGTGCGTGGCGGTGTAGAAGTCCCAGGCCCGACGCAGTTCGTTCTGCTGGGTGTGGCTGGGCGCCGGATTGTGGTCGATCGCGGCGCCGTCCAGCGCCGACAGGTCGTACCAGCCGGTCGTGCGCACCTCTCCGTCAGCGGTACGGACCTCGGCGCGCGCCTGCACCGCGATGTTCTGCTGCAGCGGGTTCGGCGCGAACAGCTTCCAGTTCTGCTCGAACTCCGGGTAGACCCATGCGTCCACCGCCCGGCCGTGCTGTTTCGTCAACGTGTTCGAGGGGGCTATGTGCAGAAACACCAGCCCGAGATGCGCACAGGCCGCCACGGCCACGATCGCGAGCACCAGTGCCACGGCGATCTGGTACGGCAGGGTCAGCGCGGCGATACCGGAGGCCGGCTGCGCCGGCCCGGCTATCCGCTCCGGTCGCGAGTGCGGGGACGACTCCGTCGGCGAATCGTCCGGTGGTCCCGACGACGCATCCGACGCTGACGGCGAAACCGGTGATCCTTGTGATCCCGGTGACCCCGGTGACGAATCCGATGGTGACCGAGGCAGCGGCAGGGGCGGAGGCAGGACGCTCGGGGCCCGGTTCTCACCGGACGGGCGCCCCCTCTGCGGTGTATCGCTCGCGGAGGCCGCGTCGCCCTCGGGCTCGTCCGGCCCTCGCCGGGCGTTCGAGACCTCGTCGTTCGCGTCCATTGCGCCCAGCTCCCCGATTCCCACTACCCGGTCGACTTCCCCACCGGAACTTACTCAGCCGCACACCTCCGGCACAGCCCCGAATGGCCACAGCAGTCACATCGTCACACCGCTCACACGGCACCCATGAGGTTATCCACAGCGGGGGACACCTTACGGCGCGGTGTGGTCCGCTTCTCTTCCGACAGCCGCGCCGACCACGCCCCCGCCTGTCCGACCTGGCGTTCGTCGCCCGGCCACCGCCTCGGCCCCCTCACGCCATTCCCTTCTTCTAGAACCTGTTCTATCTTGACGCCCCGTCATCGGCGAAACGGAAGGGGCGGGACCGTGGACTTCACGTTCACCGAGGAGCAACATGCGGCGGCCGAGGCGGCGAGGGCGGTGTTCGCCGGGGTCGCGCCGGACGGTGTGCCCAGCCCGTCGCTCGTGCCGGGGGCGGTGGCCGACGACTTCGACCGGGCCCTGTGGGCGAAGCTCGCCGACGCGGACCTGCTCAGCCTGTTGCTCGACCCCGCGTACGGAGGGTCGGGACTCGACCCGATCGCGCTGTGCCTGGTCCTGCGCGAGTCGGCGAAGGTGCTGGCCAGGGGCCCACTGCTGGAGAACAGCGCGGCGGCCGTGGCCGTGCAGGCCCATGGGAGCGAGGAGCTGAAGGCGGAGCTGCTCGCGCGCGTCGGCAGGGGCGAGGTCGTCCTGACCGTCGCCGCGCACGGCCGCACGGGCCACGATCCGGCCGAACTCGCGGTGACCGCCCGCCGGGACGAAGGCGGCGTCTGGGTCCTGGACGGCGTGCAGACGGCGGTGCCCTGGGCCCACAACGCGGACTTCATCGTCGTCCCCGCGACGCTCGCGGCCGCCGACGGCCGTGCCGTGCTCGCCCTCGTCCCCCGCCGCCACGCAGGGGTGACACTCGCCGAGCAGATCTCCACCACCGGTGAACGGCTCGCGGAGCTGCGCCTGGACGCGACACGGATCGCCGACCGGGATGTCCTCGACGCGGAGGGCGTGTGGGAACGGCTGCGGGAGCTGCTGACCACCGGCACATGCGCGCTGGCGCTCGGCCTGGGCGAAAGGGTCCTCGGCATGACCAGCGAGTACGCCGGCAAGCGCGAACAGTTCGGCTTCCCGATCGCCTCGTTCCAGGCCGTCGCCGTACAGGCCGCCGACCGCTTCATCGACCTGCGCGCGATGGAGGCGACACTGTGGCAGGCCGCCTGGCGCGTCACCTCGGGCGCGGGAGGTGCGCTGCCCGCCTCCGGAGATGTCGCCGTGGCCAAGATCTGGGCCTCGGAGGGAGTACGACGGGTGGTACAGACCGCACAGCATCTGCACGGGGGCTTCGGCGCCGACGTCGACTATCCCCTGCACCGCTATCACGCCTGGGCCAAGCAGCTCGAACTGTCGCTGGGCCCCGCAGCGGCCCACGAGGAGGCCCTCGGGGACCTTCTGGCGGCACACCCCATGAGCTGAGGCGTCACGCACGCCTCGACGCGGGGCGCGCACGTCCGATCCGCACGTCTCTCCGCGCGCCCCGACCCGCCGCGTCCCCTAGAGAACGAAGCCCGTCCCACCCTTGTCGTCCACCACCGGACGGCCGACGGCCGCCCACACCTGCATGCCACCGTCGACGTTCACGGCGTCGATGCCCTGCTGGACGAGATAGTTGGTGACCTGCGCCGAACGCCCGCCCGAGCGGCAGATCACATGGACCCTGCCGTCCTGCGGCGCCGCCTCGGTGAACTCGCCGTAGCGCGCCACGAACTCGCTGATGGGGATGTGCAGCGCCCCTTCGGCATGACCCGCCTGCCACTCGTCGTCCTCCCGGACGTCCAGCAGGAAGTCGTCGTCCTTGAGGTCTCCGACCTCGACCGTGGGCACACCCGCTCCGAAATGCATGCCTCCGACGCTACCCGACCGAACGGCCGACGTCCGAAGCCACCGGCAGCCCGAGCGATCCCATCGGTCGGAGCAGGCGGAGCAATCCGATCAGCTCCGTCGGTGGAGACGGGGCAGTCAGGGCAACCAGAGCAGCCAGAGCAGCCAGAGCAAGCGGACCAACCCGATCAGTTCGACCAGAACAAGGCCGCCCCCGGGCAGGCCGACCGCCCCGCCTCAGCACCGCAAACGCCTCGGCCGCCGCAACCACCCAACTACCGCGATCGCCCCGACGGTCCCTGCCCTCCCTACCCGTCCTGGCCGACCAACCCCGCCAGCTCCGCCTCACGCTGTTCGACCTCCGCCAGCAACTGGTCGGCGATCTCGTCGAGGAGGCGGTCCGGGTCGTCCGGCGCGAGGCGGAGCATCGAGCCGATGGCGCCCTCTTCCAGCTCACGGGCGAGGAGCGCGAGAAGCTCCTTGCGCTGGGCGAGCCATTCCAGCCGGGCGTAGAGCTCCTCGGCACGACTCGGCCTGCGCTCCTCCGGCACCGGCCCGGCCGCCCACTCCTCGGACAGCTCACGCAACAGCACCTCGTCACCACGGCCGTACGCGGCGTTCACGCGGGCTATGAACTCGTCCCGCCGTTCCCGCTCCTTGTCGTCACGCGCCAGGTCGGGGTGCGCCTTGCGAACCAGCTCGCGGTAGAGCCTGCGGGCCTCGTCACTCGGACGCACCCTCTCCGGGGACCGTACGGGCTGGTCGGTGAGCATGGCCGCCGCCTCGGGGAACAGGCCCTCCGAGTCCATCCAGCCGTGGAACAGCTCCTCCACACCCGGCATGGGCATGACCCGAGCTCGCGCTTCCTGCGCCTTGCGCACGTCCTCGGGGTCACCGGTGCGCGCCGCCTTCGCCTCGGCGATCTGGGCGTCCAGCTCGTCCAGCCGCGCGTACATGGGGCCGAGCTTCTGGTGATGCAACCGGGAGAAGTTCTCGACCTCGACCCGGAAGGTCTCCACGGCGATCTCGTACTCGATCAACGCCTGCTCGGCCGCCCGCACGGCCCGCTCCAGCCGCTCCTCGGGCCGCCCGGAACTCGTGCCCCCGGCGTCACCCGCACGGTCGGCGGATGCCGGAGCCTCAACAGACACCTGCGCCTCGTCAGCCATCGACGCCTCGTCAGCCACCGGGGCCTCAGCAGACGTGTCGCCCTCGGCGGACGACGTCGCTTCGCCGGGCTCGGTGCTCGCGTCGGGCTCCGCGGTCTCCACGGGCTCGGTGGAGCGCTCGGACGGTGTCTGGTCGGCTTCCGGGGTCGTCACCCGACCCAGCCTAGGCCACGGCCCCCGGCCGAACCGAAAGCCACCGGACACCCGGCCTTCGCGCATCCATGCGAGCACCCGGAGACCCCTGGCCGCCCTCTCGGCCCACCCCCGTCACCCCTGCCCTCAAACCATCCCCTTCGCAATCCGCCCTGCCCTCAGACCCCCGCCCCTCCGCGGTCCACCCTGCCTCAGACCCCCGTCTCCGCCGCGATCCGCCCTGCCCGCACCGCCGCCACCAGGTCCGCGTGATCCGCCTCCGTGCGGTCCGCGTAGGTGACGGCGAACGTGGCCGTCGCCTCGTCGAGTTCGTCGTTCTTGCCGCAGTAGCCGGCGAGAAGGCGGGGGTCGGCGCTGTGGGCGTGGGCGCGGGCGAGGAGGGCGCCCGTCATGCGGCCGTAGTCGTCGAGCTGGTCGGAGGCCAGGGCGGCGGGGTCGACACTGCCCTTGCGGTTGCGGAACTGGCGAACCTGGAAGGGGAGTCCGTCGACCGTGGTCCAGCCCAGCAGTATGTCGCTGACGACCTGCATACGCTTCTGGCCGAGGACCACCCGGCGCCCCTCGTGGTCCACCTCCGGCACCTCGAAGCCGACAGTCGCCAGGTGCGGTTCGAGTGCCGAGGGGCGGGCCTCCTTCACCTGGAGGACGAGCGGTTCACCGCGGTGGTCCAAGAGCAGGACGACGTACGAGCGGGTGCCCACACTGCCCGTGCCGACCACGCGGAACGCCACGTCCTGCACGGCGTACCGGGCGAGCAGCGGGTGGCGGTCCTCCGAGAGCGTGGTCAGGTACTGCGTCAGGGAGGTGGCCACGACGGCGGCCTCCTTGTCGTCCACGCGTCGTAGCACCGGCGGGGCGTCCACGAAGTGGCGGCCGCCGCCCTCCACCTGCCTGGTCGCCTTGGCCGCGAAACGGCCGCTGGTGTTGGCGCGCGCCTTCTCCGCCACCCGCTCCAGCGTGCCCAGCAGGTCGTGTGCGTCGGTGTAGGAGACCAGTTCCTCGTCGGCGATGGCGTTCCACGCGTCGAGTGCCGAGAGCTTGGCGAGGAGCCTCATGGTGCGCCGGTAGGCGCCCGTCGCGTCGTACGCCGCCTTGCGGCAGACGTCTTCGTCGGCGCCCCCTTCTCGGCCGGCGAGCACCAGCGAGGCGGCGAGACGCTTGAGGTCCCACTCCCAGGGGCCGTGCACGGTCTCGTCGAAGTCGTTGAGGTCGATGACGAGTTCGCCGCGGGCGTCCCCGTACAGGCCGAAGTTGGCCGCGTGGGCATCGCCGCAGATCTGGGCTCCGATGCCGGTGATGGGCGTACGGGCCAGGTCATGGGCCATGAGGCCCGCCGAGCCGCGCAGGAACGCGAAGGGGCTGGCCGCCATCCTGCCGACCCGTATCGGGGTGAGCTCGGGGATCCGGCCGCGATTGGACTCCTCGACCGCGGAGACCGCGTCCGGACGGTCCGTGGTGAGCGTGAGGTCCGCGTGCGCACTGCGAGGCACCCGTGTGCGCAGCGCCTTGCCCTCGTCCTTGGGCGACCCCACCGCGGGCCACCGGGCGAACCCCGTCACCGCCGGCACCCGCGCAGCGGCCGACGGTGCCACGGCCGCCACCGCGCCCTGCCCGGATCCCGCCGACTCCGATCCGGCCCCAGCCCCCGCCGTCATCACACCGACCTCGGTCACAGCGACCGCCTCCCCCGCACCCGTCCACGCCCGAACATCAACTCGTGACGACGGTACAGCCGGTGGCCGAAACGCGTCAGACCCTGTGGACAACTCGGTGCCACACCCGTCCACACCTGTGGAAAACCAGTTCCGACCGCCGCTCCACTACCGTGCCGTCCCCGCGCACGGCCAGCTCTTCGGCAGATGGATCATGGCCCAGTCCTGGAGCTCCTGGAGCGCTGGTTCCAGCGCGGCCCCGGCCGCCGTCAGCCGATAGACGACACGTAGCGGCGGCCCTTCGTCGACCTCGCGCGCCACCAGCCCGGCCGAGCCGAGTTCGGTGAGCCGGTCGGAGAGCATGCGCTCGCTGATCCCGGGGATCGCCCTGCGCAGGTCGACGAAGTGGGCCGGGTGCGGCAGCAGCGCGGCCACGATCAGCCCCGTCCAGCGCTTGCCGAGCAGGGAGAACACCCGGGTGATGCCGTCGTCGACCTGTCGGCACGGCCCGGCGCCGTGGACGTCCCGCTGCTGCTCAGCCATGGAGCAAGGGTACTGGCCTGTCCATAGGGGGTGAAAAAAAGTAAGTGACTATGTTATCTCTAGTCGAGTACGAAAACGCAGTCACCTCTCTGGAGTACTCCATGGCCACCTTGTTGCACTTGGACTCGTCCGTGTTTCCCGCCGCCGCCTCGACGTCGCGCACGGTGACGGAGACCTTCCGCAAGGCATGGGAGGAGCAGCATCCGGACGGCACGGTGATCTATCGCGACCTGCACGCCGATCCCGTGCCGCACCTCGGCGCCGACGCGCACACCGCCGGCTTCGCCGACCCGGCCACACACACCCCGGAGCAGGCCGCGGCCTTCGCCGAGCGGGAGAAGCTCATCGTGGAGCTGGAGCAGGCGGACGCGATCCTGATCGGCGCGCCCATGTACAACTTCTCGATCCCGTCCACCCTCAAGGCATGGCTGGACAACGTGCTCCTCATCGGCCGCACCGCCATGAACCCGGACTCCAAGACGCAGGGGACCCCGGTCACGGTCGTCGCCAGCCGCGGCGGCTCCTACGCTCCCGGCACGCCGCGCGAGTCGATGGAGTACGTGCAGAACTACCTGACGGCGGTCCTCTCCGACACCCTCGGCCTGGACGTCGACTTCATCGTCCCGGAGCTCACGATGGCTCGGCACAATCCCGCGATGAGCGAGCTGATCCCGCTCTCGGAGTCCTCCCGTGCCAAGGCCCTGGAGGACGCGGTCGTCAAGGCCAAGAGCCTGGCCGACCGCCTCGCCGCCTAGTTCCTGTGGAACGCGAGGGGCGGCCGCCCAGCCAGGGAACGGCCGCCCTTGTGGTCGGCCTTCGTGACCACGTGTTGTCGCATACGCGCCCCCTCGAGCCCTCAGGCCGCGTACGTGGCGTTCTGGGCCGTGGTCACCACCTTCTGGCCGTCGCCCTGGCCCAGCAGCCCGGCCGACACCCAGGAGGCGACGGTCGCCCGCACCCGCGCCACCAGCGCGCTCTTGTCGGCGAACGGCGCCCCGGCCCAGATCTCGTCCAACAGGGTCGTCCCGTCGGACTTCGCCGGGTTGGCGACGCCCGAGTCGGTGCCTCCGAGGACGACCTTCGGCTCGGAGCGCCTGACGTAGGCGTGGGTCGGATCCTCGCTCCCCTCGTGGAAGGGAGCGAATTCGGTGCCGTCCACCGTGTAGTGCAGCGGCTTTCCGCTCACCGGCGCGAGGGAGGGCAGCAGGTCACCGGAGAGCCCCGCGTTGCGGTACAGCCCGACCGACAGATAACTCGTGGCACTGTTCCTGCCGACCAGGTTGACCGGTCCGTAGAACAGCGTCTGCAGCGACGGGTCGTCGAGCGCCTTCTCCACCCGCAGCCGGAACGGGATCGTCACACGTACGACGTCGCCGGCGCGCCAGGTGCGGGAGGGGATCGTGAAGTAGCTCCCGGCTGCCGGAGTACCGCTCACCGCACTGCCGTTGACGGTCACCCGGAAACCGGCGGTGGCCCACGAGGGCACCCGAAGCCGCAGTGCGAAGGCCGCGCTGCCGCCCCCGACGGTGATCGTGGAGCCCTGCTCGCGCGGATAGTCGGTGCTCTGGGCGATCGTCACACCCTTCGCGGACCAGTTCAGCGTGGCCGCGCTGTACAGGTTGACGTACAGCGCGCTGCCGTCGGCCTCGGCGAAGTACACCGAGTCCTGGTACTTGGTGGCGCTCTCCATGCCGGTGCCCTCGCAGCAGGTGGTGCCCTGCTTGGGGGTGTAATCGCGCACGTGACCAGGCTTCAGCCCGATGAAGTACGTGACCAGCGGTTTCTCGGCGTCGGCCTTGTCCTGCTTGGAGCCGAGGACCTGATTGAGCAGGGCCCGCTCGTAGTAGTCCATGTACTTCGGGTCCTGCTCGTGGAAGAACAGGCTCCGGCTCAGCTTGAGCAGGTTGTACGCGCAGCAGGTCTCGGCGTTGGTGTCGCTGATCGTTCCCGAGATGACCCCGCGAGCCTTCCAGAACTCGGCCGTACTGGTGCCGCCGATCCCGTACATGCGCTGCGGGATCACCATGCCCCAGAAGTTCTTCGCGGCGGTCAGATAGCGCGTCTCGCCCGTGACGTCGTACAGCCGCGTGAGCCCGGTGAAGATCGGGATGTGCTGGTTGGCGTGCAGACCGTCGAGCGTGTCCGAGTTCGCGGCACAGGCGTCGATGAGCTTGTCCAGGTCGAACAGCCGGGCCAGGGCCAGGTGCTCCGCCTTGCCGGTGATCGCGTACAGGTCGACGATCGCCTCGACCAGACCGCCGTACTCACCGCTGGAGAAGATGCCCCACATCCGCTGCAGCGTGGCGTCCGGCAGCTTCGACAGCCTGGAGTACATCCAGTCGCACAGGCCGGAGGCCAGGTCGAGCGCCCGTGCGTCGTCGACGTGGAGATACGCGTCCAGCAGACCCCGAAGGATCTTGTGGGCCGTGTAGTACGGCGCCCACACGCGCGTGTAGTCGCCGCTGGTCATGGACTCCAGCTCGATGAACTGCGTCTCCGGGTAAGCGGCCAGGAATCCGGCATGACTGGGCGCGCCCCAGGTGCGGCGGAGCGTGGCGGTCAGACCACGCCCGGAGCCGTCCGCGAAGGTGCCGCCGCTCGTCTCGAAGAAGTCGTACGAGGCCAGATCGCCCCGGCCCGCCGAGGAGGCCGAGGCACGAGTGCTCTGGAGGGAGGTGATCTCAGTGGCCGTCAGCGCCCGCGACCAGACGTTGAACTCGTCGAACGCTCCCGCGAAGACGGGGTCGGTCGAGAAATTGGACCGCCCCAGCCAGTTGTTCGTCAGGGTGCCGAGAGCGGCCGGGGTGAGGGACATCGACGTGTTCCGCGCCACGGCCGTGCCGTTGACGTAGAGCGTGCCGGTGCCGCCGCCGATCGTGACCGCGAGATGGCTCCACTGGTCGAGCGGCAGCGCGGCGGTGCCGTTGAGCCCCTGCTCGCCGCCGGGCCCGGTGGTGGTGACGGCGAAGCGCGGGACGCCGCCGGCGTTCCGGGCTGCCAGGTACATGTAGCGGGTGGTGTTGTCGCCGAAGTCGAAGACGCGGGTCCAGTTGGCGTTGTGGGTGGGCTTCACCCAGGTCGACAGCGTGATCGCCGAGGCGCCGCCGAGGACGGTGTTCGGCAGGTCGACGTACTGGTAGGAGCCCCGGGGATTCTCCTGGGCGGTGCCGAACTTCCCGGTGACAGCGAGCATGCGGGGGTCGGTGCGCAGCGCGGCGCGCACCTCGGTCAGGGCGCCGATCATGTAGCGGATCTTGTCGGCGTAGGCCGTGTCCTTGGTGCCGGCGTAGGCCTGGGCGAGCATCGTCAGGAAGTGCCCGGTGTAGTGGCCGCGGAGATTGCCGTTGGCCTCGCCGTCCAGTCCCTCCCAGCCGCCGGGGGCGACCGCGCCCTTGGTGGAGAGTCCCGCGTTGGCGCGGAAGACCTGCAACAGCCGGTCGACGTCGTAGCCGCGGCCGTGGTCGAGCATCAGCTGACGTTTGGCGGCGAAAAGGCCCTGGCCGAGCGTCACGTCCTTGAGCTCGAAGGGCCGCACCGACCAGGCGGACGGCGTCGGGACCGTGGCGGCGACCGCCCGGCCACCGCCCGTCCCCAGGGAGACCCCGGGTACGGCCGCGGCGAGAATCGCGGACTGGAGGAGGAAACGTCTGGAGAGGGGCGGTGCCATGTGCGCCTCGTCTCTGGCAGGGGTGGGGTGTCGGACAAAGCGAGCTCATGTTCGAAATTGCGAACGCTGTGCGAATTCCCGACCAGAAGATAGGTATGCGGCAAGCGAGCGTCAACGGTTCTGACGGGTTTCCCGAGACCAACAACCGATATCGCAAGCCCAGTTGCTTGCCCTCGGCACCGTTTCACGTGAAACATCGTTCATGCCCACATCTACGACGATTCACGTCCTGCTGACTCCGCCGGCACCCCGACCGCGCACACCGAGCTCGGCACGCCCCCACGCCGTCCCGCACCACCGGAAGCCGAAAGCCCTTACGGAATCTCCTGAGAGACTCCTCACACTTCAGGGGCCCCGCACGGCCGGCAGCCCCGCCGCTCAGTACGCAGGTCTGACGACAAAAAGAAGCGGTCCCATCGTGATCACGATGGGACCGCTTCGCTGTGCGCGAGGGGGGAGTTGAACCCCCACGCCCTTGCGGGCACTGGAACCTGAATCCAGCGCGTCTGCCTATTCCGCCACCCGCGCATTGGGTGTGTCCTCAGGCCCCGTTCCTTGCGGTGCTGGGGCCTTCCGACATCGAGAAGATTAGCACGCTGGAGAGGGTGGCTTCACATCCCTTGTTCGCGGTGGACCCCACGCCACACCGCCGATACCGGCCGACCAGTACGGACCGAACACACGCCCGCTTCTGTCACGTATCAACGGGTGCTGGTTCACGTATCAACCTCGTACCGGTCCCGGCCATCTCCACGGGAGAGGGACGGGGCGCACAGTCCGGTGCGGGACACTGGTCTCGCGCCGCCTCTACGATCCTTGGCAGAGTTCGGGCGGGGTAGTTCGAAGACGAGCTCCGATGGGAATCCGGGAGAGGACTTCAGTGGGCGTCGAGGCCGGGTGACACCGGTCGACCGGGCCGACAGGGGGAACCAGCCGATTTCCCGGCGCGTGGATACGATCAGTAAGCAGTACCGATGCGGTACGCAGAGCGGTGACGACGGAGGAGGTGCCCCATGGGAGTCCTGAAGAAGTTCGAGCAACGTCTCGAAGGTCTGGTCAACGGCACCTTCGCCAAGGTCTTCAAGTCCGAGGTCCAACCCGTGGAGATCGCGGGAGCACTCCAGCGGGAGTGCGACAACAACGCGACCATCTGGAACCGCGACCGTACGGTCGTCCCCAACGACTTCATCGTGGAGCTGAGCACGCCCGACTTCGAGCGCCTCAGCCCCTACTCCGGCCAGCTCGGCGACGAGCTCGCCGGCATGGTGCGCGACTACGCCAAGCAGCAGCGCTACACGTTCATGGGCCCCATCAAGGTCCACCTGGAGAAGGCCGACGACCTCGACACCGGTCTGTACCGGGTGCGCAGTCGTACGCTCGCCTCCTCCACCAATCAGCAGGCCCCTTCGGGCGCGGCCCCGGCGAGCCCCGCCGCGGGCCGTCCCGGCGGCTACGGCTACCCGCCCACCGCGGCACCCGCGGGTGCCCCGCCCATGCCGGCCACGCCGCCGCCCGGCGGTGGCCGCCCCGCCCCTCTCGGCCAGCGGCCGACCGCCGCTCCGGCGGGCGGGGGGCGCACGCGCTACTGGATCGAGATCAACGGCACCCGCCATCAGATCTCCCGCCCGACGCTGGTGCTGGGGCGCAGCACCGAAGCCGACGTGCGGATCGACGACCCCGGCGTCTCCCGCCGGCACTGCGAGATCCGGACCGGAACGCCCTCGACGATCCAGGATCTCGGATCCACCAACGGCATCGTGGTGGACGGGCAGCACACCACCCGCGCTACGCTCCGCGACGGCTCGCGGATCGTCGTGGGCAGCAGCACCATCATTTACCGGCAAGCCGAAGGGTGAAGCGGGGGCAATGTCAGAGCTGACCCTCACGGTCATGCGGCTGGGTTTCCTGGCCGTACTGTGGCTGTTCGTGATCGTGGCCGTGCAGGTCATCCGCAGCGACCTGTTCGGTACGCGTGTCACCCAGCGGGGGTCGCGCCGGGAGAGCGCGCGGCCACAGGCGGCCGCCCGCCAGGCCGCGCCCCCGCAGCAGCGCGGCCAGCAGCCCGCACCCCCCGCCGGCGGTGGCGGCCGACGCGGGCGCAACGCCCCGACCAAGCTCGTCGTGAGCGAGGGCACCCTGACGGGGACGACCGTGACGCTCCAGGGACAGACCATCACCCTGGGCCGCGCACACGACTCCACGATCGTGCTGGACGACGACTACGCCTCCAGCCGGCATGCCCGGATCTACCCGGACCGCGACGGCCAGTGGATCGTCGAGGACCTGGGATCCACCAACGGCACGTATCTCGACCGGAACCGACTGACGACTCCCACGCCGATTCCGCTGGGCGCGCCGATCCGCATCGGCAAGACCGTCATCGAGCTGCGGAAGTAGTGCTACATCATGAGTAGGCGCGAGCGGAGCGAGCACGCAGGGGCAGCCCCCACCAGGGCTCCCGGCGCGCTCCCGACCGGAGGGTGGGCACCGTGCGGATGTACCCGGAGCCGACGGGCGAGGTGCGCATGAGTCTGTCACTGCGCTTCGCCGCCGGATCGCACAAAGGCATGATCCGCGAGGGCAACGAGGACTCGGGCTACGCCGGTCCGCGGCTGCTCGCGATCGCCGACGGCATGGGCGGTCAGGCGGCCGGTGAGGTCGCCTCCTCCGAGGTGATCTCCACCCTCGTCACGCTCGACGACGACATCCCCGGCTCCGACATCCTCACCTCCCTCGGCACCGCCGTGCAGCGCGCCAACGACCAGCTGCGCGCGATGGTCGAGGAGGACCCGCAGCTGGAGGGCATGGGCACCACGCTCACCGCCCTGCTGTGGACCGGCCAGCGGCTCGGTCTCGTACATGTCGGCGACTCCCGCGCCTACCTCCTCAGGGACGGCGTCCTCACCCAGATCACCCAGGACCACACCTGGGTGCAGCGTCTGGTCGACGAGGGCCGCATCACCGAGGAGGAGGCCACCACCCACCCGCAGCGCTCCCTGCTGATGCGCGCGCTGGGCAGCGGTGACCATGTGGAGCCGGACCTCTCCATTCGCGAGGTCCGAGCCGGCGACCGGTACCTGATCTGCTCCGACGGCCTGTCCGGCGTGGTGTCCCACCAGACGATGGAGGACACCCTCGCCAGCTACCAGGGCCCGCAGGAGACCGTGCAGGAGCTGATCCAGCTCGCGCTGCGCGGCGGCGGACCGGACAACATCACGGTCATCGTCGCCGACGTCCTCGACCTCGACACCGGAGACACCCTCGCCGGGCAGCTCTCCGACACCCCGGTCGTGGTCGGTGCCGTCGCGGAGAACCAGCTCCACCTCCAGGACAACGGCATCATGCAGACCCCCGCCGGCCGGGCCTCCGGTCTCGGCCGTCAGGGGCACGGACAGGGCGGCGGCGAGTTCGGCCCGCCCGGCTCCGGCGACACCACCGGGTACATGCCCGCGGCGGGCAGCTTCGGCGACTACTCCGACGACGACTTCGTCAAGCCGCGCAAGAAGCGCAGGTGGCTGAAGAGATCCTTCTTCGGCATCCTCGCCCTCGCCGTGGTCGGCGGGGGCCTGTACGGCGGTTACCGCTGGACGCAGACGCAGTACTACGTCGGCTCCAAGGACGACCACGTGGCGCTGTACCGCGGCATCAGCCAGGACCTGGCCTGGATCTCGCTCTCGAAGGTCGAGAAGGACCACCCCGAGATCGAACTCAAGTACCTGCCGCCCTACCAGCAGAAGCTGGTCGAGGCCACGATCGCCGAGGGCGGTCTGGGCGACGCCCGGAAGAAGATCGAGGAGCTGTCCACCCAGGCGTCGGCGTGCAAGAAGAACGCCGAGCGCCGCGAGGCGGCGGACAGCAATGCCAAGACGGGCGAGGGCGAGGCCGGCGGAGTCACGGGAACCACGAAGACCTCCCTCACGTCCAAGGCCACACCGTCCCCGACGTCGACACCGTCGACGTCCCCGACCCCGAACCAGACCGCACCCACACCGTCGGCCGGCCCCACCCTCTCGGAGGAGGAGCAGGAGCTGGTCTCACGGTGCGGTGAGCAGTAGGCAAGCCGCGAGGGGCCCACGCACACCATGAGCAGTCCTACCAACACGTCGACGCAGCACACGTCCACGATCGGCGCGATCGGCACACCGAGCCGACGCAACACCGAACTGGCGCTGCTGGCGTTCGCGGTCGTCATCCCGGTGTTCGCCTACGCCAACGTGGGTCTCGCCCTGAACGACCAGGTGCCCGCCGGACTCGCCGCCTACGGCATCGGCCTCGGGGTACTGGCCGGCATCGGCCACCTCGTCATCCGCAAGTTCGCGCCGTACGCCGACCCGCTGATGCTGCCGCTCGCCACGTTGCTGAACGGGCTGGGGCTGGTGGCGATCTGGCGACTGGACCAGTCGGAACTGCTCCAGCAGATCGGACAGGCCGGCGGCAAGGCGACCAATCAGCTGGTCTACACAGCGATGGGCATCGCGCTCCTCGTCGCCGTACTGATCTTCCTCAAGGACCACCGCACCCTCCAGCGCTACACCTACATCTCCATGGCCGGCGCGCTGGTCCTGCTGCTGCTCCCCCTGGTGCCGGGCCTGGGCGCGGAACTCACCTACGGCGCCAAGATCTGGATCCAGGTCGGCAGCTTCACCATCCAGCCCGGCGAGTTCGCCAAGATCGTGCTGGCGATCTTCTTCGCCGGCTACCTGATGGTGAAGCGCGACGCGCTCGCACTGGCCAGCCGTCGCTTCATGGGTCTGTACCTGCCGCGCGGTCGCGACCTCGGCCCGATCATCGTCGTCTGGGCGATCTCGATCCTCATCCTGGTCTTCGAGACCGACCTCGGTACCTCGCTGCTGTTCTTCGGCATGTTCGTGATCATGCTGTACGTGGCGACCGAACGGACCAGCTGGATCGTCTTCGGTCTGCTGATGTCCGCTGCCGGCGCCGTCGGCGTGGCCAGCTTCGAACCGCACGTCCAGACCCGTGTGCAGGCCTGGCTCGACCCGTACCGCGAGTACCAGCTCAGCCGTGCGGGGACCAACGACGGCATCATCCACTCCGAGCAGGCCATGCAGGCCCTGTGGGCGTTCGGCTCCGGCGGCACCCTCGGCACCGGCTGGGGCCAGGGCCATTCCGAGCTCATCCGCTTCGCCGCGAACTCCGACTTCATCCTCGCCACCTTCGGTGAGGAGCTGGGTCTGACCGGGGTGATGGCGATCCTGCTGATCTACGGCCTGATCGTGGAGCGCGGCATCCGCACGGCCCTCGCCGCCCGCGACCCGTTCGGCAAGCTGCTCGCCGTCGGCCTGTCCGGCGCCTTCGCCCTCCAGGTCTTCGTCGTCGCCGGCGGTGTGATGGGCCTCATCCCCCTGACCGGTATGACGATGCCGTTCCTGGCATACGGCGGTTCGTCGGTCATCGCCAACTGGGCACTCATCGGTGTCCTGATCAGAATCAGCGACACCGCGCGCAGGCCCGCGCCCGCCCCCGCACCCAACCCCGACGCCGAGATGACCCAGGTGGTCCGACCGTCATGAACAAGCCCCTTCGCCGCATCGCGATCTTCTGCGGGCTCCTGGTCCTCGCCCTGCTCGTCCGCAACAACTGGCTCCAGTACGTCAAGGCGGATTCCCTCGCCACCGACAAGGAGAACCGGCGCGTCTCCATCGAGCGCTATGCCACGCCGCGCGGGGACATCATCGTCGACGGCAAGGCCATCACCGGCTCCGTCGCGTCCGAAGGCGCCGACTACAAGTACAAGCGCACCTGGAAGAACGGCGAGATGTGGGCGCCGGTCACCGGCTACTCCTCCCAGATCGTCGGCGCCACCCAGCTGGAGAGCCTCGAGGACGGCATCCTCACCGGCAACGACGACCGGCTCTTCTTCCGGAACACGCTGGACATGCTCACCGGCAAGAAGAAGGAGGGCGGCAGCGTCGTCACCACCCTCAACGCCGCCGCGCAGAAGGCCGCTTTCAACGGCCTCGGCAACAAGAAGGGTGCCGTCGTCGCACTCGACCCCAAGACCGGCGCGATCCTCGCTCTGGCCTCCACGCCGTCCTACGACCCGTCGACGTTCGCCGGGATCAGCACCAAGGACGGCGAGACCTTCTCGAAGCTGGAGAAGGACGCCGACAAGCCGATGCTGAACCGCGCGCTGCGCGAGACCTACCCGCCGGGCTCCACGTTCAAGGTGGTCACGGCCGCCGCGGCCCTGGAGAACGGCGCCGTCTCGGACATCGACGACAAGACGGACACTCCTGACCCGTACAAACTGCCGGAGTCGTCCAGCAACCTCACCAACCAGCACGGCGTGTGCAAGAACGCCACCCTCCGCTACGCGCTCGAGCAGTCCTGCAACACGGTCTTCGGCAAGCTCTCCGACACCGTCGGCAACGACAAGATGATCGAGCAATCCGAGAAGTTCGGCTTCAATGAGGCCACATTGGACACTCCCGTCCGCGCCGCAGAGAGCGTCTACCCCGAGGACAACCGCCCGCAGAACGCGATGGCCGGCATCGGGCAGGCCTCCAACCGGGCCACCCCGCTCCAGATGGCCATGGTCGCCTCCGCCGTCGCCAACGACGGCGAGCTGATGAAGCCCTACATGGTCGACCAGCTGCGCGCCTCCAACCTCGACGTCATCGAGACGCACGACCCCGAGACGCTGTCACAGGCGGTCTCGCCGGAGAACGCCCAGAAGCTCCAGGACATGATGGAGAGCGTCGTCAAGACGGGCACCGGTCAGAACGCGCAGATCGACGGCGTCACCGTCGGCGGCAAGACCGGTACCGCGCAGCACGGCGTGAACAACAAGGAGAAGCCGTACGCCTGGTTCATCTCCTACGCCCAGCTCAGCGACGGCAGCTCGCCGGTCGCCGTGGCCGTGGTCGTGGAGGACGGTTCGGCGAACCGGGGTGAGATCTCCGGTGGCGGTCTCGCCGCCCCGATCGCGAAGAGTGTGATGCAGGCAGTGATCAACAGCAAGAAGTGACGCCGCTCACGTCGCCTTCACATCGGTGCACGTTGCGATACCGGTCCTGTATCGGGTGACGCGGTTGGCCAGGTCATGGAAGGCGAGCCGGGTACCGTATGCCCGGAGCACAGCCGCCGGACCACACATGGGTGCGGTCGGGACCGACGGAGAGGGCTGGTAGGAAGCTATGGAAGAGCCGCGTCGCCTCGGCGGCCGGTACGAGCTGGGCCAGGTGCTCGGCCGTGGTGGCATGGCGGAGGTCTACCTCGCGATGGACACCCGCCTCGGCCGCACCGTGGCGGTGAAGACGCTGCGAGCGGACCTCGCGCGCGACCCCACCTTCCAGGCCCGGTTCCGCCGGGAGGCCCAGTCGGCCGCCTCGCTCAACCACCCCGCGATCGTGGCGGTCTACGACACGGGCGAGGACTACATCGACGGGGTCTCGATCCCGTACATCGTCATGGAGTACGTCGAGGGCTCCACCCTCCGTGAGCTTCTCCACAGCGGCCGCAAGCTGCTGCCGGAGCGGGCCATGGAGATGACCATCGGCATCCTCCAGGGACTGGAGTACGCCCACCGCAACCAGATCGTCCACCGCGACATCAAGCCGGCCAACGTCATGCTGACGCGCAACGGCCAGGTCAAGGTGATGGACTTCGGCATTGCCCGCGCCATGGGCGACTCCGGTATGACCATGACGCAGACGTCCGCGGTCATCGGCACCGCCCAGTACCTCTCTCCGGAGCAGGCCAAGGGTGAGCAGGTGGACGCCCGGTCCGACCTGTACTCGACGGGCTGTCTGCTCTACGAGCTGCTGACGGTCCGCCCGCCGTTCGTCGGTGACTCCCCCGTGGCGGTCGCCTACCAGCACGTGCGGGAGGAGCCGCAGCCACCGAGCGTCTTCGACCCGGAGATCACTCCGGAGATGGACGCCATCGTCCTGCGTGCCCTGGTCAAGGACCCGGACTACCGCTACCAGTCCGCCGACGAGATGCGTGCCGACATCGAGGCCTGCCTCGACGGCCAGCCCGTCGCGGCCACGGCGGCCATGGGCTCCGTCGGCTACGGCGGCTACCCGGACGACCAGCCGACCACCGCCCTGCGGGCCGACGCCGGCGCCACGACGATGCTCCCGCCGGTCGGTCCGGACGACGGTTACGGCTACGACGACCGCCAGGGCCGTCGCCGCCAGCAGCCGAAGAAGAACAACACCTCGACGATCCTCCTGGTCGTCGCGGGTGTCCTGGTGCTGATCGGCGCGGTCCTCATCGGCCAATGGATGTTCTCGGGCAACGGCACCGGCAACGACACCCTCAAGGCACCGAACTTCGTCGGGCAGAGCGAGGCGGAGGCGAAACAGGCCGCCACCAACGTCGATCTGAAGGTGACGACGACCAAGGCCGCGTGCGAAGAGCAGAAGACCGGCAACGTCTGCGACCAGAACCCGAAGGCGGACACCGAGGTCAAGAAGGGCGACACCATCGCCCTCGTCATCTCGACGGGAGCTCCGAAGGTCACGGTCCCCGACGTCCAGGGCATTCAGTTCGACGAGGCCGAGGCCGAGCTCAAGGACAAGGGCTTCGAGGTCGAGAAGAAGACCGAGGAGTCCGATCGCACGGCCGGCATCGTGATCGACCAGGACCCGGCCAGTGGCAAGATCGAGAAGGGCTCCACGGTCACGCTGACGGTCGCCAAGGCTCCGGACAAGGAAACCGTTCCGGACGTGGCCCGGCAGAGCTGTGACGCCGCCAAGAACCAGATGGCGGCCAACAACCTCGTCGGCACGTGCACCGAGGTCGAGACCCAGGACCCCAACCTCGTCGGCAAGGTCGTCGCGACCAGCCCCGAGGCGGGCTCCGAGCTCAACAAGGGCGACACGGTCACCATCCAGATCGGCAAGGCGGCCGAGGAGGAGGAGCAGGAGGCCGAGGTCCCGAACGTCGTCGGACGGACCGTGGGCCAGGCCAAGCAGATCCTGCAGGCGGCCGGCTTCACCAACATCCAGTTCGCGGGCGGCAGCGACCAGAGCGACACCGCGCTCGTCACCGACCAGGACCCGGACGGCGGCAACAAGGCCGACCCGGCCCAGACGACGATCACCCTCGCTTCGGTCGGTTTCGGTGGCAACAACGGCAACAACAACAATGGCGGCGGCGACGGCGGAGGCTTCTTCGACTAGCGCCACCTACCCATGGCAGAGGGACTGACCTAGCCCTCCGCCCCGTACGACGAAGGAGCCCCGGCCCCCGAGGGGGGCCGGGGCTCCTTCGTCGTCTCGATGTTTCACGTGAAACAGGGTGTTTCACGTGAAACATCCCTAGAGGGGAGCAACCAACCGAGCCGCTACCGGAGTTCCTTCGGCGGCGTGCGTTCCGCGTTCACCCGCTCCACCCGCTCCAGCTCGCCCCACACGATGTACCGGTACCGGGACGTGTAGACGGGCGTGCAGGTGGTGAGGGTGATGTACTTGCCGGCCTTCTTCTTGCCGGACTCCTTGGGGATGTTCGAGAGCACCTTGACGTTGTACTTCGAGGTCTCGGTGAGGGTGTCGTAGACCTTGTAGACGTACCAGTTGTCGCGCGTCTCGAAGACGATCGAGTCGCCCTTCTCGAGCTTGTCGATGTTGTGGAACTTCGCGCCGTGTCCGTCACGGTGGGCGGCCAGGGTGAAGTTGCCGTCCTTGTCGGAGCTGGGGAGGGTCGCCTTGACCGGATCGGTGTAGTAGCCGGCGACGCCACCGTTGAGGACCTTGGTGGAGGTGCCCTTCTTCACCAGGACCTCGCCGTTGTTCATGGCGGGGACGTGCAGGAAGCCGATGCCGTCCTTGGTGTCCAGGGCACCGGGGCCGTCGTCCGAGGCCCAGGTGTCGCGGACCTTGTTCGCTTCCTTGTCCGCCTCGCGGTCGGCGAGCACGTTCGTCCACCACAGCGAGTAGACGACGAACAGACCGAGCACCAGGCCCGCCGTGATGAGGAGTTCACCGAAGACACTGACCGCCATGGCGATCCGGCTCATGCCGCGGCGCCGCGGCGTGGCCTCGGGCGCGTCCGTCGTCTCTTCGGTGTCGTCGGTGGTCACTGCCACAGTTCTTCCGCCCTTGGTCGAGCCCCTACTGGACGAGCGCGTCGGGCTTCCCCTCGCTGCGCGGCCGTTCCTCCACCATCTTGCCCCACACGATCATGCGGTACTTGCTCGTGAACTCCGGCGTGCACGTGGTCAGCGTGATGTAGCGACCCGGCTGGGTGAAGCCGGAGCCCGGGGGCACGGGTTGGAGCACGCTGACGTTCGACGGCGGGGTCACCGGCAGGATCGAGGCCATGTCGTAGACGTAGTACGTGTTCTGCGTCTCCACGACGATCGGGTCGCCCGGCTTGAGCCGGTTGATGTACCGGAACGGTTCGCCATGGGTGTTGCGGTGGCCCGCGATACCGAAGTTGCCCGCCTTGTCCTCGGGCATCGCCGTCTTGATGCTGTTCTCGTCGTAGTGGCCGACCATTCCGCGGTCCAGGACCTTCGACTTGCTGATGCCCTCGGCGATCGGCACGACGACGTCCAGCTTCGGAATGTGCAGGATGGCGAAGCCCTGCCCGGGCTCGAAGGCGCCCGGCGCGCGCTTGCCGCTCTTCCACTCCTCCTGGAGGCTCGTCGCCTCCCGGCCCGCCTGCTGATGGGCACGGATGTTGGACCACCAGAGCTGATAGGTGACGAAGAGCAGCATCACCACGCCGGTGGTGATGAACACCTCGCCGATGACCCGGCTCGCGATCACTCCCGCGCTGGGCTTGCGCGCCCGCGCCGCCCGGCGCGCCTCGATCCTGGAGCGGGGCGACGGCCGCTCGTCCTCTCCTAAGCCCTCCTCGGGCCCCTGAGCCGCTCCGGAGCCCGCGTGGGCCCCCGGGGAGCCCCCGTGCCTCCCGTGCCGTCTCGCGGCCTTACGGCGGGCCGCACGGCCTCCGGGAACCGGGGGCGCGGGTATCGGCTCGGCCGCGGCAGCTATCCGCCGCGCCTCCTCCACCCGGAGCGCCACCGTCTCCTCGTCGATCGGAGGGTGCTGCAGGGCCGTTTCGGTCGGGAGGCCGCCTGGCGCGCCCACCGAGCCGGCCGCGGCATAGGTCTCGTACAGCCCGTCGGACGCGGGCTGGGAAAGCGGCTCGTACGTCTCGTACGGCTCGTACCGCTCGTACGACTCGGACGCGGGCTCCGTGTACGGCTGCGGCTGCCCGAACCAGTCGTCCTGCCCGTACTGCGGTGTCTGTTGGACGGTCCACGGCCGGGGATCAGCCGTGTCCCCGAACGGCGTTCCCGGCTGGAAGGCCTCCGCCTCGAACGACTCGGCGCCCCCGTACGCGGCCTCGCCGCCGTAGGGGGCACTCTCGCGCTCGGGGCGCAGTGCCGTCACGCCGTGGCCCTGCCCACCACGGGGGCGAGCCCCGTCGACCTGGCCACGGCCCCTTGGTCACCGCATTCGGCCAGCCAGTTGGCGAGCATGCGGTGGCCGTGCTCGGTGAGCACCGACTCGGGGTGGAACTGCACGCCCTCGACCGGCAGTTCCCGATGCCTGAGGCCCATGATGATCCCGTCGTGCGTGCGGGCCGTGACCTCCAACTCGGCCGGCACAGTGGCCGGCTCCGCGGCCAGGGAGTGGTAGCGGGTCGCGGTGAAGGGGGTGGGCAGGCCCGCGAAGACCCCCTTGCCCTCATGTTCCACCAGCGAGGTCTTTCCGTGCAGCAGTTCGGGCGCGCGGTCCACGACACCGCCGTACGCCACCTGCATGGACTGCATGCCGAGGCAGACGCCGAAGACGGGGACGCCCGTCGCGGCACAGTGGCGGACCATGTCCACGCAGACGCCGGCCTCCTCAGGAGTGCCCGGCCCGGGGGACAGGAGCACGCCGTCGAAGCCGTCCTGGGCGTGGGCGGTCGCCACCTCGTCGTTGCGCAGCACCTCGCACTCGGCGCCCAGCTGGTACAGGTACTGGACCAGGTTGAAGACGAAGCTGTCGTAGTTGTCGACGACGAGGACCCGGGCGGGTCGGGCGGCACTCACTGGTCGTTCACCGTCACATCGTTGAAGGGCAGCAGAGGCTCGGCCCAGGGAAAGACGTATTGGAAGAGGACATAGACGACGGCCAGGGTCAGCACGATGGAGATCAGCGCCTTCAGCCACGCGTTACCCGGCAGATGTCGCCAGATCCAGCCGTACATGCCGTCCCTTCCTTCACACCACGGCACCGGACTCACGCCGTACCGCCACCAGACTAACGGCGTAGTGCCTCCGGTTTCCCTGACTCCACAGGCTGTGTGGAATCCAGATGGCCCCAGACGATGAGCCGATGACTGTGTCCCCACTCCGGGTCGCATGTCGTCAGCGTCAGATAGCGCCCCGCGCGCGTGAAGCCGGATTTCGTCGGCACGGGGTCGATGACCTGGACGTCCGTGGGCAAGGTCCGGTAGGGCCCCTTGTCGATGACGTACGTGAACCAGTCCGCGCCGTCGGTCAGGACGACCTCGTCACCGGGACGCAGCTTGGGAAAATCTTTGAAGGGATCGCCGTACGTACGGCGGTGGCCGGCCACCGCGAAGTTCCCCTTCTGTCCCAGCTGCGCGCTGTTCGCGTAGTGGCCGAGTCCTTTCTTCAGAGTGTCCGTCTTCGTGCCCTCCAGGACGGGCTTGTTCCACGCGGCACCAAGGCGCGGGATGTACATGAGCGCGAAGGACTTGCCGCTCTCGTACGCGGCGGGCGGCTCGGGAGACGCCGGGGAGCCCGGGCCGGAGGTGGGTCGCACCGGCTGCTTCGCCCACCGGTCCTGGAGCAGGTCGACCTGGCGGTCCATCTCGGTGTCGGCCTTCACACCGGTCCAGAACAGCACGTAGACGACGAAGAGCACGATCAGGGTGCCGACGGTGATGCAGAGCTCGCTGGTGGTCCTCACGATCACGCGCACCGACACGGGTCCCCCGGCTGCCGTCACTCCACGGGCTTCGCGTATTTCAGATCCACTGTGCCCGAGTAGCCGGGAAGAGTCACCGGCCCGTCCTCGGTGACTTTCCAGCCCAGCCCGTAGACGTTCACGTAGACCATGTAGTTCTGGATGGCCTCGCTGGCGCTGAGCGCCTTCTGCAGCTTCTCCGGGTCACCGACCGCCTGGATCTTGTACGGGGGTGAGTAGACGCGGCCCTGGAGGATCAGGGTGTTGCCGACGCAGCGGACGGCACTGGTGGAGATCAGCCGCTGGTCCATGACCTTGATGCCCTCGGCCCCACCCAGCCACAGGGCGTTCACCACGGCCTGCAGGTCCTGCTGGTGGATGACCAGGTAGTCGGGCTGCGGTTCGGGGTAGCCGGGGAGCTTGGCGGTGGCGTCCGGCGGGGCGTCGTTGAGGGTGACCGTGAGGGCCTGACCCCTGAGCTCCTGGGTGCCGGCGTTCTTCTCCAGCGCCTTCAGCCGGGCGTCCTCGGCCTCGGTGCTGCCGTCGTCCCGCTCCGCGAGGGCCTCCACGTCGTCCCGGAGCACCGCGTTGGACTCGTCGAGCTGCCCGTTCTTGTGGCTGCGCTCCTGGATCAGGTCGGAGAGCTTCAGCAGAGAGGCGTCCGTACGGATATTGGTGCCCTTGGCCGTGTCGAAGCTGGTGAAGAAGATCAGTCCGGCGAGGGCGAAGACCCCGACGGTGAGCACGCTCACGGGCCGGAAACCGCCTCGGGGGGAGGTTCCGGAACCCGCCTCGGGGGAGTCGGCTGAATTGCTCAACGTACCCTTATCTCCTTAGGCGCCGCGGAAGCACTACGCTAACGGACGCCCGGGGGAGCATTCAGTGTCCCCTTGTACGCTGCCCCGGAGCCCGCCACAGTTCCCTGCGCGGCCACGCAGCGCATCGACAGGAGAGACCCTCGTGCCGAAGTCACGTATCCGCAAGAAGGCCGACTACACGCCGCCGCCGTCCAAGCAGGCCACGAACATCAAGCTGAACAGCAGTGGCTGGGTGGCTCCGGTCATGCTGGCCATGTTCCTGATCGGGCTGGCGTGGATCGTCGTCTTCTATGTGACGGACGGCTCGCTGCCGATCGACTCGCTCGGCAACTGGAACATCGTGGTCGGCTTCGGCTTCATCGCTGCCGGATTCGGTGTCTCGACCCAGTGGAAGTAGTGGTCTCCGCTCGGTGGAGGTAGTTCTCCCCAGAGCCATCCACGGAGTTATCCACAGGTGTTTTCCACAGTGGGGAAAAAGAACGACGATCTGTGGATAACTCACTGGGCGTTGACGCCGGTACGACTGGCCTACCGGCACTCGCAAGCATGTTCGCCCCCTGTCTGACCTGCGAAAACGCAGGTGAGCGACAGGGGGCACACCTGTTCCCGCACCCTATGCACAAGATCCGCCACAGTCTGTGGACAACAGTGCTGTAACGGTGCCCGACCAGGGGCGGGGCGGTGACGGTCCGCCATCACCTCAGGTCAGCTGGGCGGTCCTCAGCAGGGTCATGACGACCACGGCGGCCAGCACCAGCGCGCTCATGCCGTACTGGATCAGCGCCCGCCGCTCGCGCGGTGCGTGCACCATCGCGTAGCCGATCAGCACACCGCCGACGAGGCCGCCGACGTGGGCTTCCCAGGCGATGTTGAACATCGGGCTGAAGGTGAAGATCAGGTTGATCACCAGGAGGATGATCAGCGGGCGCATGTCGTACTTGAGGTGGCGCATGAGGACACCGGTCGCACCGAAGAGTCCGAAGATGGCGCCGGAGGCTCCGAGTGACGCTTGAGTCGGCTCGGCGATCAAGTAGGTGAGGGCGCTGCCCGCGAGACCCGAGACGAAGTAGAGCGTCAGATAGCGGGCCCGGCCGAGGGCCGCCTCCAACGGGCCGCCGATCCACCACAGGCTCAGCATGTTGAACAGGATGTGCGTGACGCTGCCGTGCAGGAACATCGACGTGACCAGCCGGTACCACTGGCCTTCGGCGACGCCCTGGAGCGAGGCGCCCAGCTCCGGCACCCAGGCGCGACCGATGAGGTCGAACCGGTGGGTGAAGCTTTCGCCGAGGGACTCCTTCACGAGGAAGAGCAGCAGGTTCGCGCCGATAAGGATCTTGGTGAGGAGCCGAGGGTCGGCGGCGACCGTGCCCCCCGCGAGGGTGCGCGGGGCGGAGGCGGAGGGCGCGTGGCCCGTGCCGGAGCCGTTGCGGACGCATTCGGGGCACTGGAAGCCGACGGAGGCGCTCACCATGCACTCGGGGCAGATGGGACGCTCGCAGCGGGTGCAGCGGATGCCCGTCTCGCGGTCCGGATGCCGGTAGCAGGAGGGCAGGCCCTGCGCGTCCTGCGGGCTGCTCGGCACCTGATCCATCGGGTCCCCTTCGTCTCCTGTGTGAACGCATCGCCCCGCTCATCCTTACGGATGGGCGGGGCGATTGGTTCCCTTCGGGACCTTGTGAACCTTTCGGGGTCCGGTCCGCGCGGTGAACCACAGGATGCTCGGCCCGGGAGCCACTGTCCGAGGGCTCAGCCCTGGCGGGTCTCGACGACGACCGACTCGATGACGACGTCCTTGACCGGGCGGTCGGTGCGCGGGTTGGTCTGGGCACCGGCGATGGCGTCCACGACCTTCTGGCTGGCCGCGTCGACGACCTCACCGAAAATGGTGTGCTTGCGGTTCAGCCATGCCGTCGGGGAGACGGTGATGAAGAACTGGGAGCCGTTGGTGCCCGGGCCGGCGTTGGCCATGGCCAGCAGGTAGGGCTTGTCGAAGGCGAGGTCCGGGTGGAACTCGTCAGCGAACTGGTAGCCCGGACCGCCGGTACCGTTGCCCAGCGGGTCACCGCCCTGGATCATGAATCCGCTGATCACCCGGTGGAAGACCGTGCCGTCATAGAGCTTGTCCGTGGACTTCTGGCCGGTGGCCGGGTTGGTCCACTCACGCTCGCCCTGGGCGAGTTCGACGAAGTTGCGGACCGTCTTGGGCGCGTGGTTCGGCAGCAGCCGCACCTCGATGTCGCCGTGGTTGGTCTTCAGGGTGGCGTACAGCTGCTCTGCCACGATCTGCCTTCCGTTGTCCTCTGTGACTCCCCCGATCCTCGCACGGACGACGCCGTGCGTCCCCCGACGCCCTCGCTCTTGTACGGCGGGCGCGCGGAAAACCGGCCGAGTAGCCCCGGTACCGGCGCGCTTCACGGCGATCCGTGGCATTGTCGGCACTGTCGTGGACAACTTCCTGTTGCCCCGTATTCATCCTCATATTGCACGTGAACGGGTTCATGAGCGGCTCTGATCGACGTCGGCCGGAGTCGCGGCCATGACCCGGATGCCCGCCCGCACATGCCCCGGAGCACTCCGGGAGGCATGATCCCCAAAAGGGTGGAAAGTCGAATTACCGTACGCCACCGAGGAGGAGGATCCCGTGACCCGCATCGACAGCGTGCGCGCCGCGACCGGCTCGGCGAAGGACAGCGTGCTGCACGCCGCGGAAGTGGTGGCGCCCTACGCCGACACGGCCAAGGACAAGGCCTCGCACTACGCGCAAGAGGCACGTGTACGACTCGCGCCGAAAGTGTCGCAGGCCGCGGAACAGGCACGCGTCCAGTACGGCGCCCATGTCGTCCCGCGCTTGGAGCAGGCCCGCACGCATGTGCCGCCGAAGGTCGACCACGCGGCCCACGAAGCCGCCGCACGCACCCGTAAGGCGGCCCGCCAGGCCGCCGACTACTCCCGTCCACGTATCGAGCAGGCCGTAGCCGCGGCCGGCCCCGTCCGCGAGGAGGCCACCGCCCGCAGTGTCGCGGCGCTGGCCGCACTGCGTGGACAGGTCTCACCCCAGCAGATCCAGCGGCTGGTCCGCAGGCAGCAGCGCCGGGCGAGGCTCGGCCGTGCCGCCAAGGGCCTGGCCGTCCTGGGCGTGCTGGCGGGCGGCGCCTTCGCCGCCTGGAAGTGGTGGGACAAGCAGGCCAACCCCGACTGGCTGGTCGAGCCCCCTGCCGCCACCGAAGTCTCCGACTCCGGTCGTCTGTCCTCCGTGGACGGCAGCGGCCAGGCCGATCTCGACCCCGAGGTCCAGGCCAAACAGGCCGAGGACGAGGCCGCCGACCGGGACAACCGCCGCTGAGAACCCACTGAGCGCCGGCAGCTGAGGGCACCTTCCCACGGCCGTCGGCGGAGGACAGGTTCCCCCCGACTCGCCCCTGCACGAGGGTGTGTTCGGCGGGACACCTTTCAACAGCCCTGTGGGGCAGAAGACCTGAAGGTCTTCTGCCCCACAGGGCTGTTTCACGTGAAACAGCCCTGCCCCCAGTGCACCGCTGCCCTCCGACCGGAATGTGTTGGTCCGGTTGCGAAGGGTGACGCACACATTCCGCCATCTATCGTTGTGACCCAGAACACTGGTTTCGCATATGCGCACATCGACACGTGCCACGATCCATTGCCCCCGCTCCAGCGGCCTTTCTTCTACGAAGTGCACACATAGCGATCGCGACGATCCTCACCCGAGAAGCCACCGACGCCGAGGCTCCGTAGGCACGAAAAAAGACCGGACCGGATGTCCTACGACATCCGGCCCGGTCAATCCGCTGTGGAGCCTAGGGGAGTCGAACCCCTGACATCTGCCATGCAAAGACAGCGCTCTACCAACTGAGCTAAGGCCCCGGAAGGGAAGCGTCCACCCGGAAGGAAGGACCACCGGGAGGCTTCGCAGACCAGAGTACCGGGTCACCCCCGGGATCTCGCAAAAAGATTGGGGGTCCCCGTGAACGACCACTCTCCGTAAGATGCTCGTCGTGGTTCGCTACAGCGAACCACGGTATTTGGGGAAGCGATGGGGAGACGCAATGGACGCCGCACAGCAGGAAGCGACCGCAAGAGCCCGGGAGCTGCAGCGGAACTGGTACGGAGAGCCGTTGGGGGCGCTCTTCCGTAGGCTCATCGAGGACCTGGGTCTCAACCAGGCCCGGCTCGCGGGAGTGCTGGGCCTTTCCGCACCGATGCTGTCGCAGCTGATGAGCGGTCAGCGTGCCAAGATCGGCAACCCAGCGGTGGTCCAGCGGGTGCAGTTGCTGCAGGACCTGGCGGGTCAGGTCGCGGACGGCAGCGTGAGCGCCGCCGAGGCGACCGAGCGCATGGATGAGATCAAGAAGTCACAGGGGGGCTCGGTGCTCAGCAACACCACGCAGTCGACGACGAGTTCGGGGGCGCCCACGGTCAAGCGGGTCGTCCGCGAGATCCAGTCGTTGCTTCGCTCGGTGGCGGCCGCGGGCGACATCATCGAGGCGGCGGACACCCTCGCCCCGACCCACCCGGAGCTGGCAGAGTTCCTCCGGGTGTACGGCGCGGGTCGCACCTCGGACGCGGTGGCGCACTACCAGTCCCACCAGAACTGAGCTCAAGGCCCGGTCCCCGAAAGGGGGTTCGGCGACCGGGCCGAGGCCGAAGAGGGGGACAAGGGGTCTGTAGGCCCCTCGTGAGCCGCGACGTCGTGGACGTAGGCTCCGCGCATAGACCGGGAATCAGGAACAGCACAGAGCGGCAGGGGGACAGAAGCGGGTACTAGCTCCGAGGGAAGCCGGGCACGTGCGAGCCGGCTCCGCGGAGGGCGGCACGAGTGCCGAGCCCTCCGCCGACGGGCAGCCAAGAGGGGAGCCGAAGGGGGAACGACGCACAGCCATGGGTGAGGTCTTCGCCGGCCGGTACGAACTGGTCGACCCGATCGGGCGCGGGGGAGTCGGCGCGGTCTGGCGCACCTGGGACCACCGCCGCCGCCGCTATGTGGCCGCAAAGGTCCTGCAACAGCGTGACGCGCACGCCCTGCTGCGCTTCGTCCGCGAGCAGGCCGTACGAATCGACCACCCTCATGTCCTCGCCCCCGCGAGCTGGGCCGCCGACGACGACAAGGTCCTGTTCACCATGGACCTGGTGGCCGGAGGCTCTCTGGTCAACCTCGTCAACGACTACGGTCCCCTTCCGCCCGTCTACGTCTGCGGCCTGCTCGACCAACTCCTGTCCGGCCTCGCCGCCGTGCACGCCGAGGGCGTCATCCACCGCGACATCAAGCCCGCCAACGTGCTGCTGGAGGCCACGGGCACGGCCCGCCCCCGGCTGCGCCTGTCCGACTTCGGCATCGCCATGCGTCTGGGCGAGCCCCGCCTGACCGAGACCAACTACGTGGTGGGAACGCCCGGTTACTTCGCTCCCGAGCAGATGCTGGGCGCAGATCCGGACTTCCCTGCCGACCTCTTCGCGGTGGGCCTCGTCGCCCTGTACCTCCTGGAGGGCGCGAAGCCCGACGCCAAGGCCCTCATCGAGCACTTCGCCGCCCATGGCACGCCGAAAGCGCCGCGAGGCATCCCCGAGCCGCTGTGGCAGGTCATCGCCACGCTCCTCCAGCCGGACCCCAACTCCCGCTTCCGTACCGCCACAGGCGCCCGCAAGGCCCTCGCCGCGGCCACCGAACTGCTTCCCGAGCCGGGGCCGGACGACGAACTGGTCGAGGTCTTCGACCAACTCGGTCCGCTTCCCAAGGGTTTCGCCCCCGAAGGCCCCCTGCACAGGGCATCGGGGCTGGACAAGACGGACACAAGCACCGGTGCCGGCACCGGCGGCATATCAGACGCGACCCCGCCGCCGCCTCACCATCCGCCGGCATACGGTCCGTCTCCCCTGGATGTGCCGTCCCAGCCCGGGAATGGCCCCGCGCTACCGGCGCCGCTCCCGGGCGCCACCCCTCAGCCCTCGCACACGACCACAGGCTCCATACCCGCGCCCCCCATGCCCACCACCGCGCCGCCCCGGACAGGCTCCTCCAACTCTGGCAATGGCTCCGCGGTCGGTACCGGTGCCACGGCCACGGGCTCAAGCACACATTCAGGCGTCGGCACGGGACCAGGAACCGGTCACTGGACCCAAGATCCCGGCCAGGCGTCCTCGGCGTCTTCGGCATCGTCGCCCCAAGCCGCCCACCTGCCGCCGGAGCCGCCCCCCACCGCCGTACCACCCCGCCCCGAACGCGCCCCTGCACCGCTGCGGCCCTCGACGATGTCCGACACCGGCAGCTTCCATCTGCCCCCGCCCCAGGTGCTCACCGCCGACGCGCCGTCGCGACAGGCCGAGCAGCAGCACACCCCCGGCCTGGGCCACCCACCACAGCAACCCGAGCAGCAAGCCAGTCCCCCTGCCGGGACTCCCGTCCGAACGATCCCAGCGCAACACCCCGAACCCGCGCATGTGCCCTCCCCCCAGTCGCACCCACCGCTGGGCCTCTCTCCAGCCCCGGCCTCGGCGGTGCAGCAGCACGCGTACACCTCTACTGGTTCATACACCGCTCGGCCCCCGCAGGTTCCACGTCGATCGAGGGCGCTTCCCCGGCGCCGCCCGGGCCCGCCCGTCAAGGTCGTCGTCCCGGTCCTGTTGCTCGCCCTGGCCTGCTTCGCGGTGGGATTCTGGGCGCTGGGCCAGCTCTGATCCACCGCACACCGACCCTGCGGACACCTGTCGACCCTGAGGCCCCAGCCACCGTTCCTACCGTTCCCAGGCCCGCCGATCCCACCAGGCCCGCCGCCCCCACCGACCACGGACATCGCCCGCCTCAGCCAGCCTCAGCCAGCCCCGGCCGCGGCACGCCGCCCGCTCTACCACCCTCGGGACGCCCCGTGCCGCCCCCGCGCAGCCGTGCCCGCCCTCGGTCGTTCGGACTCGGTGGCGATCGACGCCCGTCTGCGGGCCACGAGTGCCCACACCAGGAGCCCGAGAACCAGCAGGCTCCCCGTGCCGATGCCGCCCGCGGCGACGACGGTCATGGCCAGGCGCTGGTCCCCGTTGCCCAGAGAGTTCCCGGAGTCCTCCCCCTCGCCGGAACTCCCCGCGGCCCCTTCGTCACCGCCGCCCTCCGCGCCCCCCTCCAGCGTGTCCCCCGTGGCGCCGTCCTCGGCGGCCTCCCGGTCCCCCTCGGTGACCTCGAAGACCCCACGCGGCTCCGTGCCCCCCAGATAGCCCGGCCCGGCCCCGGCCTCGCCCTCCAGCCGCACCCGCAGCGTCAGCCCCACCGGCCCGTCTCCGAAGCGTTCGGCGACCGACGTTCCGAGGTGCAGTGCCAGGTAGTACCAGCCCGCGAACCGCATACCGCCCACCTCGCCGTCGAGGGAGAAACGGTTCTCGTACGCGACGGGCGGGAGCGGCTCCAGCCCGACGGAACGTTGCTCGCCCCCGTAGTTGGCTGTCCTGTCGTCCACCAAGCCGCGTACGGGGTTGTAGAGCGACATGACGAACGCGTTCCCCACATAGCCGTCGCCCTCGGTCGTGCTGCCCAGCTCCGCGGTGGCGTGGAGCTGCTGCCCCCAGCCGACGGGCACCTTGTAGAAGAGCGTCTCCCCGGCTCTGATGCCGACCTCGTCCTGCCAGACGCCCTGCGTCACGGGGCTCGCCGTGGCAAAGCCGCTGCCGCCACGACGGGGCTCGGGGTCACCGGACACGGCTTCGGGCGAGGCGGAGTTCCAGCTCTGGGGGGCGCTCGTCGAGCCGCCCTTCGTCACAGCGGGCTCCGAGACGAAGCCGAGCTCCAGCCCCCACTTCTCCGACGCGCCCTTCGGAGGGGAACCCGTCGCCGAGCCGGAAACCGAGCCCGTGCTCGTTCCCGGACCGGTTCCGGTTCCGGTGGCCGAGCCGACGCGTTCCACGACGACGTAGTACACACCGGCCCCCTGGCACATGTACTCGTCGCTGCCGACCTCCCGCGAGGCCCAGGCGGTGACGGGGTGCCCGCTGCGGGTCGGTCCGAAGCGGGCGGTCTCGTAGGAGCAGCGGTGTGCGTCGGCGTCCTGCAGAGACACCCTGACCCCGTCCGCGGAGCCGACCGCCGAGCCCGCCTCCGGTACGGCCGTGGCCGAGACGTACGCGTTGGCGGCGGCGCCGAGATCTAGGCGGTAGTACAACTTTCCGCCCGGTCCGATGGAACTCCGATAGGTCTTGCCGGCCGCGAGCCGCACAGCTCCCGTGCTGCTCGCGGCGCCCTCGACCGTCGGCGCCTCCTCGGCGTAGGAGTATGGCGTGGGCGCGTCGGCCGCCACGGAGAAACCGGTCTGCGCCGTCGTCACGCACAGAGCCGCTCCCGCGGCCGCCGTAGCCCGCCACCAGACCGTGCGCCGCACCATCAAGCGCCACCCCTCGTCGTAGACCGTGACTCCGAGGCCTCACCAGTGGTCGCTGCCCCGAACGCGCCCATCCTGCCGGGCCGTGTGCGCTGATGCCCGCGTTCCTGGGGAGGAGCGGCTGAAAACGGCCTCTACCCGGACCGACGCCTTGCTACTGCAAGCACATCGTTCACCAAAGCGAATCCGAGCGGGCAGGAATGTTCGCAGAATGTCCGCAGATGGTCCGGAAGAAGGAGAGACACCCCCAAACAACACAAAACCCCGACCGCCAGGGCGGCCGGGGTCTGCTCTGAGACTGGTGTCGACGTTCACGAACCCGTGGGCACGGAGTCAGTCGCCTCCGTCCACAGATCCTGCTCGGCGCGATCCGCCTGGATCTGGCGGTACACGAGGAGCCCGCCGATGGCGGCCAGTGCGACCAGGAGAAGCTTCTTCACCGCGCGACCTCGTCTTTCCTTGACGTAGGGGACCTCTGGCGCCCGACTATACACACCGACCGATACCGATCGGTGACCTGCGTCGGCCCCCCCAACTCCCCCAGGGAAGGCCGTAGTAGAACCGGACGCCACTGTTCCGATCGCAGGCTCATCACACAGGTCCATCACATTTCGCACACCCCGGCGGATCCCATGGGCCGGGGCTTCCTGCAACTCCTCAGGCCTCCTTGCGCCCATCCGAGTGGTGTTCATCCGAAGAACGCCGCGCCACGGACGTCGGTCCATGATTTCGGAGCCCACATACACATCATGAGGAAAGTACGCAAATCGCCCAACCCGAAAGTGAGGGGCCATGGCCCAGAACAAGGTCATGAAACTGTGGACCGCCATCGTCACCGCCTTCCTCGCGCTGTGCACGGCGCTCGGACTCGTCACGACCACGGCCTCGGCCGCGGTGCCACAGACCGAGACCACCCGCAACTGCGCGGCCCCCGCGACGACCCCGGTGATGGCCCTCCCGGCCCGGCCCCACGACCGCGCCCTGCCCCCCACGATGAAACAGCGCATCCGCGCCGAGGCCCACGGCTCCTCTCCGTCCTGCCGCCACCGCACGGCCCTGGACACGGCCACGGACACCGCCACGAACGTCACGGGCCAGGCCGCCGCCCCTGAGGCGCCTCTCCCGCGGGCCGAGCCTCCAGGCGCACCTCTCCAACTCTGATCCCCGGCAGAAGTCACCGACCCAGCGGCGATCTTGCGTACGACGCCCGTAGAAGACCGTGAACGACGAAGACCCTCAGCCGGAGGCGGCTGAGGGTCTTTTCCGTGAGTGGCGGGCCTTCGAGCACAGTCCACAGGACGTGCCGGGGCAGCCGGTGTGAGGAGTAAGTAGTCTGCTCCGACCCCTGGTCGGAGGGCCAGTACAGAGGATGTCCGGCCCTCCGGAGTCGAAGTCCGGAAGGCCCGCCCCATGTCACCCGACGACAGCAAAGACCCCCAACCGAGATCGGTTGGGGGTCTTCCGTCTGGTGGGGCTAACAGGATTTGAACCTGTGGCCTCATCCTTATCAGGATTCAGGCCTAACTAGATAATCTCCGCAGGTCAGTTGATCTGCGTCGGGATCACCCATCTACACCCATCTACCCTGTGGATATCCACCCCGCCCCTGTGGAAAGTGGTCCTCTCCCGGGGTAGGTCCGGGGTAGTCCTGGGGTAGCTCACGCCGCTGTCACCACCTGGAATCGACGCCGCAGCTTCCCCGTCGGGACGCCCGGCTTCCCATCTTCCAGCGCCGCCAGAACCTGGCCCGCATAGTCCGCAGCCGCGTGCGTGTAGATCCACGTCACCTCACCCGCACGCTCGTGGCCGAGGATCTCCTGCGTGACGACCTCGGGAACACCAAGGGCGTGGAGCTTGGAGGCATAGGCGCCACGGACGTCGTGGAAGTCCGGCCACCAATCCGTCCGGCCTTGCTTCACCGCTTGGATCCGGCCGGTCGTCTCATCGCGCTCCTGCACCGTGACCGTGCGAACGGTCTTCCGGACGACCCCGGCTGCCGTGATGGCGGCGGTCCACACCCGACGGAAGGCAGAACGCCTCAGCGGTGCCCGGTACGGCTCCCCCTCACTGCCGTTCACCTTGCTACCCCGGCGGACCTTGTTCCGCCCGTGGAACACGAGCTCTTCCGTCCGCAGTCCGTCCGCTGGTTCGGACACAGTACGGCTCGCGCCCGGCTCTTCCGCCCACAGTTCCCGCAGCACTCGGGCGGCAAGCCCGGTGAGCGGCACGGACCGCAGGCCCGCGTCGCTCTTGGGGTACGCCTTCCGCTTGATCTTCCCCCGCGGCTCCACCAGGACCTCGCGGATGTGGATCCGCCGGCCCTCGAAGTCGACGCAGTGCCAGCGGAGGCCGGCCAGTTCCTGGAAGCGCATCCCGGTCTCCTGGGCGACGATCAGCAGCGCGTGGAAGTACTCCGGCAGCTTCTGCCGGATCAGCCACAGCTGCGCGTACGTCGGCGGCCGCCGGTCCTCCGGGTGCTTCTTCTTCACCGTCGGCAGGCGGACGCCCTCGGCCGGGTTGAACGGGATGCGCCGGTCCAGCTTGGCGGCAGTCAGCATCTTGTCGAGCACCTGGAAGCACTTGGTGACCGAGCTGGCGGCGAGCGGGCCGCCGTTCTCGTCGTGCAGGTCGTTGACCCAGGTCTGAATCTCCAGCCACGCCAGCTCATACAACCTGTAGCTTCCGAGGGTCGGAGCGACGTGATTGCGCCACATCCCCTCGTCGCGCAGCTGTGACTGGGTCCAGTGCTCGATGCGGAGCTCGCCCTTCGTCTGGGTCGGCCACCACAGCGTCCACCAGGAGGCGAGGGTGATCTCACCGCGGGCCGGGTCGATCCAGGTCCGCTTCCTCATCTCGGTGCGCGTCTCTTCGAGGAACGCCACCGCCTCGTCGTACGTCGGCTTCGTCTTGCTGCGGTCCTTGCCGGAAGGATCGGTGTAGCGGGCCTCCCACGATCCAATGTGCTCGTCGGCTGGCGGCCGGTCGCCGGGGTACCGCTTCAGGCAGGTCGGGCAGCCGCAGCGCATGGACGGGTTGGGGCGTGGGTTGTTGGTGACCCTGGCGAGGGCCTTCTTGCGCACCATCGGGGTGTGCTCCTGATCAGAGAGTGGGTGCGCCGGATATGGCGGGGACCGGGGCAAGCTCGACGGGGAGCTGAAGCGGGTCGCCGCAGAAACAGGTGAGGCCGGCGCTGGGGATGTCGGGTGCGCCGAGGTCGACCGTCAGGATCGCGTGCAGTTCTCTGATCAGGTTGTGGGGGTGGGTGCCCCTGTCTACGAGGATGCTGACCTCGTCCGGGTCCCAGATGGCGATCTTTGCGAGATCGTCGACCACGGTGATGCGGATGCACACAGGTATCCCCCCAGGTATGCGCAGACGGCATGGAACGATCCGCTCCGGGAGGACAGCGGGTGACTGATCGTACCTGTGTGTATTGATGATGGGGAGGTTGTTGTCATATTCGAGGCGGAATGATTTCTGCCGCCCCAGTCGCGTGAATTTACCCCTTTCTAAGGCAACCCTTAGTGACTGCTACGAGACGCGAGTGACCGCAGCCATGGCCTCGGCATACTTCACGACGTCTCGCTGCTGGGCGTCGGGCAGCGCCCTGTAGATCTTCAGCAGTCGCGCCTCTCGCTCCTCGCTCGCCCGCCCGGGCACGGGCCGGCCTGAGGCTTCGAAGATCTGCTTTCGGGTGACGTCCGCTCCCCACTGGGCGAGGGCGTCGGCAATGCGGTGCAGCTCGTCAGTTTCCACGCGGGTGGTGCCGCGCTTCCCTGTGAGCCACTGGTTGAGGCGCGTGTACTTGATGCCTGTTGCTGTAGCAAGTTCCTTCTGCGTGTGCTGGGTCTCTGGCAACAGACGCAGGAGTAGGGCCGCCAGGTCCTCACCCTTGGGGGTGGAGTCATCGGCGGGGCGGTCGGGCTCGCCGGAGTGGCTCGGGGCGGTGGTCACAGGCAAGAGGATCGGGCAATAAATCTACATACGCAAGTAGAACGTGGATTGATGACCTGTATTTGACGGGTGCGGCGCATCTACGTAACCCCTCTCGACCCTTGTGCACCTTTTACACAACCCTGTGCGCCCCCCTTGACTGAATCCACATCCACATGCAGACTGTGGATGCAGCAGGTCAAAGCGGCCTGCGCGACCCCTATCCAGGCCACAAGGCCAGAGGATCACCATGCGACGACTGGACAAAGGTGCCCCGCTGCGGGCCGCCATGACGGCGGCCGGGCTGGACATTCCGCGCCTCGCCGCCAAGACCCGAGAGATCGACCCCGATCAGAAGGGGCTCTCGAAGTCCCTGGTCGGCTTCATCGTCGGCAGCGGCAAGACGGCGCGCGAGGAATGCAGCGACCGAGCAGCAGAGCTCGTCGCGGCGGCGCTCGGCCGGGAGGTCACGACCCTCTTCGAGCCCGTCGTTTTCACGCTCGGAGAATCCACATCCACGCGTAAATCGTGGACTGGTGACGGTCGGAAGCCCCTGCCCGCGCAGCTCATGGACCAGCGATCGCTCGCGGAGTTCCTGCGGAAGTCGCCGTCGTGGATCGACAAGCAGATCCAGGACGCGGCGGAGCGGGGCGAGCTCTGGCCCGGGCTGATCTACGTCGGCCGTAGCCGGCGCTTCGACCCGCACGCCGTCCTCGACGCCATGCGCAGGCAGCGCACCGCCGCCTGACACAAGAAGGGCCGCCCCGGACGGCATTCCGGAACGGCCCCCAACCACAACCCGCCAGCCCCTACGTCAAAGGAGAACGGACCGTGAACACACAGGCTAACGCCAAGATCACCTCGCCGGGAGGTGAGCGCACTCTCATCGAGCGGGCCCGCGTCGGTGACCGGACGGCATTCGCCACCCTGTACAACGACAACCAGCAGGTTGTGTACCGCTACTTCTACGTCCGGGTCCGGAACCGCCAGCTCGCGGAGGACCTGACCCAGGAAGTCTTCGTCCGGGCGCTCCGCCGGATCAGCGCCTTCCAGTTCCAGGGTTCGAACATCCAGGCCTGGCTGGTGACGATCGCCCGCAACCTGTACTTCGACCACCTGAAGTCGGCGCGGACGAGGTACGAGCGGCCGACCGACGAGTTCTTCGAGGCCGTCGAGCAGGACCGCAGCGCGGAGACCGACGCCATGCGGGAGCTGGAGGTCGTCGAGGCCGCCGACACCGTGCGGCGGGCAATGTCCGTGCTCAACCCGAGTCAGCGCCGGTGCGTCGAGCTGCGCTACCTCCACGGCCTGTCGGGCCCGGAGACGGCGGCCAAGCTGAAGATCACCGTCGGCGCCGTGAAGTCGATGACGTTCCGCGCGATGGAGGAGATGCGCGCCGAGCTGCGTGCCCCCAAGGGGATGGCGGCATGAACAAGAACTTCCCCCACGCCGTCCGCGTCATCCGCGCGGCGCTGGCCTCCGCAGCCAACGACCCGGCGGCCGCCATCGCCCAGGCCCTGAACGAGGCCCGTCTCCTGGTCGACCCGGAGCGCTCGTACGGCACCGTGCTGCACCGCACGGCCGCCGGCGGATGGTCCCAGGACCCGCAGGCCCAGCCACACCCGGAGCGGGAGCTGACGGACCTGGAGCAGCAGGCCGTCGCATGGGACCAGTCCCGCGAGCGGGCGCGGCTGGTCGCGGCTGCCATCCAGCAGCACGCCGGTCAGCACCCGGCCTTCCAGAGCATCCGCACGGACGGCGACCGGGTCCTGGTCGCGTTGCAGATCACGGGCCAGGCGCAGTGGTCGGAGTGGCGCCGGTACTTCGGGATCACGCACGACGCGGAGCGGCCGATGCCGCACGCGGTCGGTGGTGACGGTTACCGCGATGGGGTGCGGGTGTCGGTGGTGGCGTACGACGTTCCGCAGGTTCGGGCTCGGGCCGCGCAGGCGGCGAAGCGTCCGTTCCTCGTCGACGGGGTCGTGTACGACCTGGCGCTGCCGCAGAGGGACAGCAACGGGGACGTCTGGTACTTCCAGGGACAGCAGACGGAAGACGGCATGCCTCTGATGTCGGCCGACGGGCGCCCGGAGCGCTGCTCGCTCGCGAACATCGTCGCGCAGGTCGGCCCGTTGCTGTCCGTCAGGACGCCCGTGACGCCCATCGCCGCCAAGGGCGGTGAGACCGCATGACGCAGCCCAATGACTCCCTGTTGGCGCGGGTGCGCGCCCTGCTGGCCAAGGCCGAGGACCCGGCCTCCACGCCTGCCGAAGCTGAGGCGTTCACGGCGAAGGCCAGCGAGCTGATGGCGAAGTACGGCATCGAGCGGGCCATGCTCGCCGACGCGAACGCCGAGCCCGACGTTCCCGCTGACCGGATCGTCACCATGGACAACCCGTGGGCACGGGAGAAGCAGAGTCTCGTCGCCGGAATCGTGGAGGCGCTCCGGGGCCAGGCAGTACTCCGGGACTGGGGCTCCCTGCACCGGGTGCACATGTTTGGCTTCCAGTCGGACCTGGAGCGCGCCGAGCTGCTCTACACCTCCCTGCTCCTCCAGATGACCCAGCAGCTCGCCCACGTCAGCGTGCCTTGGGGCGAGAACGCCAGGGCCTACCGTCGGTCGTGGATTCTCGGGTTCCGTCACGAAGTGGTCCGCCGTATCAAGGCGGCCGAGGCCCGCGCCGTCGCCGAGGCCAGCAGCCCGGAAGCTGTGTCCTCGACGGGACGGAGCACCGAGCTGGTGCTGGCTGACCGCAAGGCCATCGTCGAGCAGCGGGTGCTGGCGGAGTTCGGGAAGCTCAAGGCCCGTCGCACGACGTACCAGGGCTCTGGCTTCCAGGATGGCCGGGCGGCGGGGCGTACGGCGAACATCGGGCAGACCGGCCTGCGCGGTGGACGCCGCGCGATCGGCGGTGACCGATGAAGATCTCGCGCCTCGCCATGCTGGCGAAGAAGACTGTCGAGGCTGCGTGGCTGAACGCCCCGGCCTACGACCTGGCGACGCTTGCCGCTGAAGCTCTGGAGTCGGCGCAGCTGCTCCAGTCGCCGGAGACGGCCGCCGACGCTGAGCGCCTACGTGTAGACCTGGCGCAGGAGGAGTTGGCGTACGAGCGGCTCCGGGTAGCTCTGGAGTCGGCCAAGCGCGGCCGCCGCTGGCAGCGCTCCCGAGTGGCCGAGCTGGAACGCCTGCTGACCGCCTCCGAAAGGGCGTCTGAGACGAACTTCTGGTCGTACGTCAGCCAGAAGGACCGTGCTGATGCCGCACGCGACGATGCCATCGCCGCGCTCACCGAGGCGGCCGAACTCACGCCCGAGCACGCCGAAGCCCTGTTGGAGCGGGCACGCGAGATCGCGAAGGCACCGACTTGGCCCGCTCTCCACCCGACAGTCGCGGTGTACCGGGCTAGGTGCGATTCCATGCGCCTCGGTCTGTACGCCACACCCCGCGCCGCTCGGGCGCACTGCACCGCCCACGCCCGCAGCCGTTTCCCAGGCGTCTCGCTCGCCTGGATCGACGACGCGGACGGCGGCGGTGACTTGGTCGCCGGGGACATGGAGCGCGCGACTGGCTACTCCGTGGCAGCGATGACCGTCGAATCCGCGTACGACCCGGACGGTGACGAGTGAGCGCGTACACCACCGGCTTCCAGGCCCTGACCAGCGGTCGCGCTCTGCGGCCCGACGAGGCCGCCGCCCTCCTGGCCGACCTTCGCAGGGAGGCCGGCCAGGAGCTGGCGGACGCCCTGGAGAAGGACCTCGACGGCAAGTACCGGCGCACCGACACCGACACCGACGGCGAGTTCCGGCGGAAGCGGAGGAAGTACGGCGCCGCGATGGCCACCGTGAACCGCCTCCGCGAGTTCGCCGCCTCCTCTCTCCTTCTCTCCCCGCCGCACCAGCGCAACCGGAGCACGTCATGACGACCTTCACCTTCGCCCCCGCTACCCGCGAGACCGCCAAGGCCCGTATTGCCCTCCAGGGCCCCGGCGGATCCGGCAAGACCAAGACCGCCCTTCGTATGGCCGAGGGCCTCGCGGCCGGCGGCGCCATCGGAGTCGTCGACACCGAGCGCGGCTCCGCCCTCAAGTACGCCCCCGTCCCCGGCCGCCCGGACATCGAGGCCCACGAGTTCGCCCACCTGCCGATGGCGTTCTGCTCGCCCGAGAACCTCATCGCCGCGGTGAAGGCCGCCGAGCAGGCCCGGCTCGCCGTCCTCATCGTCGACTCCTGGAGCCACTTCTGGGCGGGCAAGGGCGGCCTCCTCGCCCGCGTTGAGGAAGAGGGCAGGAAGATCAGCGGTGGGAAGTTCTCCGCCTGGGACCCGGTCAACAAGCTGGAGCAGGACATGCTGGACGCCCTGCTCGGCTTCCCCGGCCACGTCATCGTGACGATGCGGACGAAGAACGACTACGAGCTGACCGGCGGCAAGGTCAAGAAGCTGGGGGTCAAGACCGTCCAGCGTGAGGGCGCCGAGTACGAAGTCGACGTCGTGATCGACATGGTTGCGGGCACCGGCACCGTGACTAAGACCCGGTACACCGCGCTGGAAGACGCGTGCGTCCACCACCCCGGCCCCGACTTCGCCGAGGCGATCCTGGAGCAGCTCGGCCAGGGCGTCGACCCGGTCCAGGCCATCGTGGACGAACTGGTCCGCGAGGGGCTGACGTATGACCGAGCGCTGGAGATCCACGGCCAGGCGCAGAGTCGGAACCTCCTCGGAGCCGACCTCCTGCACCCGAAGACGGGCGAGCCCGGGAAGCTCGGCGACCTGATTCGGGAGTACGGGCAGGCCGTCAAGCCCGTCACGAACGCCCCGTCGGCCCCGTCAGCGCCGCCCGCCGGGCAGAGCGCGGGCACCCCGGCCGCCGCTCCGTCGGACGCCGAGCAGGGCCAGGGCTACGAGCCCGTTACGGCCCCGCAGATGCGGATGATGCACGCCTGCTTCACCAAGGTCGGCCTCGGCCACAAGGACCTGCGCGAGCAGCGTCTCCGGTCCACCTCGTTGATCGTCGGCCGCCCGCTCTCCTCCGCGAACGAACTGACCAAGGGCGAGGCGCAGACCCTCCTCGACACGCTCACGCAGTGGGGCGACCGCGAGAACCCGGCCGACGAGTTCGCCGCGATGGTCCAAGGCCTGGAGGACCACGCCATCCGGGAGGCGGGCGACGCCCTGTACGTCGGCGCCGCTCAGTCCGCCTGATTCACCACTGACCGCGGGCCCGCCCCGACCCCATGCGGGGCGGGCCCGCACCTTCCAGAGAGGAGGTGCACCCCAGTGGTGAACCCCACCCCAGAACAGACCGACGCGATCGACGCGTACGGCGACGGGCTGGACCTCGTCCTCCAGGCCGGCGCGGGCTGCGGAAAGTCCTCGACGCTCAAAATGATCGCCCGGTCAGACCCTCGGCGCCGGATGACGTACGTCGCCTACAACTCGGCAATCGCCGCCGACGCCCGCCGCAGTTTCCCCGGCACGGTCCTCTGCAAGACCGGCCACGGCCTCGCCTTCGACCCGCGGTATGGCCGCCGTCTCCAGCGGCCTCGCCAGACTGCCCACCAGGCCGCGCAGGCTCTGGACGTCCGCTCGATCCTCGGGATCATCGGTGCGACCCCGACGATCCCCACAGATCTCGGCCACCCGAAGGCCATGACCAGCAAGGTCATCATGCGGATGGCGTTGGACACCGTCGAGCGCTACTGCCACAGCGCTGATGCGGAGATCGCGGCCAAGCACATCCAGCGCTACGACGGCCTGACGAAGCGGCAGGCCCGCGCCGAACTGGAGAAGCTGGTCCTGCCGGTCGCCCGGGCAGCGTGGGAGGACCTGAAGCAGGACGACAGCGTCCTCAACCTCTCCCACGACCACTACCTGAAGATGTGGGCGCTGACGAAGCCGAGCATCCCGACGGACGTGGTTCTGCTCGACGAGGCGCAGGACACCAACGACGTGCTCTCCGCCGTCTTGCTCAACCAGGAGCACGCGCAGCGCATCGCGGTCGGCGACTCGGCCCAGCAGATCTACAGCTGGCGCGGTGCTAACGACGCGTTGGAGAAGTTCGTCCGCGAACTCGGCTGCCCTGAGCTGACCTTGAGCCAGTCGTTCAGGTTCGGCCCGGCGATCGCCGCCCGCGCCAACATCTGGCTCCGCCTGATCGACGCCCCTCTCCGCCTCACCGGCTGGGAGGCCGCCGAGTCCGCCGTCGGCCAGCTCGACGCCCCCGACGCGATCCTCTGCCGCACCAACGCGGGCGCCATGGGCATCGTCATGGAGGGCCTCGCAATCGGCCGGAAGGTCGCGCTGGTCGGCGGGGGCGGCGACATCAAGCGCCTCGCCTGGGCCGCCGAGGCCCTCCAGGGCGGCCAACCGACCGACCACCCCGAACTCTGCGGCTTCGCCTCATGGGACGACGTCCGCCAGTACGCCGCCGAGGAAGACGGCTCGCTGGAGGTCCTGGTGAAGCTCATCGATGAGCACGGGCCGACCAGGATCGCCGCGGCTGCGGACGGGCTGTGCTCGGAGCAGCAGGCCGAGCTGGTCGTCTCCACCGCGCACCGGTCGAAGGGCCGTGAGTGGCCGGCCGTCCGCATCCACGCGGACTTCCGGGCGCCGAAGCCCGACCAGGCGACCGGTCTGGTCATCCTGCCCCGCGAGGAGGCCCGCCTCGCCTACGTGGCGGTGACCCGGGCGCGCGAGCAGCTCGACGACACCGCGCTGGCGTGGGTGCGCGACGTGACGGCGGTGAGCGAATGAGGCTCCCCGAGCGTATGCGGCACGTCGCCCTCCCCATCTACCTGGGCGTGCCGGTGGGTCGGCAACGGGACTGGATCCACGTCCCCATGGGCGCCCCCACGGTGTGGATGGCCACCCCCGACGGGCTGGCCTGCCTCGACCTGATCGCCGTCGAGCGCGCGCTCAACGGCCTCCGCGGGGAGTGGACGCTCAGCGCCGACGAGGCCTTCTACGCCGCCACCGTGGGGTTCGCGCACGGGCTGACGTACTCCGTCATCTGTGAGCGGCTCGGGGTGAGCGGGTCAACGATGCTGGCCTGGTTCCCGGGAGGCAAGGCCGAGGCAGCGCAGGCTCCCCGGCGGTCGCGCCAGCCGGCGAAGTGCGGCACGAAGGCCGGATACCACCGGCACTACCGCCACAAGGAAAAGCCCTGCGAACCGTGCCGTGCAGCGAAGGCTGTGGCCCACAAGTACTACCGCGAACACGGGACCTACGTCGGGGCTCCGGAGGTGGCGGCATGACGCCCGTCAACGCCGTCGCCATCGGCCTGTCTGTCCTCTGGCTCATCGCCCTGACCTCGTACGCCGCGACGCTCCGCAGCCCCCGCAGGGGGCCCGGGGTGCACGGGCCGCCCGGACGCCCGTCGTACGCGGAGGGCCTGGAGCGGCTGCGTACGGCCATCGCCGCCGCCCGCCGCGAGACCCAGCCCGGCGCACCCTCGCCGGACCTCAGCCGGTGCCAGGAGATCTGGCCCGACGCCCCGAAGCACACCCCGAAGGAGTGGCCGTGACGGAGACATCGAGGGAGTGGGAGCTGAGGGCCGTGTGCCGCAACCAGGACCCGAACATGTGGTTCTCCAAGGCCACCTGGACCAAGGCCAAGAAGATCTGCATGGAGGTCTGCCCGGTCCGCGAGGAGTGCCTGGAGGCGATCCTCGCTCGTGAATCGCTGACGGCAGACACCTTGCGCTTCGGGATCGTGGCCGGGCTCACGGGCGCGCAGCGCGCGAAGCACTCCGCCGTAGCCAGTGCTGCGAAGCAGGCAGGCAAGCCCAAGCCGAAGCCTCCAGGAGCGGGCCGCCCGCTGGCGCCGTGCGGCACGAAGTCCGCGTACGAGAGGCACCGCCGCAAGCGCGAGCCGATCGACCAGGCCTGCCGGGACGCGAACTCACTCGCCAACAGGGAGTACCGGCGCACCGGCTCTACCAAGGTCCCTGCCTCCCGATGAGCGCTGGTGGCCCGGCGGATGAGACCGGCCGCCGGGCCACCAGCCACCACCAGCACAACCCCAGAACGGAGATCAGTACGTGGGCAGCCGCCTGTACGTCGAGGTGCTCGACTACGCACCGACGACGCTGACGCACCGCGAGAAGCTCGCGCTCTCGGTGCTGGCGGACGATGCCCGGGACACCACGCGGATCACCTGGTCCAGCGTCGAGTCCGAGAAGATCCTCCGCCGTGCGCAGGTGTCCCGCCCGCAGATCTACGAAGTGCTCAAGGCCCTCGTGAAGAAGGGCGTCCTGGAGAAGGTCACGGCCGGCCAGAAGAACGGGACGGCGAAGTACCGGATCCTCCCCCTTCAGTGTCCGGTGATTCCAGACGCTGACCCTGATCCCCAGGGTCCGGATTCACCGGACACTGACGGCCCTCAGAGTCCGGAAACACCGGACCCTCGACCCCAACTTAAGGGTCTGGAAAACCCGGACACTGAACCGGATCAGTCTCCGGAATCTCCGGACACTGACGCTGAACCCCAGTGTCCGGAAAACCCGGACACTGACGAGTCTCAGTGTCCGGAAATCCCGGACGTCAGTGTCCGGGAATCCCGGACACCTACTCTCTCTCCTCTCTCTACAGGACCTCACTCTGTGGGGGACCCCCCGTCTTCGACTGATCCTCAAGACGGCACACCAGACGAGGTCATCGAGGGCGAGCCGGTCGACGACGCTGAGGCCGAGGAAGCCGAGACCCCCGTCACCGCGCAGACGATCGTCGGCGAGTGGCTGGACCGCTGCTCCGAGCGGCCCCCGTCGCGCGTCATCGGCCAGCTCTCCAAGGAGATCCGCGTCCTCCTCGATGAGGACCGCATCCACCCGGACTGGATCCGCCGCGGCATCGCCCGCTGGATGCAGAAGGGCCTCCACCCGGCCACCCTCGCGAGCGTCGTCCACGAGGTCATGAACACCACCGGCCCGGCCGGTACCGCGCCAGGCCAGCAGCCCGCCGGTGAATCCGTCTTCGACCGCGCCCGCGCCCGCGCCGCCGCCCGCGCTGCAGCACGCCAGGAAGGACAGCCCCAGTGACCGAAGAAGAAGCTGTTCAGATCGCCGAGTACGTCGCCGCTGCCTGCCCGGCCCAGAAGTTCGGCGAGTACACCCCCGACGTCTGGGGTGAGATCCTCGCCCCGTACGCCGTCGACGAGGCCCGCGCCGCCGTCATCGCTGTCGCCCGCCGCAAGCCGTTCGTCTCCCCGGCCGAGATCGTCACCGAGATCCGCGAGCGTCGCGCCGAGCGCATCGAGCTGGCCAACGTGGTCTACAACGGAGACCCCACCGAAACCGGCGCCGAGTCCGCCGCATCCGTCCGCGCCCTCATCCGAGCCGCCGCAGACGGCCTCACAGGCCCCAGGAGCATCGGGATGTCCCTGGGGGTCGGTGATCGCCTCGCGCTGCCTCCAGGCGATGATCACGGCCCGTACGAGGGTCGTGCAGCCGCGGTCCGCGCCGCCATCGGCAAGATGCCCGCCGACCGGGACGCTTCCCAGGACCCCCGCGGCCGCCCCTGCCGCCGCTGCGGAGCCGCCCCCGGCAACAGCTGCACGACCGGCGGCCGCCGACGCCGCGACGTCCACCCCATCCGACTGGAGGACACCCAGCGCGCGGCCGCCGGCCTCGCCCTGGCCGACCTCGACGCCACCGAGTCCCGCATCAAGGCTGCCTCAGCCGCCGCACTCAGCCTCGCCCGCGACGAGGGCCAGGAGCAGGAGGCCGAGGCGTCATGACGACCGTCGCTCGCCCTCGCCGCCCGTACCGGTTCGCCGCGATGGCCGTGCAATGCACCTGGTGCCGAGCCCAGGTCGGCGCCCTGTGCACGAACCAGCGCAGCACGCAGGACCGACGCAAGGACGTCCACGAAGCCCGGCAAATCGACTGGATCAGGGTCATGTCAACCCGATGCCCTGAGTCCATCTGCCAGGCCACCCCCGGCCACCCCTGCACCCTCACCCCCGACCTCCACCAGGCCCGCATCACCGCGGCCCACACCCCAACCCCCACGCCATGAAGCGACTCGCCACATGCCACGACTGCCGCCGCCCCATCCTCTGGACCATCACCGAGGCCGGAAAGCGCCTCGCAGTCGACCCCGACCCCGACTCCGCCGGCAACACCGCCGTCCGCTGCGACGGCGTCGGCACCTGGCGCTCCCGCCGCCCCACCACCGAGCTCCCCATCAACGGCTGGGAGCGACTCCACATGCCCCACGTCGCCACCTGCCCCAACCGCGCCGAGCAGCTCGCGCTCCCCGTGGGCGTGACCAGCCTCGCCGAGCATCGTCGAAAGAGACGCCAATGAAGTGCCGCTACTGCCCCCGTCGACTCCGCACGAAGGAGTCCCGGGACCGCGGCTACGGCCTGATCTGCGGCCAGAAGCTCGGTCTGATCCCGAAGTCGACACCCCGTCAGCGCCGCGTGACGACAACCGTCACAGCCGTCACGACGCCCGGCGTCCACCCCGACCAGACCGCCATCCCCATCCAGCCCGAACTCCCGAAGGAGATCTGATCTTGCTGCCCAACCTGACCGGCGTCGGCCGACTGACCGCCGACCCCGAGCTCCGCTTCACCCAGTCCCAGAAGGCGGTCGCATCGGTACCGCTCGCCTTCAACTCCCGTCGGCTGAACAAGCAGACGAACGTGTGGGAGGACGGTGACGTCTTCTACATCCGCGGTACCGCTTGGGAGCGCCTCGCCGAGAACGTCGCCGAGACACTCGCCAAGGGCATGGAAGTCATCGTCACCGGCGAACTCCGCACCGAGTCATGGGAGAAGGACGGCCAGAAGCACGAGCGGCCGGCACTCCTCATCCGCTCCATCGCCCCGAACCTGGCGTACGCCGTGGCGAAGGTGTCGAAGGACGCCGCGAGCCAGCAGAACGGCGGAGACCAGCAGCGGCCCCCGCAGAACCAGCAGCGGCCCCAGGGCCAGCAGCAATACCGCCAGGGCCCGCCCCAGGACGACCCCTGGGCTACCGGCCCCAGCAACAACGAACCCCCGTTCTGATGGCCATCGTTGTACGGCTGACAGGCTCTGACGACCTCGGCGAGATCATCGAAGGCCTCCTCACCGCCGCAGACGCCAAGCAGACCGACGCCCCAGCCCTCGCCACCCGGTGGCGCGCCCTCGCCCACGACATCGGCGACGCCCTCGACCAACTGCCCCAAACCCCGCACTAACCCGCAGCGGACAGGGTCCCCACGCAGGGACCCGCCCCGGCCACCAAACCGGAGCATGTCCATGCCACTCAAGCTCTTCCGCAGGAACCAGGAACCGGAACCGGTTCGCCCCCAGTTCCAGCCCCTCGCGCGCGGTACTAACGGGGACTCCACCCCGATCGGCGACCCGGTCACCATCCTGTCGACGGCCCTGGCCGAGGTGAAGGATGAGGCTGCGCGCTGGAAGCGGCACGCCGACACCTTTGCCGAGGAGCGCGACACCGCCGTCGAGGCCTTCAACGCGAAGGTCCAGGAGGCGCAGACCGCCGGGAAGGAGCGGGACGGTGCGTACCGGGAGCGGGCGCAGCTGCTCGCCTGGCTCGCCGCGCTGCACCCGTCGACGACCGTCATCACTACCGCCCCGGACATCGACGAGGACGGCTGGCAGCTGCTGTACCTCGTGGCCGGCGGCTGGCAGATGTCCTGGCACATCTCGCCTCGTGACGCCGACCTCTTCCGGCACGTGACGGCCGTCGAGCCGAGCGACGCCCGGGCGCAGTGGGACGGGCATGGGACGGAGCAGAAGTACGAGCGGATCCACAGCCACGTCCGGCTCCTGGCCCTCGATGTGCTGGGCGCTGACGGGTCGTCGACGGCCGTCACGGAGGTCCCGGCGGTGCGCAGTGCCTGAGCCCCGCACTCTCCCTCACGACCAATACATCACCGCCGTCGTCAACGCCCTCGCCGCCAACGGCCTGTGCCCCGACGACTACTGGACATCCGACGCCGAGATCGACCGCTACGACACCGGCCCGGACGCCGGCTGCACCACGATGCTCAACGCCTACCTCGACTGGGACACCGCCGAGGCGCACGAGGACGGCATCGCCCTGATGTGGGACCACCCCGCCGAGCAGTGGCAGTGGGCACCGCGCAAGAGCAGCGGCAGCCTCGCCCATGACCCGGAGTTCCTGCCGACGCTGCCTCGCTGGGCGCGCCCAGGCGCGGTCGTCGCCACGGTCCGGGACCTCCTCGCCGGCCGTGCGGTGTCGACCATGACGTCCGGGCTGTGGGAGCAGCACGAGCAGGCGCAGGCCGCTGTCGACTCCTGGGCCGCCGACTCCTGACCAGCTCGAAGGCCGCCCCTGCTCGAACCGGGGGCGGCCGAGCCCACCATCTCACTCCACCACCAGGAGCAGACCCTCGTGATCAACATCGCCTTCGTGGACTGCGAGACCACCCACCTCGACGCCGAGATTGGCGAGGCCTGGGAGGTCGCCGTCATCCTCCGTCGACAGGACGGCACGCACACCATCGACACCGAGTACGTGTGGCAGTTCGCCATCGACCGGACGGTCGCCGACCCCGAGGCCCTGCGTATCGGCCGCTTCCGCGAGCGCCACCTCGTCGACCCCGAGTGGGGTGCCGCGTTCACCGGCTCCGGCCCGATCATGCCGCTGAGCCGCACCAGCGCCATCGACGCCATCGTCCACGTCCTGCGCGGCGCCGTCCTGGTCGGCTCGAACCCCGGCTTCGACGACCGGTTCCTTCGCAAGCTCCTCGGCCCCGGCTCCGCCCAGTGGCACTACCGGCCGTACGACATCGTCCAGCTCGCCGCCGCGAAGATCGGCGCCCAGGCTGCCGGCCCCCTCCCGTGGCGCGCGCACGTGCTGTCCCGGGCGGTCGGCGTAGAGCCACCGACCGAGGAGGCCGCGCACACCGCGCTCGGAGACGCCCGCTGGGCCCGCGACGTGTACGACGCCGCCACCGCCTGGCAGCCGTTCGAGCCCACGCCGGAGGACCGCGCCCGGCACGCCATCGGCCTGTACACCAAGACCGCCATCGAGCTGGAGGACGCACGCCGCGACCTCGCGACGAGCCTGGCCGCGACCGCCCGCGCCGAGGAGCTAGCCACGGAGTTGCGAGCGGCCCTCGCTGGCCCGTCGCCGAGCCCTCTGCCCGCTGGCTTCCGCGCCGAGGTCGTCGTGGCCGTCAAGTGCGCTGTCTGCCAGTACCAGTTCGACGTGGACGACTCGCACACGGTCCTCTTCGCCAACGTCGAGCAGGCCCACGAGGTCCTCCGAGACCACGGCTGGACTGTGCTCACCGACGGCAGCGCCATCTGCGACGACGAAGGCGACGAGCACCAGGCCCTCCGTCAGCCCGGTGACGCCCCGTCAACGCCCGTCAACCCTGACCAGACCGCTCTCGACGTGCTTGACGACGACGGCGAGGAGGACGGCGACTCCGACAGCGACGTCTTCGAGCTGATCTCCGAGATCGCTGGACGCCTCAGCGACGCCACCGACGAAGGCGAGTACCACGCCGTCGGACTGATCGGCGACCTCGCCGAGGGCCTCACAACGGTGGCCGAGGCCCGGACCGCACTCGCCGAAATCACCTTCCGGCACGTCTGACCCCACCCGGCCGCCCGCTGAAAGTACGGGCGGCCGGCACCCCACCCACCACCCAGGAGCACCGAGTGATCGACCAACCGCCCCTCACTGACGAGCGATTCACGGTCCTCGAGAGCCGTGCTGACGCCGCTACCCCCGGGCCATGGGGCATCTACGAGAGCGGCAGCATGATGGACATCGCGGCCGACCTCGAGGAGACCGGCTGCGGCTACCGAGCGCGCCGTGAGATCGCCCGATTCGAAGAGGAACCGCTCGACAACGATCCGGCCCATAAGGAGTGGACGGCCGAGGAGGACTGGGCGCAGGTCCGTGCGGACGCCGTGTTCATCGCCCACGCCCGCACCGACGTACCCGCCCTGATTTCTGAGGTGCGTCGCCTCCGCAACGAGCTGGTCGACTCCCCGGACAGGCCGAGCCTCGTGGGCGCGCTGGAGATCGTCGAGTCCTGGTTCGTGGACGTCAACGACGGCCACGGCCTCGACGCCTCCGACCTCATCCACAGCCTGCAGAAGGCCGGCTACCGGCTCCCCGGCGACGCCCCGTCATGACGCACGTCGTCGCGGTCTTCGTCCTCGTCGTCACGGTCGCCGCGATCGTCTGTGGCCACCACAACGAGGGCGCCCCACCCTTCGCCGCCCGGCTCCTTCGGTCCGTACGGCGCCGCACCAACCACCCCCGGAGCGACACATGAGCTACCTCGCCCTCTTCACCACACCCGGCATGAGGGATTTCGCCGAGGCCGTGGACGCCGAACGGCAGCGCCAGCTGGAGCAGTTCGGCGACCAGCACCACCCGATCATCACCGGCGCCCACAACGTGGCGCTGTTCGAGCGCCTGGCGGAGGGCCTGCGCGCGGCGAACGACGACCCGGCCCAGCGGTGCTGGATGACGATCCTCCTGGAGGAGGCGTACGAGGCCGGCGCCGAGCGCGACTTGACGAAGTTCCGCGCCGAGGTCGTACAGATCGCCGCGGTCTGCCAGGCGATCATCACCGACCTCGACCGGCAGGGAGCGCGCCGATGAGCCAGCCCCAGACCGGTAGCGCGGGCGAGGACCGCGCCCGTACCCACATCAAGGCCCTGCTCACAGAGGCCAAGGTCCTGACCGAGGGCACGGCTGGCACCACGGCCATGGCCTTCGGCTCGGGGATGCTCACCGGCCTTGCCGCCTCCGTTCAGATCCTGGACGGAGGCACGGCCGAGGCCGCCATGGAGACGATCGTGCAGCGCCTGGAGGCCTCGATCGGCACGGCCTACCTCGACGGCAGCCTCCCGCCCACTCCGTCGCCAGCACGCGACCAGATCGTCACCGTCATCCGAGAGTTTCCATTCGACAACTACGCCATGGACGACGTCTCGTACTCGCTCGCAGACCGCCCCGAGACGCAGGAATGGGTGCCCGCCCTCGCCGACGCCGTCTTGGCTTCGGTCCCAAACGACCCCGAGCTCCGCCACCAGCTGAAGGCCGCGATCGCGGCGCTCGGCAAGTCTGAGACCGAACTCGCCCAGTGCCGGCGCCGGAACCGCCTCGCCCACAAGGCGCGCCGCGCGAAGGAGCACCAGCTCGACGGCATCCGCCGCGCCCTCTGCGACATCGGCGCCATCCAAGACGACGACCCGTACAGCCACGCCGACCTGGAGGACGTGATCCGGCAGGCCGGGCGGCTCGACGAGCTCACGGCCGCCGTCGCCGCGGACCTCGACTCGTACGGCGAGGACGAGGACCAGCACTGCGGCCCGGTCGTCCCGCCCTCGTTCATGGACACCATCCGGCAGGACGAGACCGCGCGCGTCGAGCACGCTGCCGCCGTCGAGGCAGCAACCGCCCCGGCCTGGCTCCGCGAACAGATCGCCGTTGCTGTCCGCAGCGTCCTCTACCAGGACCTCCCCGGGGACATGGGCCAGCACGTCGCAGACGCGGTGCTGGCCGTCATCTTGCCCGTCACCCGCATCACCGCCGCCCTCACCCGCGACTCCGAGGCCGCCGTGCAGCGCGTCATCGCCCTGTACGAGCGGTGGGTGAAGGCCGGTCCACCGAGGCTCGGGACGTCCCTCGCGCGCTCGTGGGACGAGCGGCTCGTTGAACTCCGCGAAGCCGTCCTCGGCACGAAGGACCCGTCATGACGGGTCGCACAATCCTGGTCGTGCTGGCCATCAACTACGACGAGTTCCGGGCCTGGTGCCGGGACAGCGGACTGTCCCCCGACGACCCCGAGGTGGTGTTCGTCGACAACGAGTACCGCCTGTGCGGCTTCTCGAACATCAAGGTCATCCGCTGTCGCCACTGGGGCTCCCACCCGCATGCCCTCCGCATCTCCCAGACCGCAGAGATCATCGAGCAGAGGAACCGCCCCTCATGACCATCGCAGTCGACTTCGACGGAGTGATCCACTCCTACCGCCGCGGCTGGCAGGACGGCAGCATCTACGACCAGCCCATGCCCGGCGCCCTCGACGGCCTGCGCCAACTCATGGAGCAGGACGCCGTCTTTGTCTTCACCAGCCGGAACACCCAGCAGGTCGCCGACTGGCTGTTCGAGCGCGGCGAGTTCAACATCACGTGGGAGCCGCCTGGCGAGACCACCTGCGAGTTCTGGAACGACAGAGATCGCCTCCTCGTCACCAACCGGAAGCTCCCCGCCACGGCATATCTCGACGACCGTGCCGTCCGCTTCACCAACTGGGACCAGGCCCTCGCCGACCTCATGCCGGACCAGGAGACATCCGGGCGGGACTTGGAGGACGCCATGCAGCGCATGAAAGAGCGCACAAAGCAAGCGGTCCAGGCCGAGTTGCGACGCCTCATGCGGAAGGCCTCGCGGTCGCCAAGCCGAATCCCACGCTGAGCATGCGGAAGGGGCGCGCTTCACGTCTCGCCAGACCAGCGCGCCCCCGGCAGTGATCACCGTACCGCCCCACCCAGACACCGGAGCAGCACCGTGACCGCAGCCACCACCCCCACCCCGCCCAATACCTGCGGCGCCTGCAACCACCCCCAGGACGCCCACGACACCCGCAAGAGCCACTGCACCACCTGCCAGGCCGACTGCGCCTACCGGCCGCCCCGCCTCCTCGCCTGCCGCCTCTGCTACGAGGAGGCAGGCCGAGAGATCCACCCGCACCCCGAGTGCCCGATCGGACACCTCGACACGGTCGTCGACCGCTGGTCCACCTTGGAGGAGCGTGCCGGCACCCGGCCCACCACCAGCTGGCCGCCGGCCATGGGCATCACTCGGCTCATGTCCGACGAGGAGCGCCAGGAGCTCGCCGAGGAGCGAGCCGACAGCAACCCGGACGCCCCCGGGCCTCGCCCGGCCCCCGTCGACGTGGATGTCCTGGACGTCATGACGACCGTCGAGACGGGTCTCGTCACGGCTGCGGACTGGCTCGCCTCCCGCATCCAGCGCGAGCCCGTCAAGGCCCCGAACGGGAAGGGCTGGGGAGACGAGGCGCACAAGGCGGCGGTGCTGCTCGCCGCGAAGGACGCCGCGGACCCGGCCCGGTGGCGCTTCACCGGGCAGCGCACCGCGACGGCGGCCGCGGCCTGGCTCGCCGCGCGCCTCGCAGACCGCCCCGGTCCGGCCCGGCGACTCGACGACGGCGAGCGCGGCGCCATCGTCGAGGTCGCGCGCATGGCCAGCGAGCTCATGCGTCGGGCCCTCGGTGACGCCCGTCGCGTCGAGGCCGTACCGCACCCGTGTCCGCACCCGTGCGGGGGCCAGCTGGTCGTCGAGGGCGGGGACGGGGAAGCTCCGGTCGTCCGCTGCACGGACTGCGGCCGCACCTGGACCGAGAAGACGACCGCCGCTTGAGCCTCTGGGGATGCGCTCGGGTCACCCATAACGGGCACTGCCGTGTGGTTTGGCACTCGGGACCGGGGCCGATAGAGGCGTTCACCGAGATTCGCCATATTTATCAGTATTTAGGCGAGCTTAGCGCACGAAAATTCCAGGAGTGAATTAAAACATTTGAGGGCTTTTATAGCCTTTTGTCCACTCGAATCGCAAGAGTCTAAACGTGGCGAAAAGCCGCAGGGAAGGGGTTTATGAGAACTGAGGGATAAACCACAGAGGTCGCGAAATCCTTAGATCGGATTCGCCTTTGCCGGTCGGGGCGTCCAAGATTTCTCTCAACCGCGAAGGCCCGCCGGCGCTACCTCTCACAGCACTGCCGGCGGGCCTTGGTGGGGTCTCGTGTCCCTGCAAGAGAACTGGACCCACAGTGGACAGTACACAGCCTGCCCCGCAGAATGCCCCCGCATCGCGCGCGATGCTCGTCACGTCCTTCGCGCTTGGAGCTGGCAACATAGGCTTCGCGGCTGGCATCTTCGCCTCGAATGTCGGCGACCTGAGTCTCTACGCCGCGACTGGCACCGGGACTGTCGCCGCAGCAGCAGCCTTCGGCATCGGGATGAGCGTCGCCACCTTCCTGAAGAAGGACAGTCAGAATTAGGTTTCCGAGCTGTCTGACCCTCGACGCCCTGTCATCCACGATGGATGGCAGGGCGCTTTCATGCCTCCGGTCCCCATGCTTCCGGCCCTCCGCCGCGCCACTCGATGAGTCCGCTCGCTCGCACGTACGCCGCGTCCACGTCGTCGTCGAGGCCAGCCCGGCGCAGGAACTCCGCGATGTCCCGCAACGAGCGCGCCCGCCCCAGGACCTCCCCGTCCACGCGCACCCGGCGCCCGCCCTCCTCGTCCGGCGGGTACACGATCACCGGCATGACGCTCGCCATGACCACATCGTCGGCTGTACGCGCCGGGCCCGCATCTGTGCGCTCACTCGACGATGCCGAGGGCCGTGTCCGGGCGGCAGTGCGAGCACGCTTCGACTCCTTCGGCGAGCGCCCGCCGGGCCTGCGCCTGGTCGACGCCGCGACGCATCCCCCGGGCCATGTGGCAGTCCCCAACGTGCACGTACATCGGGGGCCGGCCGACACCTATGCCCCGCTCGATGAGCCAATCCGGCGGGGGTGGGGGTGGTCTCCGTGCCTCAGCGGCGGCGACCTTGCGTTCCTCTTCCGCGATCCAGCGGCCGATCTGGTCGAGCTGGTGGCGGAGGTAGGCGTCGACGACGCGGAGACGGGCGAGGTAGTCGGGGCGAGGCTTTTCGTTCACGCGTTCGAATCTAGCGCGGTATGCCCACCACGACGACCCCGGACGCAACGAGGCCCCCGCGCACACGCGCAGGGGCCTCGCACACCACTCCATCTAGGCGGCCGCCGCCTCCTCGGGATGCCGCACGGCGACCTTCACCGCCATCTCCAGGTCGTACCTGGACATGCCCGGATCCTCTCGCGCGGCGTACTCGGTCACCGCGGCCTGAAAGGTCTCGGCCGCCTTGCGCCAGCGTCGCCACTGCTCGGCATACTCCTCACCGTCGAGGCCAGCGAGCTTCTCGCGCTCCTCTTCGGCGGAACGTTCCATCATGATCAATTCGTCGGCGATGTCTGCCACGAACACGGATCCTAAGCGGCCGTGCCCCGACATGACGCCCGTCAGCCCGTCCGTCGTTGGACACACCCGCCGCACAGGGGCCAATTGGTCGTCTAGTGCTGGGAGACAAATTTCGGCCGCTACCTATCACGGTGGCTGGTTTGTGGTGCATGGTGTGGGTGCGGGATCCGGAACCAACCCCCGGGTGATGGCTCCCCTTGTCGGGCCCTGCCGTTCACTCGGCAGGGCCCGCCGCGCCTCCCGGTTTCCTCCCCACGGGAGGCTATGCGGCTGCCGTCGGCCAGGCTGTGACGCCCGTCAACCCGATGCGTCGTTGACTCTGTAGCACCACCAGCGCTCCGCGCGGTACCGTCATGGACGGCAGATGCCCCCCGTAGGGCGTCACCTCCAAATAGAGCGAGCCCCGGCAAGGAGACTCCAACTCCCGCCAGGGCTCTAACCATCGGAGAGTGACCTCCTATGGCTGAGCTGCACCCTAGTGCGCCCACGCCCGCCCAGACCACCCCGACGCCCACCCGCCGCCTCGGCGGCAGCGTCCGCGTCGCCTGGTTCATCGTCCTCGTGATGATGCTCGCCGCAGCCGCCTGGTCCATCAGCGCCAAGCTCACCGCCTGGGGCATGGACCAGGAACTCGCCCTCGGCCTGTCCCTCATGTTCGACCTCGCTGGCCTGCTCTGCGCCCAGTACGCGCGCCGCGCGATCGAGCGCGGCACCCCCGCCGGCCTCGCCCGCCTCGCCGTCTTCGCCTTCGTCACCGTGTCCGGCCTGTTGAACTGGTCGCACGGCAAGGTGGTCGGCGGCACGGTCGCAGGTGTCGGCCTCGCCTCCATCTCCTTCGCCGTGGAGCTCCTCTTCGAACTGCATCGCCGGGATGTCCGCGACGAGCAGCGTGCCGCCCGCGGCCTGATTGCCGAGCGCATGCCGCACATCCCGCTCCTGGCCTGGGTGATGTTCCCGGCACAGGCGTGGCGGACGCTGCGTAGCGCCGTTCGTACCCGTCTGGCGACCCTGGACTCTGTCGCGGCGCCCGTGACGACCGTGACCAGCGTCGACAGGGTCGTCGAGCAGCCGGTGACGCCCCCCGTCACGCCGCCTGACCCGCCGAAGGCCCACCTGCCCGTGGCCCCGGCGCTGCCCGCAGCACCCGTCAAGCGGCAGCCCGTGGTGCCTGCCGGGACCCAGCTCCTGCCGATCGTCACCCCGCCTGTCGCTCAGGCCTCCGCCGCCACACCGCAGCCCTCGGCGCCGTCCCAGTACAACGACCCGCGGTGCTCCGTCATCCGCCCCCTGTACGACGCGGGCACCCGCCCGGGCACGAAGGCCATGCGGACCGCGATCATCTCGGCCGGATACCCGGACCTGTCCGACGGGTTCATCCGGGGCACCCTGCGGGCCGAGATCGAGAAGCACGAGCCACACCTCGCCGCCCTGCCGCCGGCCCCTGTCGCGTTCACCGCGTAGCCACCACACCGTCGTGATCGCCGTCTTCGGCGTGTTCTGCGCCGTGTGCGTGCTGGTGGCCTTCGTCGGCCTGGTGCTCGTCACCCCTCGCGACGTCCCCCGAATCACCGGGACGTGCGCGCTCATCCTGACTTTCGCGGCGCTCGGCGTCGCCATCCTCCGCTGAGGAACCCCTGTGACCTTCGTGACCATCGGTGGCGTCACCATCGGCTTCTGCATCCTGGCCTACACCCTCGTGAAGTGGTGGCCCGGCGCCAAGACCCTGCGCGCCGACCCCTTCCGACAGCTCGCCCGTCTCCTCCCCTTCGTCCTCGCCTGGTGCTACGGCGTCCTCGCCGTCCTCAGCATCGGCGGCCTCGTCGGCTGGGCCGCCGACTCCTCGCTGTGGATCACTTCCTGGCTCGGCGACGTCGCCCTCGTCTGGGGAGTCGGCGGTCAAGGCGGGACCAGCGCGGCCGGAGTCTCCTACCTGCCGCTCACCCAGCCCGGCGCGGGCATCACCCTCATCCTCACCGCGACCATGTGCGCCGCCCTGAAGGTGTCCGACCGCCGTAACGACCTGTTCATGGGCATGTGGTGCGGCATCACCCTCGGTACCAGCGCAGGCATTGCGGGCCTCGCGGCCGTGCCGCTCGCGCAGGCTGTGAACTGGGCTGGCGACGGCCTGTACGGGGCGATCGTATGACCGAGGAGACGACGGCCAAGGAGAAGGCCGGGGGAGAGGCCGAAGCGGAGGCGCCCAGCCGTATTGCTGGCGGATGCGTTGCCGTGGTCCTCGCCGGTGTCGCCGTGCTGGCCCTGAAGGCCATCGTGACCGTGGCCCCGTACGTCGCTTACTCCGTGGCGGGGGTGCTCGCCTGCCTTGCCTGGCAGAAGGGGAGGGCATGGCTTGGATCTCGTCGTGCCAGCGATGCCGACGAGGCGGAGGAGAGGCCTGCGCCGGACGTCGGCGAGGCCTTGCGCCGTCTCGTCGGCGACGACAACGGCGTCCTCCTCACCCGCCTCCGCGACGACCAGAAGCTCCCCGACACAAAGGTCGTGAAGCAGCTCCTGGACGAGGCCGGCATCAAGTGGAAGGCCGTACGCACCAGCCAGGGGAACGGCCCGGGCGTGCATAAGAGCGACATCCCATCTGCACCCTCTCCCGTTGTCACCGACACCCATGGTGGCGGTTGTTGTTGCAGGCCAGGCGACAACAACAACACCGACAACGGCCGCGGGGAGGGAGCTGGAGAGGGGATCCGTGTACAGGCCATTGGTGAAGGCGGTCGGCTCGTAAGCGCCTCCCCCCACCTCGAAGACCTCGTCGACCGCTTCTTCGCAGAAGCTGCCAGGAACCGTCCGACAGCCCTGGGCAAGGGGGACGTGAACGACTCATGATCCGACGCCTCCTCGCCGCCCTCGGCTACGAGCAGCAACCGCTGTACTACTGCGCCTCATGCGGGGGCTACTACCCGATCAGCCACTTCTGCGAGTAACCCGAACCCAGCGAAAGGAAGATGAGCACCATGAGTGAAGACACCGAGTTCGCGCCGGACTGCGGCGCGGTGACGCCTGAGGAAGAGTGCGGCGAGTGCGAGGCGTGCGAAGAGGCTGAGCGCGAGGGCCGCGCACGGGAGATCGAGCAGGGCATCGTGCACGACGAGCCGGGGACAACGCTATGAGCGAGCGCGTGAAGGTCAAGGTCCTGCTCCTGGTGGGCGAGCAGGCGGAGGTGGTGGCGGATGCTGGAGACGCGGTGGATCCCGTCCGGTACCCGGCGGCGGAGATCGCCAAGGCGGTGGGGTTGGCGGCCCGGCAGCTGCCTGGGAAGCGCCTGACGGCCGAGGTCGGCCCGGATGATCGCCTGTCTGGCTGGCAGTTGTCCTGACGCCTGGTTGCGGCCCTGCTCCCTGGCGTGGGGGTGGGGCCGTTTCCTTCCCCAAGGGTGTTGCAATTCAATACATCAACATGTCACAATGGATCTCGTAACCGGGAAGGGGCCGCGAACCCCAACCCACCACCCACACAGGAAGGAAGCCGGACATGGCTGACTCCCAGGACATGACGATGGGCTACCTGGCCTCGCGCCTTGGTGACATCTACACCGCCATCGCCCTGCTCTGCACGAGCCTCCCGGTCAAGATCGTCCTCCCGATCGGCTCCGTCTCCAACGTCGAGGTGATCCCGGCCGTCCGCCGGGTCGCCGAGATCGTCGAGGACCAGCCGATGCCGGAGGAGGTGCAGGCGGAGCTCTTCGCGTCCTGCGTCTTCTGGCTCGCGGCGATCGACCTCTACGGGCTCCTCACGCAGGACTTCCACGAGGTCCGCGTCCAGTCCGCCCTGGCCAACCTGATCATGGCCGAGGACTCGGCCAAGGTGGTCGCCGGATGGATCAAGGATCAGCTGGACAGCTGATCAACCCAACCGCCCCCGGCAGCCAGCCGGGGGCGGCCCCCGTTCCAAGCACAGAACGCGACCGGCAGGCCCGGGCCGAAGCCCAGACACCCCGAGGGGTGCTCGCGAAAACCTGCCGGTCCCACCCAGCCAGAAAGGCCGGACCACCATGGTAGACAGCCCACCGCAGGGCGAGACCCTGCCCGAGATCGCCGCCCGCCACGGCCGCGCGTACGACACCCTCCGCGCGCAGTGGTCGCGCCACTCCGCCTGGCCCGCCCCCATCGGGAAGCGCGGCCGCTTCAAGATCTACGACCCCGCCGCCGTCGACCGCGTCATCGCCGAGCACTTCGAGCGCCAGGCCGTCGAGCTCGAACCCCGCCGCCTCTACACCGCGCGCGAGATCGAGGCCATGACGGGCGTCAGCGCTGCGACGATCCGCGCCGACCGCTCCAAGGGACGGTGGCCGGCCCCCGACGACACATCGGGCGCCGCGCACCGTTGGTACGGGGAGACCGTCACGACGGCCATGACAGGCCGTCGCGGATACCGTCGCAACACGGAAGGGTGAACTCATGACCACACCTGCAGAGCGAGCTGCGCTCGTCGACGCCGCAGCCGCCCTCCTGATCGCCTCCATCACGATGCGCGACATCGCAGGGGCAATGCCCCCGGCTGCGTTCGCGTCGATGCCCGACGACATCCGTGGCCGTGTCACCCGGCCGAGCTATCAGGGCGCCTTCGATCAACTGCCGCCGGACATCCAGGCTGAGGCCCGCGCCCTGGTCGATGCTGACCCGGACATCGTGGCCGCGAGGAACCTGTGACCGCCGAGTTCGTGGAGTGGCTGGACGCCCAGCTCGCCGAGGACAAGCGGATCGCCCTCGGTGCGACGTGGTGCGAGGATGCCGGAACGTGGCGTGCAGAACCGTCACCGTACGGCACGCCTGCTCGGCCGACGGGCCCGCGTTGGTACATCGAGGACGCGATGGACGACGGTGTGATCACTACGGTCGATCCGCAGGCCTCGCCCGACGAGGATGTGGCTCAGCACATCGCGGAGTGGGATCCGGCGCGGGTGCTGCGGGAGATCGATGCCAAGCGGCAACTGCTCGACCTGCACAGGCCCATGCGGCGGCGGTCAACTGGCAGCGGCGGAGGCGCCATCGAGGACTGCCAGATCTGTGACCACTTCCCAGCGCAATTCCCATGTCTCACACTGCGCCTGCTTGCCCTGCCGTATGCGGACCGGCCCGGCTACCGCGAGGAGTGGCGGCCGTCCGCCCCGTGACCGCATACCCACTGACGGGCGTCATGGCGCCCCGTCGGCTGGTACTTCCTCCAGCTTTCCGTACGAGTCCAGAGACCACCGCACGCCGCTGCCGTCCGTGAAGAACAGCGTGGGCCGACTGTTGTACGCCGTGGTCTCCGACCACGACTGCGAGCGGAAAACCGCTGCCCTCCCTGACCCAAGGAGCGAGAGCGGCGTGACCCATCGCTCCCCCAAGGCGAGGGGTCCCCGGTCCTGGCTCCCAAACGCTTCATAGACCTCAGCAGCGACGTGGGCGGTCCCGAATCGGACTTCCAGGTTCCGAACCGATGCGCTGCTTCCGTTGACCACCTCGGCGGAGCGCAGCGCCGCGCCCTCTGTGCCGACAGGGACCAGCGTGTCCACCATCCGAACCTGTCGAGCCTGTGCCACTCGCCGATCCTCGGCAGATGCCCGAAGCTCGGCGCGCTCCAATTCCAGGTTCTGCCGCTGTTCGTCCATGAACCGCGTCTGCTCGGCGATGAACTCCTGCTGCTCACCGATCTGCTGCCGCTGGCTCGTGATCGTCTGATACGCGTACCAGGCCGCAGCGAGCGCCCCACTACCCCCGATCCACGTCGGCACGTCACCCCACTGCAATGGGCCCATGTCCTGCCTTCCGCCTCACATCCATCCCATCCAGGCAGACGTCACGCGCGACCCCACAGTTCCCGCCCGAACAGCAAGGGATATGCGGCATGATGCCCCGCAGAAACCGTTCCAGGGGGGAACATGCGCATCCGTCATACCGCCGTCGTTGTCGCCGCGCTCGCGTGCGCGCTCACCGCCTGCTCGGGCAGCAACGCCACGGACGACGCGAAGGCCACACCGTCCGCGAAGGCCTCCGCCACGGAGAAGGAAGTCACGCAGGATCAGAAGGACAACGCGGCCAAGAGCGCCGGCATCCCGCCGGAGCCGACGGGCAAGGAGCGCCAGGCCCTCCTCGACGCCCTCGCCGGGGCGGCCCCGGATGTCGTGAAGTACGAGGAGAAGGCCGTCGACGCCGCGCGTAACCAGTGCTCAGCAATCAACGGTGGGGGAAACCGGCTCGACTGGACCGCGTCCATGCGCTTCACGTACAAGGACGTCGTCACGACGGAGGAGCAGGGCGCGAAGATCAACGAGGCGCTCAAGTCGTCCGGCTTCTGCAAGGTGTAGCGGCGTGACTTAGTTGCATTCCAGGACGGCGTGATCCATCCTGGGGCCAAGTCCGGCGTGCCCGGACACACATACTCACAAATAGATGCCAGCGCCCTCGGCGCACCGAAGGCCCGCAGGATCCCATCCTGCGGGCCTTCGGCATGTCCAGGGGGGTGACCGCCATGGGCACGGCCAAGCCAGTCACCGAAGAAGAGCGCCAGCGCGTACGTGAGTTGCACGCCGAGGGCAAGGGCCGCAACGAGATCGCCGAGATCCTCGGGCGCGGCGGCCGCACCATCAGCACCATCGCCAAGGACCTCGGCCTCTCGTTCTCCCGGGCCGCCGAGGTACGACAGGCCACCGAGATCCGCCAAGCCGACCTAGCCGCCCGCCGCGCCGCCTTCGCTGTGAAGCTCCAGGACATCGCCGAAGCCGAGGCCGCGAAGATCAATCAACCTCACACGTACTGGGACTGGGGCGGCAAAGAGCACGACTTCGACACCCACACGGCACCCGAGCCGACGCCGGGCGACAAGCGGGCGTACATGTCCCTCGTCGCCACCGCCGTGGACCGGTCACTGAGGCTCGCCCCGCCGAAGGAGGAAGGCGGCGCCGACCAGGTCGGCTCGTTGCTGACGAACCTCTTCGACCAGCTCCGGGCCCGGCATGGGGACCACTGACCTCAAGCTGTCCGACAAGCAAGAGATCTCCATCGCGCACTCCACGGCCTGGCTGAACGTGTGGGAGGGCTCGGTCCGGTCGGGCAAGACCATCGCGTCGCTGCTCCGCTGGCTGATGTACGTCGTGACAGCACCGACCGGCGGGCAGCTGGTCGTCGTCGGCAAGACCTACGACACCGTGGCCCGCAACGTCTTCGGGCCACTCCAGGACCCGAGCATCGTCGGCACCGAGGTCGCCAAGCTCGTCTCCTACACCCGCGGCTCCAGCGTCGCGTGGATCCTCGGCAAGCAGATCGAGGTCATCACCGCCAACGACGCCAAGGCCGAAGCCCGGTTGAGGGGTCTCACGGGCGCGGGCGCGTACGTGGACGAGCTCACTCTCCTGCCCAAGGAGTTCTTCAAGCGGCTCATCGACCGCATGTCCGTCCCCGGCGCCCTGATCTTTGCGACCACCAACCCGGACAACCCGGGCCACTGGGCGAAGAAGGACTGGCTGAACCGCGCCGATGAACTGGGCATTCGTACCTGGCACTTCGTCATGGACGACAACCCTGCCCTGTCCGAGGACTACAAGGCCCGGATGCGGCGGAACTTCACCGGCCTCTGGTACCGGCGCTACATCCTCGGGCATTGGGTGCAGTCCGAGGGCGCGATCTACGAGTGCTTCGACGAGAAGCGGCACGTCGTCTCGACGCTCCCCAGGATCGACCGCTGGCTGTGCGACGCGATCGACTACGGCACGGTCAACCCGTACGCGGACGTCCTGATCGGCCTGGGCGCGGACCGGAAGCTGTACGTCGTCTCCGAGTACCGGTACGACTCCCGCCGCGAGCGCCGGCAGATGACCGACGCCGAGTACTCGAAGGCCCGCCGCGCCTGGCTCGCGAAGGTTCCACAGCCGGGTACGAACGTGGTGGGGGTGGCCCCGGAGTTCACGGTCGTCGACCCGTCCGCGAGCTCGTACATCGAGCAGCTGCACCGCGACCAGGTCCTCGGCGTCACCCAGGCCGACAACTCCGTCCTCGACGGCATCCGCACGGTCAGCAGCCTGCTGTCCACCGACGACCTGTACATCCACGAGTCCGCGCAGGGCCTGATCGACGAAATGCCTGGCTACAGCTGGGATGACGAAGCGGCAGAGCGCGGCGAGGACAAGCCGATCAAGCAGGACGACCACAGCGTCGACGCACTTCGGTACGGCATCCGGACGACCGAATCTCTGTGGCGGCCATACCTGCCAACCCGACTGGAGGTGGCCGCGTAGTGGCTCGTCTCGGCCCGCTCCCGGGCTTCCCCCGCTGGACCGGAGTCCGAGCCATCGCAACCGGCCACCGAGTCGAGGACAACGCCCTCGCCTTCGATCTCAACGTCCGCATTACCCGGCGCGCCCGCCTCTGGGCCTGCTGGCACGCACTCACGGGGAGGTGGCCACGCGATGCCGCTGCCGACCAGTAACGTCACCTGGCCCCCGCCCTACCTGAAGCCAGCCCTCGACGCCATGCACACCTGGGACACCTGGTGGAGCGGCGACCCCGACCGCCTCGAAGCCCTCTACGGCGCCGGCGGAGGAGGCTTCGGCCCCGACCCCAAACCGATCCAGTACTCAACCGGCGTCATGGGGAAGATCGCCCGCTGGTGGTGGGGCACCCCAACCGCCCCCGGCGAACGCCGGACCAAGCTGCATGTGCCGATCGCTGGCGACCTCTGCGGCGGCTCCGCGAACCTCCTCTTCAGCGAGCCGCCGAAGTTCACCGTCCCCGGCAGCGACACGGCGACGCAGAAGCGCCTCGACGAGCTGGTCGACGACGGGATGCTTGTCACCCTCCAGACGGCGGCCGAACTCGGCGCCGCACTGGGCGGTGTGTACCTACGGCCGGTGTACGACACCGACATGGCCGATCGGCCGTGGCTCGACGCTGTCCACGCCGACCGCGCCGTACCGGAGTTCCGCTGGAACCGCCTGTTTGCGGTGACGTTCTGGCGGGTCATCCACGAGGAGGACGGCCAGGTCTGGCGGCACCTGGAGCGGCACGAGCGCGGCGTCATCGAGCACGGCCTGTACCAGGGCACGAAGTCCAAGCTCGGTCACCGGGTTCCGTTGGAGGATCACCCGGCGACCGAAGGGTTCGCCGAAGCTGTCACCGAAGAGGGGCTGATCGAGACCGGGTTCGAAGGCCTCGATGTCTCGTACATTCCCAACGACATCTCCCGTCGGTGGCGTTGCAACACCGCGCTCCAGAGCCTCGGACGAAGCGACCTTGACGGCGTTGAGCCCCTGATGGACGCCCTCGACGAGACCTACGCCTCATGGATGCGGGACATCCGCCTCGGCAAGGGCCGCATCATCGTCCCGAACGCGTACCTTCAGTCCAACGGCCCCGGTCGCGGGGCGTCCTGGAACCCTGACCAGGAGGCGTTCGCGGGCATCGACATGCTCGCGCGCGGCGACGGCGCGCAGCTGACCGTGGCGCAGTTCGCGATCCGCGTCCAGGAGCACCGGGACACCGCCGAGGAGCTCGTCAACCAGATCCTCAGGTCGGCTGGCTACTCGGGGCAGACGTTCGGGATCGGCGGGGACGTCGCGATCACTGCGACAGAGACCAACGCCAAGGAGCGGCGGTCGATGACGACCCGGGGCCGCAAGATCTTGCGGACACGGCCGGGCCTCGGCAACGCAGCGCACGCCCTCCTCGCCGTCGACCGGCACGTGTTCGGCACACAGGTGGTGCCGCAGCGGCCGAACATCGAGTTCTACGACTCGGTGCAGGAGGACCCGCTGTCGCTGGCGAACACGGCCGACGTCCTGAAGCGGGCGATGGCTGCGTCCACGGAGACGCTGGTCGGCATGATCCATCCTGAGTGGGACAAAGGCATGGTCGAAGCTGAAGTCCGGCGGATCCAGGCAGAGACCGGGCAGGCCGTGCCGGACCCGATGCAGACCGGCGCACTGCCGTAGCTCAGGGGGTGGTCGGCTGTGCCCGTCTCGCCAGCCCTCGCCGAGGACCTCGCGGCCGCCGTCGCCGACCTGTACGAGGCGGCCGAGGGCGTCCTCCTCCAGAAGCTGCGCCAGGCCCTCGCGGAAGGCATCGACAGTCCCGTCTGGGTCGAGCTGAAGCTGGCCTCCGTCGGCAACCTTCAGGCCGCCGTCGACGAGGTGCTGGCCGCGCTCCAGGCGGACGCCTCCGGGGCGATCCACGAGGCCCTCGCCGAGGCGTACGAGCGCGGCCAGCAAGCGGCCGTCGCTGAACTGGGGGCACTCGGTGTGGGGCAAGCGGCGGCCGCCGCTACTGCTGTGCCGACCGCGCCGATCGTGGACCGTCTCGCGGCCGCCGTCATCAACGACACCGGCCCGGTCTACCTGCGGATCCTGCGCTCCACGATGGATACCTACCGCGATGTCATCTCGCGTGCAGCCGCAGCGCCGGCACTCGGCGCGCAGACCCGGCGGCAGGCCGCGCAGTCCGCTCTGGACGCCTTCGCGAACCGCGGGGTGACCGGCTTCGTCGACCGGGCTGGCCGGTCGTGGGAGCTGCGGTCGTACGTCGAGATGGCGATGCGGTCCGCAGTTGGCCGGGCCGCCGTCGAGGCGCACTCCGACCGTCTTGGCGCGGCTGGGGTGGAACTGGTGCTGGTATCGCAGGCACCGGAGGAGTGCCCGCTGTGCCGTCCGTGGGAGCGGAAGATCCTCGCCCGCACGGGTGGGCCCGGGGTGCGGGACGTCCAGGTGGAGCACGCCACCGAGGACGGTGAGATGGTCACCGTGAAGGTGGCTGGGTCTCTGCCGGAGGCTCGCGCGGCCGGCCTCATGCACCCGAATTGTCGCCACGACGTGAGTGCGTACCTGCCTGGCGTCTCCCGAGTTCCGGAGCCGCAGGCAACGCGGGGCACGTACGAGGACTCGCAGAGGCAGAGGTACTTCGAGCGGCAGGTGCGGAAGTGGAAGCGTCGGGAGGCCGCGGCCATGGACGACGCGGCGCGCACGGACGCGCGTTCCCGGGTGCGCGCGTACCAAGGCCGTATCCGTGAGCTCGTCGGCGAGACCGGCCTGCCTCGTAAGAGTCACCGCGAGCAGATCACTACCGCGCGGTAGCTATCCCACGGAGTCCGACCCGTGCTCGCGGTCCCACGCGTCCAACTCCTGCCTGGTGCAACCCGAGGCGCAATACGGCGCTGACGGCTTCCTGATCTCTGACCCGCCCCAGGCGCGCGCAACGACGACCTTGCGGCTCAGGGGCCCCTCGCAGCGGCGGCATCGGCCTGGAGCGCTCTCTATCTCAGACGGCATCCCAGCACGGTACAGCCGACCACTGACAAAGACTTCCGCCCGCCAGGTGCGGGCCGGATTGCAGTACAGCTCTGGCAGGCCCGGGGCTTCCCTACGCGCACCAGGAGTGCACGACATGCACAAGCGAACTCTCGCGCGCCAGACCGGCGAGATCGGCTGGACGCACCCCTACACGACCGGCCCTTTCGGCCCGTGCTGGTACGCCGACGGCGGGGACGGAGACGACTCCGGATCCGACGGCGGCGGCAGCGGTGACGACTCGGGCACCGGCGACGACGACCAGGACGAAGACGGCGCCGGCGGGACCGGCGACGACGACCAGGACGACGCGGGCAAGGACACCAAGCCGAAGCCCAAGCCACCCGCCAAGAAGGACGGCGACGAGGACCCGACCGCGACGATCGCCCGGCTCCAGAAGGAGCTGAAGACGGCGAACGCGGACGCGGCGAAGGCCCGTACGACCGCGAAGAAGAACGCGGCCGACGAGGCTCGCACGGAGATCGTGCAGGAGCTCGGCAAGGCACTCGGCCTGATCAAGGACGATAAGGACACCCCGCCCGACCCGGCGGCCCTGACCGCCAGGATCGAGCAGGCGACCGCGGCGCACCGCGAGACCGCGGTCGAGCTGGCGGTGTACCGGGGTGCGGCCAAGCACGGCGCCGACCCGGACGCCCTCACCGACAGCCGGGCGTTCCTGGCCTCGATCAAGGGACTGGATCCGTCCGACGAGGGATTCGCGAAGGCCGTCCAGGCCGCCATCAAGAAGGCGGTCGACGACAACCCCAAGCTCAAGACCGCGGGCCCGGCGCCCGCGCGCACGTCGAGCGACTTCAACGGCGGCTCCGGGGGCAACGGCTCCGGGCCTAAGACCATCGACGACATCCGCGCCGAGCGCCGGAAGCGCCGCGCCGGATAGGAGGACAAGCCACCATGGCAAACACCCTGCTCACGCCTGAGATCATTGCCCAGCAGGCGCTGGCCAACCTGTACGAGACGACCGTCATGGCGAACCTCGTACACCGCGACTACGAGGCGGAGTTCGCCCGCCGCGTCGGCGACAAGATCACTATCCGCCAGCCCGCCGTGTTCGAGGCCAAGGAGTACGACCGCAGCCAGGGCATCACCGTCCAGGACGCGCAAGAGAACGGCATCGACCTCACGCTGAACCACTTCGCCGACGTGTCTTTCGCGGTCACGGCGGAGGACCTCACGCTGAAGATCGAGGACTTCGACGAGCAGCTCCTCACCCCGGCCATGGAGGCGATCTCCCAGAAGATCGACCGCGACCTGCTGACCCTGCGCAACGACATCACGCAGGAAGTCGGCGTCGTTGCGGGGGACAACGAGTTCACGTGGGACAACCCGCGCTCTCTCATCGAGGCCGGCCGTGAGCTGGACACGAACAGCGTCCCGATGACGGAGCGGCGCGCCGTTGTCGGCCCGATGATCGCGTCGAAGTGGCTGGCCGACCCGCTGTTCCACGAGGCCGACAAGCGCGGCAACACCGAGGGCCTCACCGAGGCGTTCCTCGGTCGCCGCACCTTCGGGTTCGACCCGTACATGACGCAGAACATCGCCAAGCCCGCCCAGACCAGCGGGAACAGCACGACCGAGGTCGGTGTCGCCTTCCACCGCACCGCATTCGCCCTCGCCTTCCGGCCGCTTCAGCTGCCGCGGGGCAACCCGAACGCGGCGATCGCGAGCTACAAGGGCTTCGGTCTGCGCGTGATCTACGGCTACGACATGGACAAGAAGCAGGACGTGGTCAGCGTCGACTGCCTGTACGGCACGAAGACCCTCGACGCCAACCGGGCCTGCCTCATCAAGGGCGCCGACGTCGCCTGATCCCGCGCAGCTGCCGCGCCCGCGCGGTGCGGCGGCCCGCCCCTCTGCTCGCTCCCCAGTCAGGAGACCCTTCATGGCGTACCAGCGCCGCATCATGACCCAGTCCATCCGGCTGACCGGCGCGCCGGTCGGTGCCGCAACGCACGTCGTCTGGCGGGCGCCCGTGGCCTGCACCGTCGTGAAGGTCCACGGCCTCCGCTCCGGCGGCGCCGCGGCCGCCGTCAACGCGAAGATCGGCGTCGCCGATGTCCTCGCCGCCGATCTCACCGCCGGGAACGGCGTCTTCACCTCCGGCACCCCGACCGGCACGGCCGGCGACATGGCCGCGGGTGCGGTGCTGTCCCTGGAGGTCGCGTCCGGTGACGCCACCACGGTGGTCATCCAGGCTGACATCGCGATCGACGCCGACGCCTACGACCTGGCCTGAGCGGAGGCGAAGTAGATGTTCGTCTACCGCAACAAGAACACCGACGACGTCGTCGAGTACGAGTACCGGTCGGCGCGCCTGGAGATGCTCCCGAACTGGGAGACGCTCCAGGAGCCGACGGAGTCCTCGGAGTCGGAGACGCCGCAGGAGCCCGCGCTCGGGCCACAGGAACCCCAAGAGCAGGGCGACGGGGCGACGTCGCCCGACGGGCCGCCTGGTGGGGGCGGAGGGGACGGAGACGGGCCGGACGCAGCACAGCGTCCGGCCCGCTCCGCGTCTAAGGCCGAGTGGGCCGCGTACGCGCGGGCCCAGGCTCGGGACTCCGCCGAGGAGGCCGCGATCGAGGGCCTCACCAAGGACGAGCTGATCAAGCAGTACGGAGGTGACAGCTGATGGCGCTCTCCGGAACGCTGCTCGCCGTATCCGCCTTCGCGGAGCTGACTCAGGCGCTCGACCTCGGCACCGGTCGAGTGCCCCAACCGCTGAACCGGAAGATGTCCCTCCTCTCAGGCACCGGGGCTGGTCGCGCCGACCGTGTGTTCAGCGACCGGCGCACGCTCGCCGCCAGCGCCACGGAAGACCTGGACCTGGCGGGCTCCCTGCTCGACGCTTTCGGCCAGACGATTACCTTCGCGCGGATCAAGGGCCTGATCGTCGCGGCGGCTGCCGGGAACACGAACAACGTGGTCATCGGCAACGCCACCTCGAACGCGTGGGCCGCGCTGCTGGGCGCGACCGGGACAGCGATCATCCGCCCGGGCGCCTTCCTCGCCCTGGGCACCGGAGAAGCAGACGCGATCGGGTACGCGGTCACGGCCGGGACCGGCGACCAGCTGAAGGTCGCGAACAGCGCGGCCGGCACTCCCGTCACCTACGACGTCCACATCATCGGCGTCTCCGCGTAGTGACGCCAGGCGTCCTGCGACTGGGGAGGCCCGAGCCATGGGCCTCCCCTCCACCCGTTCACGCACAGAAGGAGGCTGACGATGCCCGACGTGGGAGACACAGTCACCGCCTCCCTCACCGTGGACCCCTTCGACGGCACCACAGCGGCCGCGCTGTCCGTCACGGCACCGAACGGCACCGTAACGGCGCCCGCCACGAGCACGGCTGATGGTGGCAAGACGTGGACGGCGCCCCTCACTTACACCGCTGCGGGTGTGTGGCGACTGCTGTGGACCGTCACCGGAACCGGAGCTGGCGTTGAACCCGAGCTGGTCTCGGTAGCACCGCTGCCCACAGTGGCTACGGAGGGCGTGTCGTACGCGACGACGACCGACCTAGCCAACTATCTCCAGGCCGCGCCCCCTTTGAATGCCGCGAAGCTGTTGGCGCGCGCGACCGAACTGTTGGACAGCGACTTCCTGAAGGCTGCGGTGTACGCCGTGGACGGCGACGGCATGCCCACCGACGCAGAGGTCGTAAAGGCCTTCGCTGACGCGGTGTGTGCGCAGGTCGAATTCTGGGGCGAGGTCGGCGAGGAGACCGACATCTCCGGCCCGCTTCAGGGCGTGACGATCGGCTCGGTAAGCCTCCAGTACGGCGCGGGCGACAACCGGTCCGGGCCGGACTACTACGCGCCGAAGCTGATCCGAGCGCTTCAGTCCCTGCCGGCGGACAAGCTGCGCTGGGTCGCGTACACGGGCGGCTGCTGATGGGCCGCATCCCCCGCCGGTACCTCATCCACGAGATCACGGTGGAGCCGTACGTCGACGAGTCGAGCACCGGCTCCCTGTACGGGACGCCGACCGCCGTCCGATGCCTACTCGACGAGCAGACCCGGGCAGTGCGGACGTCCGGCGGCGAGCAGGTGACGTCCACGTCGACCGCCTACGCAGACCTCGCCACGGTCGCTCCGCCGCTGTCTCGCGTGACGCTCCCGGACGGCCGGACGACCACCGTCATCCAGGCCAAACGCCGCGACGGTAAACGCCTCGGCACTCCCAATCACCTGGAGATCCAGCTCGAATGAGGAGGTCGCCGTGCCGCAGTCCTACCGCCTCCGCTTCGACGCCTCCGCCGTCCGTGGGGAACTGCGGCAGGCGGCGGCCCGCGGACTCTTCCTCGGCGCCGAGCACGTCTTGGGCGTGAGTAACGACCGCGTCCCATTGGACGAGGCCGCGCTGCAGCGGTCCGGGACGGCCAGCGTGGACGAGTCGGATCTGACCGCGATGGTCAGCTACGACACCCCGTACGCCGTCCCCCAGCACGAGCGCATGGACTACAGGCACGCGCCCGGGCGCGAGGCGAAGTACCTGGAGAACTCGCTCAACGCCGAACGCGAGCAGGTCCTGGCCCTGGTCGCCGCCGAGCTTCGGCGGGCGCTGCGGTGAGCGGCGAGACCCACGACGCCGACCTGCTCCAAGGTGTCGCCGAGCTCCTGGCGGCCCAGGAAGTCGGCGTCTACTCGCCGACCGAGGCCCTGCCAGCCAGCAGCACGGGCATCGTCCTCGGCCGCGTGCCCGACGGCCCAGACCGGGCGATCGGGCTGACGCCATACCCCGTGGCCGACGACGACTCCACGGACTCGGTGACCGGCATCCAGGCGCGCATGCGCGCGGGCACCAACCCGCTCGCCGTCGTGCAGCTGGCCAACGACGTGTTCACCGCCCTCCACAACCGCCGCTCCTACGACGCCCATGGCGTGCGCGTGGAGATCTCCTGGCGCAACAGCCAGGCCTGGATCGGCCAGGACACCCGCGGCCGCATGGAGCTGGTCGCGAACTACTACTTCCGGACCGTGCGGGCCGGATCCCACCTGATCGACTAGGAGGACCGTATGTCCACTCCCACCGAGGAGACCGAGCTCGCCCGGGAATGGCGGCTGGAGGTCAACATGGGCACGGCAGAAGTGCCCGACTGGCAACTCTGCCCAGGCGTCAGAGAGTTCCAGCCCGCCTCGGAGCCGAACATCGAGGACAGCAGCGACTACGACTCCGACGGCTGGGCGGGCAACACCAAGACTGCACAGGCGTGGGAGATCAGCGCCACGATCCGCCGCAAGGCCAACAAGGACGTCAAGGTCTACCACCCCGTCCACGAAGCGATCAGACTCGCCCACTTCGCGTACGGGGAGGCCAACCTCGTCCACCTGCGCTACATGAACCGCAACGGCCTGCCGGAGGCGTACGAGGGCAAGGCCATCCCGAACTGGCAGCCCGCCGGCGGCGAGTACACCGCCCTCGGCGAGGTCGAGATCACGTTCACGGGGGACGGCCCGCTGACCCCGATCGAGAACCCGCTGGCGCCCTGATGGCGGGGACATTCGAGCCGCTCGACAACTTCCTCGACGACTACCTGGAGCTTCCCGTTGTCGGCCGGGACGGCGTCGAGCGCATGTACCGGATCGAGGACCCGTCCGCCGAGGATGGCATCCGAATCGAGCGGATCACCTCGCTCGCGGCCCGGCTCGCCGCCGGTGGCAGCGCGCCGGAAACGCCCGTCCTCAACGACGACGAGGAGCGGGACCTCTACCGGATGTGCCTCGGCGACGCGTACGACGCGCTGCTGGCGGACGGCGTGAGGTGGTCCCGCTTCAAGCACGTGGCGCTCACCGCTATGTTCTGGGTGACCACCGACAAGGACACCGCTCGCGAGTTCTGGAAGACGGGCCAGCAGCCGGGAAAAGCACCGAATCGGGCGGCCCGTCGGCAGGCGAAGCCGCGTACCTCGGAGTCGGATGCGGGGAGTACGACCCCATCACAGGGCTCTACGAGTGGTACGAGGGCGGGCTCCCAACGCCGCGGCGGGCGCGGTCGGCCACATCGCTGACCTGGGAGCGGCTGCTGGAGCAGTGGCCGCTGATCGAGGCCGACTTGCATCAGCTGTACGGCATCGACGTGGAGTCCGGCGTCCTCCGCGAGCGGACGTGGCGCTGGCTCCAGGTCCGCATCCTCGGTCTCATCTCGGCTGAGTCCCGCCTGGCCCGGCACTTCGAGCCACCTCCCAAGAGGTCCCCCGCACCCAGGAGGTGAGGTCGTCGTGGCGCTGACCGTGGGCGAGCTGAACGCGATCGTGTCGATCGACGACCGGGCGGTAGACCCTGCCCTGCGCCGTACGGAGAACGCGCTCCGGACGTCTGGGCAGCGTATGGGGGACGACGCCGAGCAGGCCGGGCAGCAGGCTGGCGAGCAGCTGGGTGAGGGTGTCGTTCGTGGCGCGGATGGCCGACTGCGAAATGCTCGCGGCCGGTTCATCGCTGCCGGGCGCCAGGCCGGAGACGCGGTCGGCGACGGGCTCAGCGCGGGCACCGCTGACGGAGCTGACCAGGCCGTCGAGGAGACCGGTTCCCGGCTGTCTCGGCTGAAGGAGGTCGCGGGAGGAGCGGCTGTGGCGGCCGGCGCCGCTGCGGGCGCGTTGCTGATCGCAGCTATGGGCGAGGCCCTCGACCAGTCTCGGATCGTCGGCCGCCTGGGCGCGCAGCTGGGGAAGACCCCGGCCGAGGCGCAGCGCTACGGGAAGATCGCCGGGGAGCTGTACGCGAACGCGATCACGGAGGACTTCCAGGGGGCGGCGGACGCGATCCGCGTCACCATGGCGTCTGGGCTGCTGCCACCGGATGCGACGAACGCCCAGATCGCGTCCATCTCCACCAAGGTGTCGGACCTGGCGAACACCTTTGAGTTGGACCTCGGTCAGGCGGCGAACGCGGTCGGTCAGATGATGAAGACCGGCCTCGCCAAGGACGGCGGCGAGGCGATCGACATCATCGCCAAGGGCGTAGTCGGCTTGGGCCCTCGCGCCGATGACGTGGCCGACACCTTCAACGAGTACTCCACGATTTTCCGGGCGATGGGCTTGGACGGGCAGACGGCCATGGGGCTGATCCGTCAGGGCATGCTCGCCGGTGCCCGGGACACCGATGTGGTGGCCGACTCGATCAAGGAGTTCACGATCGAGGCCGTCGCCGGCGGCGAGCGGGTGCGGGGTGGCTTCAAGTCGCTCAACTTGTCGGCCGACGACATGGTCAAGAAGTTCGCTGCCGGGGGCCCGACGGCGGCGAAGGCCTTCGACACAGTGCTCGACAAGCTGCGAGCGATTGAGGATCCGGCCGAGCGGAATGCAGTCGCGATCGAACTTTTTGGCACTAAAGCGGAGGATATGGGCGCCGCATTGTTCGCCCTTGACCCTTCAAAAGCAGTGTCCGACTTGGGCAAAGTCGGCGGCGCAGCAGACAAAATGGGAAATGCTCTGCGCGACAATGCAGGCGCAAAAGTCGAGGCATTCAAGCGAGGCATCCAGCAGAACGTCGTGGAATTCCTCGGTGGCGAAGTAATCCCTGCCCTTTCAAAGGCCAAGGGCGTCGTGACCCGGGAGTTCGGCAGTATGTGGGCCGAAGCGGGGAAGGGCGGCGGTGACGCGGCCGACCGGATCGCGAACTTCGCGGTGACCCTGGGCCAGAAGATCGGGCGGAAGATCGCCGAGCAGGCGCCGAAGGTGATCGAGGGCCTGATGAGCCTCGGTGGCCGGGCGGCGGACTACATCGCGGCGAACCCAGAGAAGGTCCTCAAGCTGGGTCTGATCACGGCCGCCATCATCACAGCGATCGTTGCGCTGCCGCTGCTGGTCGGCGCGGCCCTGTCCGCCGCCGTGGCCCTGATGATGATCGGCTTCGCGAAGCAACTCATCACCAAAACGGAAGAGAACCTGCCGAAATGGTGGCAGGCGTTCACCAACTGGGTTTCCAACAAGGCGGGCCAGGCGGGTTCCCTTTTCAATGTGGTCGGTGTCGCCATCGGCACCTGGTTCGGCGGACTGTGGTCGCGATACGTATCAGGGCCCGTCAGCCGCCAATGGAATTCCTGGATGGGCAGCGTGCGGGCTCTGCCCGGCCGGTCCGTAAGCGCCCTCAGTGCCCTGGGCGGGAACCTGGCTAGCACCAGCTCCCGCGCCTGGCAGCGCTTCAAGGACGGAGCCGTCAGCAAGGGCTCCGAATTCCTCAGCTGGGCTGGAGGGCTGCCAGGCCGGACCGTGTCGGCAGTCGGTGACCTCGGCAGTCTCCTGGTGAGCAAGGGAGCAGACGTCGTCCGAGGCCTGTGGACGGGCATCTCCTCCATGACGGGCTGGCTCAAGGGGCAGATCAGCAGCTGGGCTGCATCCGCGCTCCCCGGTCCGATCGCCGACGCTCTGGGCATCTCATCGCCGTCGAAGGTGACGGCGGAGCAGGGTCGGTGGATCGCCCGCGGTCTCATCGTGGGCCTGACCGGCTCCGAGAAGCAGGTCAAGGCCGCCTCGGGCAAGCTCGCCGACATCATCGCCGACGCGCTCAAGCCCGGAAAGAAGCGGTCAAGGGCGCTGGGCACGTTGTCGGCCGGCACGAAGCAACTCCTCGCGCTCGCCAGGCAGGAGGAGCAGGTCGCGGCCCGGCTGAAGAAGGCCTCCACGAACCTGTCCAACCTGATCAAGGAGCGGGACAAGCTCGCTGCGGACGTGAAGAAGGGCGTCCTCGACGCGGCGAACATCACCCAGGGCACCGGCCCTGCCACGGCCGATGGGATCCTGATCCGCCTCCAGCGGGACCGGGCCCAGGCCGAGGCCTTCGCGAAGAACCTGGCCGCGCTCCAGAAGAAGGGCGTCCGCGCGGATCTGCTCGCCCAGATCGCGCAGGCCGGAGTCGAGCAGGGCTCCGCTGTGGCAGCCGGTCTGGCGGCAGCGACGCCGGAGCAGATCAAGAAGATCAACGCCGAGCAGGCGGCGCTCGTGAAGGTCGCGGGCAAGGCCGGCAACACCGCGGCGGACGCGATGTACGGAGCGGGAATCGCCGCCGGGCAAGGCCTGGTCAAGGGTCTTCAGGCTCAGCAGAAGGCGATCGAGCGGCAGATGCTGCGGATCGCCAAGTCGATGTCCAAGGCGATCCGCAAGGAGTTGGGCATCAAGAGCCCGTCGCGGGTGATGGCCCGGATCGGCAGGTTCATTCCGGCGGGTCTGAGCAAGGGCATCGACTCGGGGCGCCGGGCGGTCGACCGGTCGATGGCCGGCCTCGTCGACACCCCGACACCGCGGCAACTGGATCTGGCTGCAGCGCGTGGCACGGCCGGTGGCCCGTCGCGGGTGTACAGCCCGTCCACCACCTACAACCTGACGCAGCGGGAGATGACGCTGCGGGACCTGGAGGCGCTACAGCGTCGCCAGGACGCGCTTACCCGGGTGGGGAGGCCACGGTAAATGCCGCTGTTCACTGCCCCGGTCACCACCCCGCCGGACACGGGCGAGCCCGGCGGCGGGGGCGTGATCGTCCTTCCGGACCTTGGCAGGGCCACGGTCACCTACTACGACCCGGCGGGGGTGGCGTGGCCGCTGACGCGCCGCTCGCTGGGCTGGTACACGCTCGCTGAGGGGGTGTCGGGGCTGGGGGCGGCGCCGTACGAGCTGACGACGGACGCGCACCCGCGCGGGGGCGCCCGCCTGAGGCATGTGCAGGCGCAGCCGAGGACGATCGTGTGGCCGCTGTGGGTGGGCGGAGCGGACCACATGGAGTTCGTCCAGCGCTGGCGGCAGCTGGCGACTGCATTCACGCGGACGTTGAGGGACGGACCCGGGGTGCTGGAGATCGCCCGGCCGGACGGCACCCGCCGCCGCATCAACGTCATCTACCAGGAAGGGTGGGAGGGGCGCGGCACGCGCGGGTTCGGGAGGATCTTCGACAGCGCCGTACTGTCGCTGTGGTGCGAGGACCCGTACTGGGTAGACCCGGTGCCGGTCATGGTGCACCGCGAGCAGGGCGTCGGCGTCGATTTCCTGGAGCCGTACCCGTCGGTGTCGTCCAGCCAGGTCCTCGGCGCGACGACCGTCACCAACCCCGGTGACGTGGTCGTGTGGCCGACGTGGACGATCACCGGACCCGCGAGCCTGGTCACCTTCACGCACACCGGCGCGGGGAAGTCCTTCGAGCTGGACCCCAGCGCGGTCGGCCACGGCAACTTGCTGGCTGGCGAGCAAGTCACCGTACGCACCGACCCAGTTCAGGTCCGCTTCGAGAACGGCGACAACTGGGTCGGCGCGCTGAACTGGCCGGACGCGGTGCTGTGGGGTCTCGCACCAGGCGATAACGCCGTCACCTTCACGCTCAGCGGTTCCGGGCCCGGCAGCGCCGTCGATCTCGCCTTCAACTCCCGCTACGAGACCGCGTAAGGGGGTGAGGTGTTGGCGATCCAGCTCCTCGTCACCGACCAAGCCCTGATCGTGCAGGGTGACCCGCTCGCCGACTGGCTCTCGCTCGACGCCACCGTACGGTTCAACGAACCCGGCTCCGGGAGTGTCGAACTGGTCGCGCACCCGTACGTGATGGCTCAACTCCAGCCCGGCAACCGGCTCGTCGTCCTAAGGGACGGCGCTGTGTGGATGGCCGGACCGATGGAGATCCCGCAGGACTTCTCCTGGGGGATCGGCGGGGAGGGTGAGGCTCCGCCGGGCAAGGTCACAGTCAGCTTCTCCGACGACCTTGCCCTGGTGGCCGGGCATCTGACGTGGCCGGCCCCGGCATCAGCGTGGTCGGCGCAGCCGGAGACCTCCCGTCAGATCACGTCGACCAACGCCGAGGTGATCATCCGGACCCTGGTGAATGAGAACTGCGGTCCTGGGGCGCTTGTGGCCCGTCGGATCTCGAACTTCGCGCTCGCCACGGTGGCGGGGGTCGGCACCACGACGAGCGTCAACACCCGCCTGGAGGGCCTCCTCGCCGCCTGCCGCAGAGTCGCGATCGACGGCGGCGGGCTCGGCTTCCGCACCCGCCAAACGGCGACGCAGATCCAGTTCGAGGTGTACGAGCCGCAGGACCTCACCGCGACCGCACGCTTCTCCGAAGGCCTGGGCAACTTGCGAGCGGTCACCTACAAGCGGTCCGCACCAACCGTGACACACGCCCTGGTCACAGGCTCCGACCAAGCCCTCCCCCGCGCCTACATCGAGGTCGCCGATACCGCGGCCGCGTCGGCGTGGTGGCGTGTGGAGCAGCTCGTCGACGCCAGTGCCGTCGACGACTTGACCGGCGAACTCACGCAGGAAGGCACGGCAGCGCTCGCTGAGGGTGCGGCGCCCGTCGAGTTGGCCACGGTCACGGTGGACACCGAGGACCTGAGGGCCGGCCGCGACTACGGCCTCGGCGACAGGGTCACGGTCGCCTTGCCGCACGGAGTGGAGGTCACCGACCTGGTGCGCTCCATCCACCTCCAGGCCACTCCCGGCAGCGGCGAGTACGTGACGAGCTTGGTCGGCTCCCCGGAGGCGACGACAGACCCGCAGATGGTGCGGCTTGTGCGCGAGCTGGGCCGCAGGCTCGGCCGACTGGAAGCGAGGTAGCAGTGGCTCAGGACAGCTGGCCGTCCCCGGCACACAATTCGCGGGAGGTGACCGACGCGGAGTACGAGAAGATCGCCGCGCTTTTCAGCGGCGACGGAGTCTGGGGCAACCCGACCGACACCGCAGTCGTCGCCGCAGGCACCGGTCTCTCCGTGGATGTACGAGCTGGTGTGTTCGCCTCGGTGCGCGGGCACGCCTGGTACTCCGGCACCACGGCTGTGAACCTGGCAATCTCGTCGAACAGCAGCGGCTCGACTCGTACGGACCGCGTTGTCCTGCGGCTGGCTCGCTCTACGTGGACGGTGCGCGCCGTCGTCAAGGAGGGCACGCCCGGGTCCGGCGCCCCGACGCTCACGCAGGACGTGGGCGACACGGGTGTGTACGAGGTCCTCCTGGCCGACGTCACCGTCCTCAACGCGGCGGCGGCCGTGACCGTGAGCCGGGGTGAACGCTATGTCGGCTCTCGCCTGCGCCCCACCACCGCTGCGGCCCTCGCGGGCCTGCCGCCGACCCTCGGGGACCTGGTCTACGAGGTCGACACCGGCCGGGTCCGTATCTACGACGGCAGCGCGTACCGCGACGTCTACAGCTACAGCGGCGCGATCGACGTCTCCTCCACCCTCAGCGGCTGGGCAGTCGTGGTCACGCCGATGCTCGAAGTGCGCAGCGGGGTGGCGTGTCTGAGGCTGGGGCAGTTCTCCCGGGCGGGCGGCAACCTCTCAGGCCCCAACGACAGCCGGCTGCCGATCCTGATCCCGGCCGCTTACCGGCACCCGACCCGCAACGTGTACGCGAACTGCTACATCACCGGTGCGCGAATCGGCCGGTGCACGATCTACCCCGCCAATCATGAGAGCCGCGCGGGCCAGGTCTGGATGAGCCAGAAGCCCGACATGACCAACGCCGACGACGTGTTGTTCGCCGACGTGAGTTGGGTGGTGGGCTGACGTGGCACGCAGCACCTTCGGCGCCTCGGCCGCCGACTTCGTCGTCCAGCCGACAGACGGCCTGTGGGGCGTCGGCTCCGGCGCCACAGTGACGCTCTGGGACTCGGACGACGGGGGCACCCAGTACACCGACCTCCTCGACGCAAACAGCCAGCCGATCACCCAGGTCGTCGCCGACGGCTTCGGCTTCATCGGCGAGTTCCAGGGCCCTGACGGCGTGACCGGCATGTGGGCGGAGACGGGAGGCACCTCCCGGGTGTGGATGGGCGCCCGAAACGGCGGAGCAGGAGGCGGCGGAGGCGGATCCGGCTACACATCGCTCACTCGGATCGTGGCCTCGGCGACCGCGCCGGCCGATGTGCGCGCCGCCGCCCAGTACGTCTGCGACGGCGTCGCCGACAACGTGCAGATCCAGCAGGCCCTCGCCGACGCCCGCGACAACGGCGGCGGAGTTGTGCAGCTGACGGTGGGCAACTACGCCCTGGCCGCTCCGCTGACCATCGAGGGCACCGACGATGTCGACGTCGAGATCGGCGTCGCCCTGCTCGGCCAGGGCGCCCGGGCCACCATGCTCACCGCTGGCGCTGGGCTGACGTCCGCGATCCACCTGACCCGGGTGGTCCGAGTGCAGCTCTGCGACCTCGGGATCACCGTGGGCGGGGCGACACACGGCATCTCGTCGGCGACAACGAACGGCGTGACATCGGGCCACCGCTCGTTCTGGAACTCCTCCTTCAAGAACTTGCAGATCAACGGGCCGTGGGACGGCAGCCACACCGGCTACGCCCTGCACCTCGGCTCCCCGTTCCGCTCGGTCTTCGAGAACATCGAGGTCGGTGGATGCGGCAACGGCTGGAGGATGTTCTCCGAGCACGCCGACTTCAACCCCGGAGACTGCGTAATCAACCGCAGCTTCGTCGACATCGTCGGTAACAACCGCGTCGCGTACCACGTCGAGTCCCCGGCCGGGACGATGAACCAGAACAACTGGTCCATGGCAGAGGCTCACGCATCCGGTACCGGCTGCACCGGCATCCTCGTCAACGGCTCGTCGCAGCGGTTCTGGGGCACCAACCTGGAGCAGTTCGACACGCTCGTCCAGGTCTCGTCAGGCGAGTCCAATGTGTTCGACCTGAACTACGTCACCTGCCGCGACGGCGGCAGTACGAACAAGGCGTTCGTGTGCGGGACGGGCGCGTACAACAACCGGTTCTCCGCGATGTTCCTCAACGTGGCCGCCGGCGACGACCTGGTCGCCGTCGAGGACGCGTCCACTGTGTCGGCGGCCCCGAACATCTTCGAGCGGATCCGCATCGAGGCCAACGCCGGGTCCAACACGACCTACTCGGCCGTGGCGTCCACGATCCTGCGGAACATCGTCGCGTTCCTCGACGGCGGCACCGTCCAGGCCGGGCTGCTGCGGCACCCTGCGCTGGGCCAGCCCGACCCGGTCCTGAAGAGCACGGACACGTCCCGCGCGAACACGATCTCTCCGGCCGCTGACCCGCATCTGACCCGGCCGGTCGCAGCGAACGCGATCTACGACGTCGAGGTGATCGCGGTGTGGACGAACGGCGGCGGCGGTTTCCGCGCGGGTTGGTCCGTCCCCGCGAGCGCCTCGATGGCGTGGACCGACAACGACGGCGTCGGCGTAGCCACCGCGGCCGGCACCGTGACGTTCGCGTCGGGCACTGGCACGACCTTCAAGGGGAAGCTCGTCACCGGCGCCACCGCCGGGAATGTGACGTTCCTTTGGGCGCAGAACACCTCGAACGCGTCAGACACGATCCTGCGGGTTGGCAGCGCGCTGACGCTGACCCGAGTTGCCTGACCCCCATCTCCCCTCTCCCCGCCCCGTGCCGCCCGGCCGGGGCTTTCTTCATGCCCTGGAGGCGCTCATGGCCGCACAGCCCCATCCCGCCGTCGCCCGACTGCTCGACAACTTCCGGTACGACCACCTGCCCGCCCTGCTCCAGGACGTGAGCCGGCCGTTCCACGACCTGGCGCACCGGCTCGCCGAGACGGTCACCGGGCCCGAGGTGACCCGCGCCCTGGAGCGCCTGTGGGACGCCAAGAACTGGGCGGTCCTCGCCGCCTCCAACGAGGAGCAGGTCTGATGGCCGCGCCGCTCTCCGCCGACCAGATCGTGGCCGCGCTGACGGCCGAAGGCGTCAACGTCCGCGAGTACAAATCCTGGCGCACCCACAACCGCGACGCCGCAACCGGCAAGACGTTCGGCCCGGTCAACGGCATCGTCATCCACCACACCGCAGGCAACGATTCGCTCGACTTCTGCTACACCGGCACCGCCGACCTGCCCGGCCCGCTGTGTCACACCCACCTGTCCAAGACTGGGGTGGCGACGATGGTCGGCCACGGCCGCGCCAACCACGCCGGCAGCTTCGCGCAGAACGCCCATGACGCGGTAGTCGCAGAGTCGCCCACGCACCCGCAACCGGACGCGGCCGAGCCGGTCGACGCCAACGACCACTACTACGGCATCGAGATCGAGAACCTCGGCAACGGCAGCGACCCGTACCCGGCCGTGCAGTACGGCCAGGCCGTCCGGTGGGCGGCGGCACTGTGCCGGGCGCACGGCTGGACCGCCGACAGCGTGATCGGCCACAAGGAAGGCACCCGCCGCAAGATCGACCCGAGCTTCGGTATGACCGCCTTCCGCTCGGCGATCGCCGAGCGACTGGAGCACCCTGCGAGCTGGAGTCCCGGCTCGACGACGGAGGAGGACCCCATGGCAGGCATGAGCAACGCCGACATCTGCAAGGCCGTGTGGAAGACCGACACGGTGGTCGGTGTCCCGGAAGCGTGGACCAGCGCGGGCAACCCCGAGTGGCAGCCCGCGAGCATTCTCATCGACATCGGCAAGCGCGTACGCGCGCTTCAGACGGCGGAGGCCGGGCAGTCGGCGGCGATCGCGGCGCTGGCGAAGCTGGTCGGCTCCGGTGTGGACACGGCCGCAGTCGTCGCGGCTGTTCAGGCGGCCATCGCGGACGCAGTGGTGAACGTGAGCGTCGACGTCACCGGCACCGGCACCGGCACCGGCACCGGCACCGAAGCGAAGGAGATCTGAACATGGCTGCCCTGAGCGAGACCGTCATCAAGACCGCTGGCACGTACGCCCGGGACCTGTTGGAACGTGTCCTGGCGACGTTCCTCCAGTCGTTCCTCGCAGGCATCGTCGTCACCCAGCCCCTGGACGGCAGCATGTGGCATGCCGCCGCGATCGGCGGGGGCGGCGCAGTGCTCTCCCTGGCAAAGGGTCTGGTGGCGCGCTGGCGCGACGTCACGAACAGCGCGTCCCTCGCCCGGGGGGTGTGATGACGGTTCCGGAGGCGTCCGTGGCGGTGGAGTTGGAGCGCCTTCGCGGTACGGTCGCCACGGGCTTCGCCGAGGTCAAGGGCTCGTTGGCGGTGCTTGTTGAGCGGTCGGACCGCAATGAGAGAGACCTCCAGCAGCTCCGGCAGGACACCGAAAAGGACATCGGTGACCTCCGCGCGGATGTGGAGGCGCTGAAGAAGGGCAGGTGGCCTCTGCCGACGATGGCGGCCCTGGCCGGTGCCGTAGGTGCAGGTACGGGGTTGTTCGCTCTGCTGGCCCGCTGACGGTTTGCCCCCTTCCGCCTTTCCGGGCGGGAGGGGGCCCTTCATCATGCTCGGGATCAGCCGGAAAGCACGTCGGCCCCCGCTGTCAAGGCGGGGGCCGATGAGAGTACACCGGGTACTGGACCGGGCGTACATTGCGAAGTGTCAGCAACGCAATCCGGGAGCCAGTATGCCCGACACCACCGCACACACAAGCGTGGGCGACCGCGTCCGCGAATTCCGTCTCATCCGCGACTACTCATTGACCCAGCTCAGCACCCGCTCCAACGTTTCCCGGTCCATGATTTCCATGGTGGAAACCGGAGACCGGGCAGCCAGCCCCGCCATCGTGGGCGCACTCGCTCGCGCCCTCGGCGTCACCGTCTCCGTCCTTCACGGGCAGCCGTACGTCCAGATGCTCCAGGCCGACCAACTCGACGCGCTGCTCGGCCCCATCACGAGCGCCCTCGACTCCTGGGACATCCCCCCGGACGACGACCTGCCGCCCCGAACCCTCGACGAGATCGCGACCACGACCACCCAGGTCGCACGGCAGCGGGCGGCCGGCGAGTTCTCGGCCGTCGCCGAGGCCCTGCCCGAACTCATCTCGGTGCTGTCGGTCGCCGCGCAGGACGCGGCCCCCGGCCGGGACCGGGAGCGCGCGCACAACATGCTCGCCGAGGTGTCCCGTACGACGGCGATCGTCGCGTACCGGCTCGGCTATATGGGGCTCGCCCGCCAGGCCCTGGCCCGTATGGCGGCCTCCGCTCCGCACTCGGGTGATCCGCGCCAAGTTGCCGTAGAGCGGTATGAGCGGGCCGTCATGACGCACGCGGAGACGGCCCGGCCGGACCGCGGTGTGGCGCTGGTGCGGCAGGCTCTGCGGGACTTGGACGACGACGGGGAGCCGTCGACGATGGCGGTGCGCGGCACGCTTCTGCTGCGTGCGTCGGCGCTGTCTGCCGCTTCTGAGGACCATTCGGCGGCCGGGGACTGGCTCGGCGAGGCCCGCGAGCTGGCGGAGGCTGGCGCCGCTGCGGACGCCGCGGCGGAACTGCCGGGCGCCCGGTACGCGCTGGCGTTCGGCAACCTCAATGTGAAGCTCGGCGAGCTGGACATGGCGATCTACCGGGACGACCACGAGCAGGCCGTCCGGGTGGCCTCCGAGGTGCGCTGGCCGGACAACTACCAGCCGACCCGTGTCGCGGGCTTCCTGATCCGGCGGGCCGCCGCCGAGGCGTGGACAGCACGCGGCAAGGAAGCCTTGAAGTCGTTGCAGGAGGCGCGTGATCTGGCGCCCATGCTTACGCGCTACCACCCGGAGGTACACGAGACGGTGGGCACGCTGCTGAGGGCGCGGCAGCGGGCGGGGGAAGACCTGCGGCAGTTCGCCGAGTGGAGCGGCGTATAGCCGACTGCGCTACATGTAGTCAAGGGAAGCTCTGGGCTCTCCGTTCACAACCTGTGAACGGAGAGCCCTTGCCGCGTTGGCACGCTGTGACGGTCAGCAAACGCACAGCAAGCAACGGGAGCATCAACATGCCCCACCAGATCAACATGCCCTGTCTTCGGCTCCTGGCAGCCAGCCCAGGGGAGGCGCGGTGACGATGACCGCGTACAAGCCGCAGATCGGCGACACCGTTGAGGACACCGGCCGCGCGCGGTTCGGCAGGGTCATGGGATTCGAGGGCCCGTACGTGCAGCTGCGGCCGATCAGCGGCGGACGGGAGTGGGACGCTGATCCCGAACACATCCGCCAGGCCACGCTCAGCGAGGCCCTGCGCGCGGACGTGAAGGTCGCCAACGCCCGGTCGCGAGGTGAGCGCCCGTGAGCACGGAAGCACCAACGTCGACTGACCCCGACCTGATGTCGGCCGAGTGCGCCGTCGGGCAGAGGCCCGAGCACAAGGCCCTGCACGGCATGTGCCGCCAGACCAAGGACATCCTCCTGCCCTACTCCAAGGGTGTCCTGCTCCAGTCGCGATGCCGCTGCGCCTGTCACCCGTGGAGCCGCCCGCGAAAGGTCAGGAAGCCGTGATCAAGATCTGTGGAGACTGCCAGAAGTCGATCCGGAACGACGAGGAGTACAGGTCGTACCCCATAGACACTGCCTCGACTGCCGCGCCGACCGTGTACTTCCACAAACGGCGATGCCGGAAGCTGCCGTACCAGGCCGTCCCGGCGGGCCTGGGCCGCTGAGTCCCCGGCGCCCGTCCACCTTCCAGGGCGCCGGCAGCCCGCCCCTCGTGCCGATGAGGGGCGGCCGGACCCGCCGCCGGGGAATCCCCCGCGCCGGCGGCGGGTCACCGTACGAGGTCGACGAGTTCGACGCCGATGGCATCGGCGATGCGGATCAGGGTGTCGAGCAGGGGGGAGGAGTGGCCCTGCTCGATGCGGCTGTACGTGGCGATGTCGATTCCAGAGCGTCCGCAGACGTCCGGTTGGGTGAGGTTGTGGTGCTCACGGACGCGGCGGATCTGTTCTCCCACCTGGCGGCGGCGGGCGAGGACCCGGTCGTCGGGCGGGGTGGGGCGTGACACCCGTCCACGCTCCCGACCGCGTGATCAAATGTGATTAGGGTCCACCCTAATTTGTGTGATCTTGAGGCCCATGGGTAACTCAGCGAACTACCTGTTCACGAGCTGTCGGTGACGTTCCCAGGCCCCTGGGCTGGCCGCTTGAGCGGTGCCGGCCTGGGAGGCGGGGCAGTGTGATGTGCGTCCGCTGGCCCCGCAAGGCGTTCGCCTGAGATGGCTGAACGCCGCCGCCCCGTCCTCCGTATGGAGGGCGGGGCGGTTTACTGTGCGATGTGACGCCCCTCGCCGATCCACGCGGCGAGGGGCGCCCTTCCGGCCGGGAGCCTCCCGAGCTTCCCGACCGGGCTTGCTTGGGGCTGTGCGTCAGACGGACGGAATGGACACGTCCGTCTCCCCGCTTGCACTGTACCCAGAGCATTGGGCGATCTACAGCTAGTAGACGGTGTGTGCGTGAAAGCTCCACAGGATCATGAGGACTCGACTGTGGACGCCCTCCCCCACCAGGCCATGACCTGATAGGTCGAGCGGAGCCCGAGTCCCTCTCGGATCGCTGCGAGTTCCTTCGCCACCGCGCGCTCGCTGAGGCCGATACGTGGGCCGACCTGCTGCTGGGAGTACCCGGCATCGAGTTCGCGGAGGATGCGTTGCTGGCGCTCCGTGAGGGCTCTACGGTCAGCTGGCTTCGACAGGTCCTGCCAGCGCGTGGCCTGGTCCCAGAAGTGGTGAAAGACGGCTCGGGCCCAGGCCACGGCGCTGCGATCGAAGACGTGCCAGCCGGAGTTCGGCTCGGCGTCCTCCAGGACGTGGTTGTCGATGAAGAGGTGCCGGCCGTCGATGATGACCATGCGCGGCCCGGGTGCGCCGGAGGCTCGTACGTCGGCGCCGTCGGCGGCCATCTGGCCGACGTACTGCTGGGTCTGTGGGTGTTCGTAGGCGCTGCGGTGGTACAGCGACCGCACCAGGATGCCGCGGGCGAGGGCGGCCCGGGTGCGCTCGATGCCGAGTCGGAGGATCGCGGGGTCGCGGTCGGCAGGCTCAGAGGGTTGGAGGGTGATGATCTCGGTCGCGGCCGCCGTAGTGGTTTCGCCGAGGCGGGCGTTCATCTGCTCGGCTGTGGCGAGGTACTCGGAGCTAGGGCCGCCGTAGAGCCGGTGGGGGTCGAAGTGCTCGGCGAGTCGTTCCAGGGCGGGTATGTGAGACATGCGATCGGTGAGCTGCGAGAGGTCTCGCAGTGCAGCAGCGGTGAGTGCCTTGGCGACGGCTCGGGGGTCGTGGGGGACGTATTTGCCGGGCCGGTAGGGGTCAGGGTCGACCAGGCGTAGAGCGACCAGGCGATCGACGTTCTGACCTGAAGGGAGGTCTCCTCCCTCGGCGATGATCCGGTAGATCTCAAGGTCATCGGGAAGTAGCGGGAGTTCATCGCCCGTTCTGTCCAACTCGCTCACGTTCGGCCCCCGTTGCTGTGCGGGATCCTGCACGTGCAGCTTTCCGCACGGCTGGCCCCTTGGATCTCACCTTTCCCGCATGCAACCCTACGTTCAGTGACACGAGTCCACATATGCGTTCGAGTAAGGGGTTTCCGTGGTCAGACTTCGCCTCGCGGTCGCATCGGCCCTGCTGACGCTGGGGGCCACGGTCACGCCTGCCGCAGCCGAGACGACCGAGCCGTCCGCCGTAGCGCAGGAGGCCAGTTCCGGGACGTCGGCAGGGACAGCCGAGGAATCCAGCGAGGCCAGCACGACCGAGACCGTCCTCGATGTCGGGTGGGGCTGACCCCCTCACCCTCACAGGCTCCGGCCGGGTGCTCGGGAGGCCCCAGCCGGACAGACGCCCCCTGCCGCGTGAATCGACAGGGGGCGTCCTGCTGTCCACAGTAAGGGTTGCTTGACCTAATCCGCATCAGCATGTTCCTGCAAAGCGGCGTGCCCATGAAGGAAGTTACGGGGGAGTAGCGGGATACCAAGATCATCAAATGTAGAAGCCCGGTAGATCCTGACGATCTACCGGGCTTCTCACCTGGCGCTATGCCGATGTGGGGCTAACAGGATTTGAACCTGTGGCCTCATCCTTATCAGGGATGCGCTCTAACCAACTGAGCTATAGCCCCGCCGCGCTCTGCGGTGTGTGTCCCGCGCGCTGACTCCTGAAGATTAGCGCACGACGTGGGCAGTCCCAAAATCGATACCCGCAGGGCGACCGTGACGCGGTGAGGCGCCTTTACTCGTCCTCGGCGAGCGTCAGCTCGACGCCGCCCACAAAGCCTGCGGAGAGGTTGTAGATGAAGGCTCCGAGGGTGGCCAGGGCGGTGGCGAGGACGACGTCGATGACCGCGATGATCGTGGTGAAGATCAGCACGTTGGGCAGCGACAGGAACGCCTGGAGATCGAATCCGTTGGATTCGTTCGAGCCCGTCGCCTCGGAGATGGTGGCGCCGACCGTGGAGAACACACCCATCGCGTTCATGACCATCCACAGCACCGCGGCGGCGACGACCGTGCAGATACCGAGGGCGATGGAGAGCAGGAAACTGACCTTCATCACGGACCACGGGTCGGCCTTGGACACCCGCAGCCGCGCCTTGCGCGTGCGTGGTGTCGTGCGCGCCCCCGTACGAGGCTTGCGGGAGGAGGCCTCCGGAGCCGGCGCGTAGGCCTGCGGCGGGTGGTACGGGCCGGCCTGCTGCTGCGACTGCCGCTCACCGGGCAGCGCCGAGGCAGCGGCCTGCGCGGAAACCTGGGGCCGGGGCTGGGGCTGTGCCGGGGTCTGACGGCCGGATCCGCCCTGAGCCGCGGCCGGACTGCCGGACGCGGGCTTCTGCGGACCACGGGTGTCCGTCACGGTTGCTCCCTGGCTTCCGGGCTTCTCCGGCGCGGGCGCGACCGCGTCCGTCGCGTCCGGCTTGATGGCCTTCAGTTGGGTCGTGTGCGTGTCCATCGCACGCGCGGCGGAGCCACGGCCGCCGCCGTCCGCCTCCGACCCGGTCGAAGTGCCGGCCGAAGTACCGGACGATCCCGCGCCCGTGGCTCCGCTCACGCTGACTCACTCCTCGTGCTACTCGGACGAGGGCGCCTCACCCTCGTCCGTACCGGTCGTCACGGCAGCCTCGGCGGTCTCGTCCACGGCATCGTCGCCGTCGACCTCCTCCGCCTCCCGCCCCGCCTCGGCGTTACGAGCGATGCCGACGACGGCATCGCGCTTGCCCAGGTTGATCAGTTGGACGCCCATGGTGTCACGGCCGGTTTCCCTGATCTCGTTGACTCGCGTACGAATCACACCGCCCGACAGCGTGATGGCGAGGATCTCGTCGGTCTCCTCGACCACCAGCGCGCCGACGAGCGACCCGCGGTCCTCGACGATCTTGGCGGCCTTGATGCCGAGGCCGCCGCGACCCTGGACGCGGTACTCGTCGACGACGGTCCGCTTCGCGTACCCGCCGTCTGTGGCAGTGAACACGAACGTACCGGGTCGAACAACATTCATCGAGAGCAGCTCGTCCCCTTCGCGGAAACTCATGCCCTTGACACCCGAGGTGGCACGGCCCATGGGCCGCAGCGCCTCGTCCGTCGCCGTGAAGCGGATCGACTGTGCCTTCTTGCTGATCAGAAGGATGTCGTCCTCTGCCGATACGAGTTCGGCTCCGATCAGTTCGTCATCGGAACCGTCCTCCTTCTCACGGAGGTTGATCGCGATGACGCCGCCGGCACGGGGCGAATCGTAATCCTTCAGAGGCGTCTTCTTCACAAGACCACCCTTGGTGGCGAGCACCAGGTAGGGCGCGGCCTCGTAGTCGCGGATCGCGAGGATCTCGGCGATCGCCTCGTCGGGCTGGAAGGCCAGCAGGTTCGCGACGTGCTGTCCACGCGCGTCACGCCCGGCGTCCGGCAGCTCGTAGGCCTTGGCCCGGTAGACGCGGCCCTTGTTGGTGAAGAACAGCAGCCAGTGGTGGGTCGTGGACACGAAGAAGTGGTCGACGATGTCGTCTTCCTTGAGCTTCGTGCCGCGTACGCCCTTGCCCCCGCGCTTCTGCGCCCGGTAGTCGACCGTCTTGGTCCGCTTGACGTAGCCGCCGCGCGAGACGGTGACGACGATGTCTTCCTCCGCGATGAGGTCCTCGATGGACATGTCGCCGTCGTAGGGGACCAGCATCGTCTTGCGGTCGTCACCGTACTTCTCGACGATCGCGGCGAGTTCCGCGCTGACGATCCCGCGCTGGCGCACGGGGGAGGCGAGGATCTCGTTGTACTCGCGGATCTTGGCCTGGAGTTCGTCGTGCTCCTGGATGATCTTCTGCCGCTCCAGGGCGGCCAGGCGGCGCAGCTGCATCTCGAGGATGGCGTTGGCCTGGATCTCGTCGATCTCCAGGAGATCCATCAGGCCCGTGCGCGCGATGTCGACGGTGTCGCTGCGCCGGATCAGCGCGATGACATCGTCGATGGCGTCCAGGGCCTTCAGCAGGCCGCGCAGGATGTGCGCCCGCTCCTCGGCCTTGCGCAGCCGGAACTTCGTGCGCCGGACGATGACCTCGATCTGGTGCGTCACCCAGTGGCGGATGAACGCGTCCAGAGAGAGGGTCCGAGGCACACCGTCGACCAGGGCCAGCATGTTGGCGCCGAAATTGGTCTGCAGGTCGGTGTGCTTGTACAGGTTGTTCAGCACGACCTTGGCGACCGCGTCGCGCTTCAGGACGATGACCAGGCGCTGGCCCGTACGGGACGACGTCTCGTCGCGGACGTCCGCGATGCCGCCGATCTTGCCGTCCTTCACGAGGTCGGCGATCTTCTGCGCGAGGTTGTCCGGGTTGACCTGGTACGGCAGCTCCGTGACCACCAGGCACTGCCGGTTCTGGATCTCCTCGACCTCGACGACCGCGCGCATCGTGATGGAGCCGCGGCCCGTGCGGTACGCCTCCTCGATGCCCTTGCGGCCGACCACCAGGGCGCCGGTCGGGAAGTCGGGGCCCTTGATGCGCTCGATCAGCGCGTCCAGGAGGTCCTCGTGGGAGGCCTCGGGGTTCTCCAGGTACCACTGGGCACCCGCCGCGACCTCGCGGAGGTTGTGCGGCGGGATGTTGGTCGCCATACCGACTGCGATGCCCGCCGAGCCGTTGATCAGCAGGTTCGGGAAGCGGGCCGGGAGGACGGTCGGCTCCTGGGAGCGGCCGTCGTAGTTGTCCGTGAAGTCGACGGTGTCCTCGTCGATGTCACGGACCATCTCCATCGACAACGGCGCCATCTTGCACTCGGTGTAGCGCATGGCCGCCGCCGGGTCGTTGCCCGGCGAGCCGAAGTTGCCGTTGGAGTCCACCAGCGGCATCCGCATCGACCACGGCTGCGCGAGGCGGACCAGCGCGTCGTAGATCGAGGAGTCGCCGTGCGGGTGGTAGTTGCCCATGACGTCGCCGACGACGCGGGCGCACTTGTAGAAGCCCTTCTCGGGCCGGTAGCCGCCGTCGTACATGGCGTACAGGACACGGCGGTGGACGGGCTTGAGACCGTCGCGTACGTCGGGCAGCGCGCGGGACACGATGACGGACATCGCGTAGTCCAGGTACGAGCGCTGCATCTCCGTCTCGAGCCCGACGGGCTCGATGCGCACCGTCGTCTCGCCTTCGGCGGGCTCAGGCATCACGGGGGTGTTCTCGTCGGCCATTGCTGGGGGGAATCCTTCCTGGTGCGGTCAGCTGAGACCGACTCAGATGTCGAGGAAGCGGACGTCCTTGGCGTTGCGCTGGATGAACTGGCGCCGGGCCTCGACGTCCTCGCCCATGAGCACCGAGAACAGCTCGTCGGCCTGGGCCGCGTCGTCGAGCGTGACCTGGCCGAGGACCCGGTGGTCCTGGTCCATCGTCGTGATGCGCAGCTCCTCGGCGTTCATCTCGCCGAGACCCTTGAAGCGCTGGATCGAGTCCTCCCGGACGCGCTTGCCGTTCTGCCGGCCGAGCTCGATCAGGGCGTCGCGCTCGCGGTCCGAGTACGCGTACTCGAAGTCCTCCCGGCCCCACTTGATCTTGTAGAGCGGGGGACGCGACAGGAAGACGTGCCCGGCCTCGACCAGCGGCCGCATGAAGCGGAACAGGAAGGTCAGCAGCAGGGTGTTGATGTGCTGGCCGTCGACGTCGGCGTCCGCCATCAGGATGATCTTGTGATAGCGGAGCTTCGAGATGTCGAAGTCCTCGTGCACACCCGTGCCGAAGGCCGAGATCAGCGCCTGGATCTCCTGGTTCTGCAGGATCTTGTCGATCCGCGCCTTCTCCACGTTGAGGATCTTGCCGCGGATCGGGAGGATCGCCTGGTACTGCGGGTTGCGGCCGGACTTGGCCGAGCCGCCGGCGGAGTCACCCTCGACGATGAAGATCTCGCACTTGGTGGGGTCGTTCGACTGGCAGTCGCTCAGCTTGCCCGGCAGGGACGCCGTCTCCAGGAGGCCCTTGCGGCGGGTCAGGTCACGCGCCTTGCGGGCCGCCACGCGCGCGGTGGCCGCCTGGATGGACTTGCGGATGATGTCCGCGGCCTCGACCGGGTTGCGGTCCAGCCAGTCCGTCAGGTGCTCGTGCACGACCTTCTGCACGAAGGTCTTCGCCTCCGTGTTGCCCAGCTTGGTCTTGGTCTGGCCCTCGAACTGCGGTTCGGCCAGCTTGATCGAGATGATCGCGGTCAGACCCTCGCGGATGTCGTCACCCGTGAGGTTGTCGTCCTTCTCGCGGAGCAGCTTCTTGTCGCGCGCGTAGCGGTTGATCAGACCGGTCATCGCGGCACGGAAGCCCTCTTCGTGCGTACCGCCCTCGTGCGTGTGGATGATGTTGGCGAAGGAGTACACACCCTCGCTGTAACCGCTGTTCCACTGCATCGCGACCTCGACGGACAGGGACTTCTCCCTGTCCTCGGCCTCGAAGTCGATGACGGACGGGTGCACCACGTCCCCCTTGCGGGAGTTGAGGTGCTTCACAAAGTCGACGATGCCGCCCTCGTAGTGGTACGAGACCGTCTTGACCTCGTGCTTCTCGTCCTCACCGGCCTCGTCCGCCCCGGCGGTGGCCTTCGCCGACTCGCGCTCGTCGGTGAGGTTGATCCTCAACCCCTTGTTGAGGAACGCCATCTCCTGGAAGCGCCGCGAGAGCGTCTCGAAGGAGTAGTGGGTGGTCTCGAAGATGTCCGGGTCGGCCCAGAAGGTGACCGATGTGCCGTGTTCGTCCGTGGCCTCGTGCTTGGCGAGCGGGGCGGTCGGAACGCCCAGCTTGTAGTCCTGCGTCCAGCGGTGACCGTCGGTCTTGACCTCGACGGCGACCTTCGTCGACAGGGCGTTCACCACGGAGACGCCGACGCCGTGCAGACCACCGGAGACCGCGTAGCCGCCGCCGCCGAACTTGCCGCCCGCGTGCAGGACGGTCAGCACGACCTCGACGGCCGGCTTGCCCTCGGACGGGACGATGCCCACCGGGATGCCGCGGCCGTTGTCGACGACCCGGACACCGCCGTCGGGAAGGATCGTCACGTCGATGGTGTCCGCGTGCCCGGCCAGGGCCTCGTCGACGGAGTTGTCCACGACCTCCTGCACGAGGTGGTGCAGGCCGCGCTCACCGGTCGAGCCGATGTACATGCCGGGCCGCTTGCGGACCGCGTCCAGCCCTTCGAGGACGGTGATGGCACTGGCGTCGTACGCCGAGGGTGAGGCCTCGGCCGTTCCGGCCAGGGCCTCGGTGGACGGGATGTTCTCGTTGGGGTTGCCGGAATCGGCCACGAAGCGCCCTTTCTGGCACAGCACAAGCCAGGCTCTTGGCGGGTTTGCCGGAGCGGCTGCGGCATGTTGCGGTGGAAGCCTTTGTCAGCGTTGCACAGTGTTTCCGAAGCGGTCCCCACGAATGGGGCGGGATTAGCTTCCAGTCTACCGGTAGCGCCGACAGTGATGGGGGTTTGCCGGTACCTGAGTCCGCATGTGCCGCCCTGAACCGGTCTCTCCCGACTCCCCATATGCGGAGCGGGGCTCCAAGAGGCTCACAGCGGCACTCAGCGCTTCCGGGTGTCAACCCTTTGCTACTCCCGGGTCAAGTCGACATTCGCACCCGCACGCGAACGTCGACGCAGGAGCAGGCGGGCACCCGGCGACGCCCCGAGGACCACCGGTCACGGGCTGGGGAAGAGCCAGGAAATGTGATTACGGTCACCCGTAGGTATCGCCGGGACCGGTGCTTCCCGGAGCCCGAAGGGGGCCGTAGCGAGGGGCGGAGCCTGCGGGTCCGTGGACCTTGAGGAACCGCACGGTGCCCTGCCCGAGGTCCTCGTTGAGCCGCGCGACCAGCTGCGGGGCGAGGAGGCGTACGTTCGTCGCCCAGGCCGTCGAGTCGCACCGCACGTGCAGCACGCGCTCGTCCTCGTCGTACCGCTCCGGCGCGCATCGTCTGGCCAGGTCGTCGCCGACGATCTGGGGCCAGCGGCCCATGACCCCGCCCACGGCGGCCGGTGTCTCCCAGCCCCGCTCGGTGATCAGCCGGTTGATGGCGGGACCGAGCGGCATCGGGTCGCGCCCGTCGGCACGCGCGCCGGAGCGCAGCCCGCCGCCACGCCGTGCCTGCTTCTGCTGCTGGGTGACTTCGCCACGCGCGCGTGCGGCCTCCTTCGCGGCGCGCAGCGCCACGCGCGCGAGGTCCACACCGGAGGGCTCGGGCGGCTTGGGGCTTCCCTCGGATCCGCTCATACGCGCTCCACCGTCCCGTCGGACACGGTGTACCGCGTCCCCGTCAGTACGTCCGGTACGTCGTCGTCGACCGCGGCGGTCACCAGGACCTGCTCGCCCGGCGCGACCAGCTCCGCCAGACGCTCCCGCCGCCGGGTGTCCAACTCGGCGAAGACGTCGTCGAGGATCAGCACCGGCTCGTTGCCCTCGGCCCGCAGCAGGTCGTAGGAGGCGAGCCTCAGCGCCAGGGCGTACGACCAGGACTCGCCGTGGGAGGCGTAGCCCTTTGCCGGCAGCGGACCGAGTTTGAGGGTCACATCGTCTCGATGGGGTCCCACGAGCGTGACGCCCCGCTCGATCTCCTGCTTGCGGCTCTCGGTGAGGGCTGCCGTGAGCTGCTCGTACAGCTCCTCGCGCGCGTGACCGACGAGGCCGGGCGAGGAGGGTTTGTACTCCAGACCGACCGGGCCGCCGCCGGGTGCGAGTTGCTCGTACGCCTTGTCGGCGAGCGGCTGGATCGCGGCGACCAGATCGAGGCGTTGGGCGAGCAGTTCGGCGCCCACGCGCGCGAGGTGCTGGTCCCACACGTCGAGCGTGGACAGGTCCATGGAGCGGCCGCCGTGCCGACGTGCCAACGCGGCTGTCTTCAGGAGGGTGTTGCGCTGCTTGAGGACCCGCTCGTAGTCGGAGCGCACACCCGCCATGCGCGGGGCCCGCGCGGTGATCAGTTCGTCGAGGAAGCGCCGTCGCTCGCCGGGGTCGCCCTTGACCAGCGCGAGATCCTCCGGCGCGAACAGCACCGTTCGCACGATGCCGAGCACATCGCGTGGCCTGACCTGCGAAGACCTGTTGATGCGGGCCCGGTTGGCCTTGCCGGGGTTCAACTCCAGCTCGATCAGCTGCTGCCGTTCGCCCTGCCGCACCTGTGCCCGGATCACCGCGCGGTCGGCGCCCATGCGGACCAGGGGCGCGTCCGAGGAGACCCGGTGGCTGCCGAGGGTCGCGAGATAGCCGACCGCCTCGACCAGGTTCGTCTTGCCCTGCCCGTTGGGGCCCACGAACGCGGTGACGCCCGGGTCGAGCGGGACCTCGACCCGGGCGTACGAGCGGAAGTCGGCCAGCGACAGGTGCGTGACGTGCATGGTCGGGTGCCGACCTCCCCCAGGGTTGTGGACCACCGTGCGGCCCTGTGGACGACTTCTCGTCGACCGTGGCGTGTTCGTTCTTCTCTTCCGTGCCGCGCGTTGCTTCTTGCCGTGGGCTACTTCTTCTCGACCGCGTGGCCGCCGAACTGGTTCCGCAGCGCCGCGACCATCTTCATCTGCGGCGAGTCCTCCTGGCGCGACGCGAACCGCGCGAAGAGGGAGGCCGTGATCGCGGGCAGCGGCACGGCGTGGTCGATGGCGGCCTCCACCGTCCACCGGCCCTCACCGGAGTCCTGCGCGAAGCCCTTCAGCCCGTCCAGGTGCTCGTCCTCGTCGAGGGCGTTCACCGCCAGATCGAGGAGCCAGGAGCGGATGACCGTGCCGTCCTGCCAGGAACGGAACACCTCGCGGACGTCCGTCACCGAGTCGACCTTCTCCAGGAGCTCCCAGCCCTCGGCATAGGCCTGCATCATCGCGTACTCGATGCCGTTGTGGACCATCTTCGCGAAGTGACCGGCGCCGACCTTGCCGGCGTGCACCGCGCCGAGGTCGCCCTCGGGCTTCAGCGCGTCGAAGACGGGGCGCACCTTGGCGACGTTCTCCGCGTCGCCGCCGTACATCAGCGCGTAGCCGTTCTCCAGGCCCCAGACGCCACCGGAGACGCCGCAGTCGACGAAGCCGATGCCCTTGGCCGCCAGCTCCTCGGCGTGCTTCTCGTCGTCCGTCCAGCGGGAGTTTCCACCGTCCACGACGACGTCACCGGGTTCCAGCAGCTCGGCCAGCTCGTCGACGGTCGACTGGGTGGCGGCGCCGGCCGGGACCATGACCCACACGACCCGCGGGCCCTTGAGCTTGCCCACAAGCTCTTCGAGGCTGTGGACATCGGCGAGATCCGGGTTCCGGTCGTATCCGATGACGGTGTGGCCCGCGCGGCGTATCCGCTCGCGCATGTTGCCGCCCATCTTGCCGAGGCCGACGAGACCGAGCTCCATCAGTTGTTCCTTAGGTTGCGACGTGGCAGGAGGGCACCTGAACTGCGTACCCACGCACGAGCCTAAACCCGGACGCTCACGCACACCTGTGGGCATACCCGCTCATAAGTACACCCCTACCTGCGGCTTCGCGCCGAGGGCCCGCTGGATCACCGGGCCCCACAGCGCTGTGGACAATTCCGCGGCCGGGCCGCGGCGTCATCCGGTCGGTCAGCCGCTGAGCCGCACCGGCATGATCAGGTACTTGTAGGCCTCGTCCGCCTCGGCGTCCACGGCGGGCTTGCCGCTGAGCAGGGCGGGCTTGGTGGACGTCGTGAACGACAGCTGGGCCACCGGGGAGTCGATGGCGCTCAGGCCGTCCAGCAGGAACGTCGGGTTGAAGGCGATCGAGATGTCGTCGCCGTCCAGCTGGGCGTCGACCCTCTCCACAGCCTGTGCGTCGTCGCTGGAGCCGGCCTCCAGGATCAGCACGCCCTGCTCGAAGCTCAGCCGCACCGGGGTGTTCCGCTCGGCGACCAGGGCCACACGCTTGACGGCCTCGACGAAGGGCGCGGTCTCGATGACGGCCACGCTGTTGAACTCCGTCGGGAACAGCGTGCGGTACTTCGGGAGGTCTCCCTCCAGCAGCCGCGTGGTCGTACGGCGGCCCGCGCCCTCGAAACCGATCAGACCCTCGCCGGAGCCCGAGCCGGAGAGCGCCAGGATGACGCTGTCGCCGCTCGTGAGGGCCTTGGCGGTGTCCAGGAGCGTCTTGGCGGGCACCAGGGCGACCGCGGACGCCTCGGGGTTCTCCGGCTTCCACAGGAACTCGCGGACCGCGAAGCGGTAGCGGTCGGTGGAGGCGAGCGTGACGGTGTCGCCCTCGATCTCGATGCGCACACCGGTGAGGACGGGCAGCGTGTCGTCGCGGCCCGCGGCGATGGCGACCTGGGCGGCGGCGGAGGCGAAGACCTCCCCCGGGACGGTGCCCGTGGCGTTCGGCATCTGCGGCAGCGCCGGGTACTCCTCCACAGGCAGTGTGTGGAGGGTGAACCGGGAGGAGCCGCACACCACCGTCGCCCGTGCACCGTCTGTGGAGATCTCCACCGGGCGGTTGGGGAGGGCGCGGCAGATGTCGGCGAGAAGGCGGCCGGAGACGAGCACCGTGCCCTCCTCGTCGACCTCGGCCTCCACGGACACGCGTGCGGAGACCTCGTAGTCGAAGCTGGAGAGGCTCAGCTGGCCGTCCTCGGCCTTCAGAAGGAGGCCGGCGAGGACAGGCGCCGGCGGACGGGCCGGGAGGCTGCGTGCCGCCCAGGCAACTGCCTCCGCGAGTACGTCGCGTTCCACCCGGATCTTCACTGTTGCCGCCTCCTGCTGTTGCCGGCGCTTCTCGCCCTGCCTGGCTTCGTCGTCTGTCTCGGTGTCGCTGGCTCCTGTGACGGGAAGGACACCGGGGAACAGTCTGACGCACACCACTGACACTCGGAGCCGCTCGGGGTCAAGTCGTGACGAGGCGCGGTCAGGCAGCCAAGAGCGAGTTGTGCACAGGACCCACTTCGAAACGGATTCCCAGCTCTCTCTAGTTGGGAGTAGTAGTAGGGCCTGTGGAAACCGTGGATAACCCTGTTTTCGCAGCTCAGACGGCAGATTTTGTCCACCGTGCCTGTGGGCGGAGGCGGTGGACAACCAGGGGTATCTGTGGAGAACAGAAAGTTCTGCACACACCGTGCACAGCCACGGGGCACTTCTCCCCAACGGCGTCCCCAGGTTTACCCGTCTTTCCCACAGCCCAACCAGGCAACTTCATGTGACGCCTTTCACTCGACACGGTGAGGAGCCGCGTGGGCTTGCCGAACAGTGGACAGGCATGTGGAGAAGCCGACGATCACTGGGGACAACCGGCCACAGCCTGTGGGGTGTCGGTGGACAACTCCGTCCACAGTCTGTGGATCCTCGCTTTGTCCACAGCCTGTGGAGATCTTTCGTCCACGGATCCACAGGGAGGTGACCTGGACCGATGATCTCGCGTCGGCTCGCCTTGTGGACACAATCTGTATAACTTCCCGGTCCCCAGGGTGTGGACGGGAGAAAGTCCCCGAATCTGTGGAGGAAGGCCGTAACGCCGCAGGTAATCGAACACCTGATGACGGGACGGCGACGGCGGGGACCCCTTCGGAGCCGGCCGCACCTGTCCAGGAAGACGGGCCGCGGCGCCCACGAGACCGCTGAAGCGCCCCCATGAGGCGGCCTGAGGTCCTCCAGGAACACCGAAGGCGCCCTCGGGAACTTGTCCCGGGGCGCCCTCAGCGACGTATGACGGTGTTCTGCGGACGTCCGGCAGCCGTGTGGTCGGACGGACAGTCGGCTGGGTAGCCGTGTGGGCCGTCAGCCGTTCTTGATGCGGTTCGTCAGCTCCGTCACCTGGTTGTAGATGGACCGTCGCTCGGCCATGAGCGCGCGGATCTTGCGGTCGGCGTGCATGACGGTGGTGTGGTCCCGGTTGCCGAACTGCGCGCCGATCTTGGGCAGCGACAGGTCGGTCAGCTCACGGCACAGATACATCGCGATCTGGCGGGCCGTGACGAGGGCGCGCCCGCGCGAGGTGCCGCACAGGTCCTCGACCGTGAGCCCGAAGTAGTCGGCCGTCGCGGCCATGATCGCGGTGGCGGTGATCTCCGGGGACGCGTTCTCGCCGCCCGGGATCAGGTCCTTCAGGACGATCTCGGTCAGCCCGAGGTCCACCGGCTGCCGGTTGAGCGACGCGAACGCCGTCACCCGGATCAGCGCGCCCTCCAGTTCGCGGATGTTGCGCGAGATACGGGACGCGATGAACTCCAGTACCTCCGGCGGGGCGTTGAGCTGTTCCTGCACCGCCTTCTTGCGGAGGATCGCGATCCGCGTCTCCAGTTCGGGCGGCTGGACGTCGGTGATCAAACCCCATTCGAAACGGTTCCGCAGCCGGTCCTCCAAGGTCACCAGCTGCTTGGGAGGCCGGTCGCTGGAGAGCACGATCTGCTTGTTCGCGTTGTGGAGCGTGTTGAAGGTGTGGAAGAACTCCTCCTGCGTCGACTCCTTGTCCGCCAGGAACTGGATGTCGTCGACGAGCAGGATGTCCATCTCGCGGTACCGCTTGCGGAAACTGTCGCCCTTGCCGTCGCGGATGGAGTTGATGAACTCGTTGGTGAACTCCTCCGAGCTCACGTACCGCACGCGCGTGCCCGGGTAGAGGCTGCGCGCGTAGTGTCCGATCGCGTGCAGCAGGTGCGTCTTGCCGAGGCCCGACTCCCCGTAGATGAAGAGGGGGTTGTACGCCTTGGCCGGAGCCTCGGCGACCGCCACCGCGGCCGCGTGGGCGAAGCGGTTCGAGGCGCCGATGACGAAGGTGTCGAAGAGGTACTTCGGGTTCAGGCGTGCCGTCGGTTCACCCGGGCCGGGGGCCGGCGCGGGCTGCGCCGCCAGCGGGCCGGGCGCACTGCTGGCCGGCCCGCCCCGGTGCACGTGCCCCGAGCCCGGCGGTGGGTCGGGAAGCTCACGCCTGTCCGGTCGCGGGTAGTGGGAGTCGGCACCGGGCCGGTCGTAGTCGCCGCGGGGCTGGTCGTACTCGGGGCGCCCCGAGTCGTACTCGGAGCGCTGGTCGTACGGTGACCGGTCCATCGGCTGCGAGCGGTAGTCAGACGATGGCGAAGCGTACGGGTCCCGATCGGGGAACCCGAGTCTCTGCTGTTGCCAGCCGTAGTCGTCCTGCGAGGGCCGCGGCCAGGCGCCCGGCTCGGGCCGCTGGTACTCGGACGGATAGGCGGGGCGCGCGTTCGGAAGCTGGTCCGAGCGGCCGGTGGGCATCTGGTCCGTGCGCGGAGGCGGCAGCAGGTCGCCGGGGCCGCCGCCCAGCTGTTCGCCGCGTCCCGGGCCACGGTCGTCGGCCCGGTGGCGCCCGTACCCCTCGTAGGGGTCACGCCCCTGGCTGTCGTATCCGTTCGGATTCTCGTTGGCGTTCTGCTTCTCGTACCCGCCGCGCCCCTCGCGCCCCTGGTCGTACGTGTCCCTGCTGTCGTAGGACTCGCGGTTCTGGGCCGGGACGGACGGGAGCTCGCGCTCTTCGAAGCGTTGCTGGACCGGCGGGGGCGGGGGCTCGCCGACGGAGCTGTCGACGGTGATGGCGATACGGATCGGGCGGCCGCACTCCCGGCTCAGGGTCTCGCTGACGATCGGTGCGAGGCGGCCCTCGAGTACGCCCTTCGCGAACTCGTTCGGGACGGCGAGAAGAGCCGTGTCCGCGACCAGAGCGAGGGGCTGGCAGCGCTTGATCCAGCGCTCGTCCCTCACCTCGACACCTTGGCCCTGGTCCTCACCCAGGAGCTTTTCCAGTACGCGTGGCCACACTGCGGCAAGATCGGCAGGTACGTCAGCCACAGGGCACGCTCTCTCACAGGTCCCACGAACGTGTGGTTCTGGGACAGGTCGGTTTGGAACTCGGGTGGGGCCCTCGGAACGAGGTGCTGGTGGGCGGGTCGGGTCCCAACAGCCAAAGGAAAGGGAACGAATCGGAGTTCCGTCACGGTAGTCACGGCGACCGGTGCGGTTCAAGTTGTTGTCCCCAGCCTGTGGATAGTGTCTCCCCGTGACCTCCGGTTTGACCGGATGGCGTAGCCGCGCGTACCGTAACCAGGTCGAGTTGTCGATGGCTGCTGCCGCCTGCCTCCGATGGGCACAGATCGCGTCAGGTGATCGGACAGCGGTGCACTCGGGCGTTTATACGAGCTACTCGTGGGCGCACGGTGACAGCCAGGACGGCACCCGCAAACACCGATTTCTTTCTGGAGCCCCCGAGTGAGCAAGCGCACCTTCCAGCCGAACAACCGTCGTCGCGCGAAGACCCACGGCTTCCGCCTGCGGATGCGTACCCGTGCCGGCCGCGCGATTCTCGCGAACCGCCGCAGCAAGGGTCGCGCCAGCCTGTCCGCCTGATCCTGATCAGGTCATGACGTCGTGCTGCCTACCGAGCATCGGCTGAGGCGGCGCGAGGACTTCGCGACCGCGGTACGACGAGGACGCAGGGCCGGACGCCCTCTTCTCGTCGTTCACCTACGTAGCGGTGCCACGGACCCGCACGCGCCTGGGGAGAGCGCTCCCCCGACGCGTGCGGGTTTCGTCGTGAGCAAGGCCGTCGGTGGTTCGGTTGTCCGCAACAAGGTGAAGCGCAGGCTTCGTCATCTGATGCGCGATCGAGTCGCCCTGTTTCCCCCCGGTAGCCTGGTAGTCGTACGAGCGCTGCCCGGAGCGGGTGACGCCGACCACGTACAACTGGCCCAAGACCTGGATGCCGCCATAGCGCGGCTGCTGGGAGGGGGCGCGCGATGAAGTACCCGCTGCTGGCGCTGATCAAGCTGTACCAGTGGACGATCAGTCCGCTGCTCGGGCCGGTGTGCAAGTACTACCCGTCGTGCTCCCACTACGGCTACACGGCCATCGACCGGCACGGTGCGATCAAGGGAACGGCACTCACTGCCTGGCGCATCCTGCGGTGCAATCCGTGGTCGCTCGGCGGTGTGGACCATGTCCCTCCGCGCAAGCGGCCACGGTGGCACGAGATGTTGCGTGGCGCCTGGCGTGCACGCAAGGGCGGGACCTCCGCCGCCGAACCGGCCACCGAGGGGCAGGCCTCCTCGGGCCCGGCCGCAGAGACCCCGTCCCATGCCCAAGGAGCATGATTAGTGGACACGATTGCCAGCCTCTTCAGCTTCATCACGACACCTGTCTCCTGGGTCATCGTCCAGTTCCACAGCGTGTACGGCGCCCTCTTCGGCGCGGACACCGGGTGGGCCTGGGGCCTGTCCATCGTGTCCTTGGTGATCCTGATCCGTATCTGCCTGATCCCGCTCTTCGTGAAGCAGATCAAGGCGACCCGGGCGATGCAGACGCTGCAGCCCGAGATGAAGAAGATCCAGGAGCGCTACAAGAACGACAAACAGCGTCAGTCCGAAGAGATGATGAAGCTGTACAAGGAGACGGGCACCAACCCGCTCTCCTCGTGCCTTCCCATCCTGGCGCAGTCACCGTTCTTCTTCGCCCTGTACCACGTGCTCAACAGCATCGCGAACAACGACACGATCGGTGTCATCAACGAGAGCCTGCTGGAGAGCGCGCAGAAGGCACACATCTTCGGTGCCCCGCTGGCCGCGACCTTCACGAACACCGCCGCCGAGGCCCAGGCGCTCGACGCTTCGATCACCACGGTCCGCATCGTCACCGCGATCATGATCGTCCTGATGTCGGCGTCGCAGTTCTACACGCAGCGTCAGCTGATGACGAAGAACGTCGACACCACGGTGAAGACGCCCTTCATGCAGCAGCAGAAGATGCTGATGTACATCTTCCCGATCATGTTCGCCGTCTTCGGCATCAACTTCCCGGTCGGTGTCCTCGTCTACTGGCTGACCACCAACGTGTGGACCATGGGTCAGCAGATGTACGTCATCCACAACAACCCGACGCCGGGTTCCAAGGCGCAGGCCGCTTACCTGGAGCGACTCTTCAAGCACGTCACGCATCACGGCAAGACCCGCAGCCGCGGCGAGCGCGCGATCGTCAAGGCGATCGTCGCCAAGGGCCGTGACCGCAACGAGTACGAGCGGAAGTTCATCACCGGCCTGAGCAAGGAGGGCCTCGCGGCCCAGGCTGACGGCACCGTCGTCAAGAGCGAGGCCTCGGCCGTCGCCACGGCCGAGGACGGTACGCCGGCGACCCCCAAGCGCCAGCAGCCCAAGCGCCAGACCAAGGCCCAGCGTCAGTCCGGTAGTGCGAAGACCGCCGACGAAGCCGAGCCGAAGCCCGAGCCCACCTCGCTGAGCAAGTCGGACGAGCCGGAGGACGCCAAGCCGGCGGCCGCTGCCAAGAAGGCCGCGCCCAAGCCCGGTGCCGGTGGCCGCAGCAAGGCTCAGTCCGGTCAGCGCAAGGGTCAGCAGCGTCCCAAGTCCCCGTCCAAGAAGTAAGAAGGAGTCCATCCCGTGACGGAAGGCACCACCTCCGCCGCCTCCGAGGGTGGCGACACCCTGACCCGCCTGGAGCAGGAGGGTGAGATTGCTGCGGACTACCTGGAAGGTCTGCTGGACATCGCCGACCTGGACGGCGACATCGACATGGACGTCGAGGCCGACCGTGCCTCTGTCTCGATCATCAGCGACTCCGGTAGCCGCGATCTGAACAAGCTCGTCGGCCGCGAGGGCGAGGTGCTTGAGGCGCTCCAGGAGCTCACGCGCCTGGCCGTGCACCGTGAGACCGGTGACCGCAGCCGTCTGATGCTGGACATCGCCGGTTACCGGGCCAAGAAGCGCGCCGAGCTCTCCGAGCTGGGTGCCAAGGCGGCGGCCGAGGCCAAGAGCACGGGCGAGCCCGTGAAGCTGCAGCCGATGACGCCCTTCGAGCGCAAGGTCGTGCACGACGCGGTCAAGTCCGTCGGTCTGCGCAGCGAGTCCGAGGGCGAGGAGCCCCAGCGCTTCGTCGTCGTCCTGCCTGCCTGATTCGGTACGTACGCTTCTCCGGCCCCGTCTGCCTGCAGGCGGGGCCGGACTTTGTCAGCCTGTTGTTCTGGTGTCAGCGCACAGTGCGCTCTTGCGGTACGGAAGGACGGTCCCCGTGACGGAGGCAGCGGAGCTCCCCCCTGCGCCCGAGCAGGCGCGCGACGTATTCGGTGATCGCTACGCGGATGCGGTCCGATATGCCGAGCTCCTGGCTGAGGCGGGAGTGCAGCGCGGACTCATCGGCCCGCGGGAGGTACCCCGCCTGTGGGAGAGGCATCTGCTGAACTGCGCGGTGCTCTCCGAGGTCGTGCCCGAGGGGGTGACGGTGTGCGATGTCGGCTCCGGTGCCGGATTGCCCGGTATCCCGCTGGCCCTCGTCCGGGACGACCTGAAGATCACGCTGCTGGAGCCCCTGCTACGGCGTACGAACTTCCTGACCGAGGTGGTCGAACTACTGGGACTCGACCATGTGACCGTCGTCCGTGGCCGAGCTGAAGAAGTCCTCGGGACGCTGCAGCCGGTCCATGTGGTGACGGCGCGAGCGGTGGCCCCACTGGACCGATTGGCCGGCTGGGGCATTCCGCTGCTGCGCCCGTACGGAGAGATGCTGGCACTCAAGGGCGACACTGCGGAGGAGGAGCTGAAGAGCGCAGCCACCGCCCTGAGCAAGCTCGGCGCCGTGGCGACCTCCATCCACCATGTGGGCGAGGGTCTGGTCGATCCGCTGTCCACGGTGGTCCGCGTGGAGGTCGGGGAGAGCCCGGGTGGCGTGCGCTTTGCGGCGAAGCGGGCGAAGGCGGCGCGGACAGGGCGGGTACGGCGTCGCCGCTAGGCATTGATCTGGACGTTCGCTGATCCGTCCTGACGACGAGTCGTACTCCACACAAGCTTCCAAAACTATGCATCTCGGAGTGTCGCGCAGGCGTGGCCTCTGCCGCTGGGCATCGTGTTTCACGTGAAACGTCGCTCACTGCTGCACGGCATCATCAGCCGTGGCCGCGCCGCGGCCGAACCGCGCGACCGGAAGCCTCTCGGGTCACTCGGAGAGGTAACGGAGTTTTCCACAGAGGTGGAATTCTCCACAGAACGCCAGGCCTCACTGGTTCACGACCCCGAAGGCATGGGAGGCTCTGTTCATTGCGAGCCTGAAGTCGAGGAGAGTGAATCCTTGCGGTCCGACGCCAACATCGCGGGACCGATGACCGATCCGGTCCCCGGTCCCCGTACCGAGTCGATGGGGGAGGATGTTTCACGTGAAACACCGCCCCCGATGGACGACACTCCCATCGGTCGTGCTGCCCAGTTGGCGGTAGAGGCTCTGGGTCGTGCCGGTGAGGGACTGCCTCGGCCCGAGCAGACCCGAGTCATGGTCGTCGCCAATCAGAAGGGCGGCGTCGGAAAGACCACGACAACGGTCAATCTCGCCGCTTCGCTGGCTCTGCACGGCGCCCGTGTCCTTGTGGTCGACCTCGACCCTCAGGGCAATGCGTCCACCGCGCTGGGGATCGATCACCATGCCGAGGTGCCGTCCATCTACGACGTGCTGATCGACAGCAGGCCGCTGTCGGAAGTCGTCCAACCCGTTCCCGATGTGGAAGGTCTCTTCTGCGCCCCAGCCACGATCGATCTCGCCGGTGCGGAGATCGAGCTGGTGTCGCTGGTGGCACGCGAGAGCCGACTGCAGCGGGCGATCCAGGCGTACGAGCAGCCCCTGGATTACATCCTCATCGACTGTCCGCCCTCGCTCGGGCTCCTGACGGTGAACGCATTGGTTGCCGGCCAGGAAGTCCTCATCCCGATCCAGTGCGAGTACTACGCGCTGGAGGGCCTCGGCCAGCTGCTCCGCAACGTCGACCTGGTACGGGGGCACCTCAACCCCGTCCTCCATGTGTCGACGATCCTGCTCACCATGTATGACGGCCGGACGCGCCTGGCGTCCCAGGTCGCCGACGAGGTGCGCACCCACTTCGGCGAAGAGGTGCTGCGGACGAGCATTCCTCGCTCTGTCCGGATCTCCGAGGCGCCTAGCTATGGGCAGACGGTGCTGACTTACGATCCAGGATCGAGCGGTGCCCTCTCCTACCTTGAGGCGGCACGAGAAATCGCACTGAGGGGCGTGGGCGTAGGGTACGACCCGACGCACGCCCACATTGGTGCTCAGAACAATCCGAGTGTGGTGGAGGGGATCCAGTGAGTGATCGACGGAGGGGGTTGGGCCGTGGTCTGGCCGCACTGATCCCAGCGGCCGCGACGGGCGAGAAGGAGGCTCCGGCAGCGGCTGCACCCGCCACCACCCCACAAGTGTCTGTCTTCGCTCCCGAGCGTGGGGTGGCGGCTTCGAAGCTTGCCACGCTCCCGCCTGTTTCACGTGAAACAGAGGAGCTGTCGCCTAATGCCGCGGGCGAACTGCCCGCAGCACCTGTCGGCGCGTACTTTGCCGAGCTGCCTCTCGACTCCATCACCCCGAACCCGCGTCAGCCCCGAGAGGTGTTCGACGAGGATCTGTTGCAGGAGCTCGTCACCTCCATCAAGGAGGTCGGCCTTCTCCAGCCCATCGTCGTACGGCAAGTGGGCCCGGCCCGCTACGAGCTCATCATGGGTGAGCGGCGCTGGCGAGCCTGCCATGAGGCCGAGCTCGACGCGATCCCGGCGATCGTACGGGCGACGGACGACGAGAAGCTTCTGCTGGACGCGCTCCTCGAGAACTTGCACCGCGCTCAGCTGAATCCGCTGGAAGAAGCCTTCGCCTACGACCAGCTGCTCAAGGACTTCAACTGCACGCATGACCAGCTGGCGGACCGAATCGGCCGCTCGCGCCCTCAGGTTTCCAACACCCTGCGCCTGCTCAAGCTTTCGGCGGCGGTTCAGCGTCGTGTGGCAGCCGGCGTTCTTTCCGCCGGGCACGCGCGGGCTCTGCTCTCCGTCGAGGACTCAGAGGAGCAGGACAAGCTCGCCCACCGGATTGTGGCCGAGGGCCTCTCGGTGCGAGCGGTTGAAGAGATCGTCACCCTCATGGGGTCGCGTCCGAAGAGCACGGCACGGTCCAAGGGCCCACGGGCCGGCTCCGTTCCCTCTCCGGCGCTCGGTGAGCTCGCTACCCGACTCTCGGATCGTTTCGAAACGCGCGTGAAGATCAACCTGGGGCAGAAGAAGGGCAAGATCACCGTGGAGTTCGCCTCCACGGAGGACCTTGAACGGATCCTGAGCACTCTCGCTCCCGGCGAGAAACTCGCTCTCCAGAAGAGTCTCCTGGACGACACCTCGGAGGAGCCGGAGGTCTGACCCTCCGATTCTCAGGCCGGCTCTCGGCTCGTCGACCGCATGAGCGGGCTGTGTCCGATGTATACCGGACACAGCCCGCTCTTTGCTTTGAGGCGGTATCTAGGCAATCGCATCGTGGATACGATGCGATTGGGTATGGCGCATCGACCTGGCGGATCTTTGTGGAGAGGCGGGCCATGCGAACCGTGAGCCGTTCCGGACTGGTCACAGCAGGCCTGGGACTCGGGGCCGTCGGCGGATTCGTCGGCAGTCTGCTCAGGGAGCGGAGTGCTCTGACAGCCGCTCGCGACGCTGCGGGCGAAGGAAGCGAGGAACAGCCTTCATGGGCCGTCGGCTCGTACCGCTCACGCTGGACAACCTTCAGGACCTTCCCAAGCGCTGTCGCTCGTGTGTCTTCTGGGAGTTGGACCCAGTCAGCGGCGAAGCTGCGGTAAAGGCAGGGACGCCCGCCCTCGAGAAGGAAGCGTGGATCTCAGCCGTTCTGCTGGACTGGGGGTCCTGTGGTCGGGTCGTCTACGTGGACGAGGTACCGGTGGGCTTCGTGCTGTATGCGCCTCCGGCTTATGTGCCTCGCTCCACAGCGTTTCCCACGAGTCCGGTATCCCCTGACGCCGTCCAGTTGATGACCGCCTTCATCATGCAGGGGTACCAGGGCCAAGGGCTGGGGCGTGTGATGGTCCAGACGGTGGCCAAGGATCTGCTGCGACGGGGCTTCAAAGCGATCGAAGCCTTCGGAGACGCCCGCTGGAAGGAACCGGCGTGTGTTCTTCCCGCCGACCATCTGACGGCCGTGGGCTTCAAGACGGTGCGGCCCCACCCCACTTATCCGCGGCTGCGGCTGGAGCTGCGAACGACGCTCTCCTGGAAGGAGGACGTCGAGCTGGCGCTGGACCGGCTTCTGGGAGCAGTGCAGAAAGAGCCGGCGCTGCGGCCGCTATAAAGCCAAGGGGCCGACCCTCCTGGGTCGGCCCCTTCGTGTTTCACGTGAAACATCACTCGGCGATGAAGTCCTCGAGGTCCCGCACGATCGCTGCCTTGGGCTTGGCCCCGACGATGGTCTTGGCGACCTCGCCACGCTGGTAGACGTTCAGCGTCGGGATGGACATGACGCCATACTTGGCAGCCGTGGCCGGGTTCTCGTCGATGTTGAGCTTGACGATCTCGATCTTGTCGCCGTACTCCTGGGCGATGGCTTCGAGGGACGGCGCGATCTGGCGGCACGGACCGCACCACGCGGCCCAGAAGTCCACCAGGACGGGCTTGTCGTTCTTGAGGACGTCCTGCTCGAAGGAGTCGTCGGTCACGTTCTTCAGGGTGCCGGCCACTGAGGGCTCCTAACTGGTTGGTGCGGTGGGGTGGACGGGGTCAGACGGTGGTCTTCTCGGGCTCGGCAACCTGGTCGCCGTCGGCGAGGGCGGCAAGGAAGCGCTCGGCGTCGAGGGCGGCTGAGCAGCCGGTCCCGGCGGCGGTGATCGCCTGACGGTACGTGTGGTCGACGACGTCGCCGGCGCCGAAAACACCGGACAGGTTCGTCCGGGTGGACGGGGAAGCCACCTTCAGATAGCCCTCGTCGTCCAGGTCGAGCTGACCCTTGAAGAGCTCGGTGCGCGGGTCGTGTCCGATCGCGATGAACAGGCCTGTCACCGGCAGCTCGGACGTCTCGCCCGTCTTGAGGTTGCGCAGCTGCAGACCGGCGAGCTTCTGGTCGCCCTGGATCTCGGCGACCTCGCTGTCCCACACGAAGGAGATCTTCGGGTCGGCGAACGCACGCTCCTGCATCGCCTTGGAGGCGCGCAGGGTGTCCCGGCGGTGGACGATGGTCACGGACTTGGCGAACCGCGACAGGAAGGTGGCTTCCTCCATGGCGGTGTCGCCGCCGCCGATCACCGCGATGTCCTGGTCCTTGAAGAAGAACCCGTCACAGGTGGCGCACCAGGACACACCGCGGCCGGAGAGCGCGTCCTCGTTGGGCAGCCCGAGCTTGCGGTGCTGGGAGCCCGTGGTGACGATGACGGCCTTGGCGCGGTGCACAGTGCCCGCGGTGTCCGTGACGGTCTTGATCTCGCCGCTCAGGTCGACGTCGACGATGTCGTCCGGAACGAGCTCGGCACCGAAACGCTCGGCCTGGGCGCGCATGTTGTCCATGAGATCAGGGCCCATGATGCCGTCCCGGAAGCCGGGGAAGTTTTCCACCTCGGTGGTGTTCATCAGTGCGCCGCCTGCGGTGACAGCGCCCTCGAACACCAGCGGCTTCAGCGACGCGCGCGCGGTGTAGAGCGCCGCCGTGTAGCCGGCGGGCCCTGAGCCGATGATGATCACGTTACGGACGTCGCTCACGGCTTGGTTCCTCGTCTCTGGAGACTGCTGCGTACTGCCGGTGGGAGCTGCTCTCGAAACTCTCACCCCACCCAACGGATCCTAAGGGGCGCGCATTCCCGGTGTGTCCGGGCACACGAAGGCGCGACCCCGTCACGGGGTTGCCGGAGGTGGAACAGTGCGGAGAAAGTCCTCAGGGACGGGCGTAGGTTCGTTGCACGAGAACGTCGCCGGCGGGTTCCGAAGACTTCTTCAAGCACGAGGCGTCGACGACGTAAGCGGTGACGCGTGAGTCGTCGGAGCGGTCGGGCAGCAGCACGAGGTACGCCTCAGCTCCCCGGTACGTACCAGACTCGGAGGCGATCGCACCTGTGGTGTCTCCGATGCCCTTCGCGATGCAGTCGGGCACGTCGGTGGTGAAGAACGTCTTCGTTCCCTTGTCCGGTGAGGCCGCAGTCCCGAAGGGATCCTGTTCGGGTGGGCTTCCGCTCTCGGTCTTGCCCAAGAGATCTTCGACCCGCTTCTCCAGCTTGACGCCGGAGAAGGTGTCGGAAGCTGTGGCCGGGGGGCTGTCGTCCTCACCGATCGACTGGACGAGAACGGTACCTAGGCCCAGGGCCGCGATCGCGAATACGGCACCGATGGCTGTCCTACGACGGCCGCGCCGCTTCTGACTCGTCCGGCCCGGGCCGGTGGACGCGCGTGGATGACCGGCGGGGCGATCCACAGCAGGCGACGCAGGCGATGTTTCACGTGAAACATGCGCGCCGTTCTCGCTTGCAGCGGTGCGTGAGACATCCGCGAGCTCTTCGGTCGTCTCGCTTTCGGGCGCCGAGGCGTTCAGCAGAGCCTCGGCGGCCAGGGCGGCGTCGATCCGTCCCGCTACGTCGTCGGGCATGCGCGGAGGCCCCGGCAAGGTCCCGAGGAGACTGCGGATCTCCTCCAGCGAGGCGTGGACGTCGGAGCACAGAGGGCACTCGTCCAGGTGTCGACGGACATCCGCAGTGCGGGCAGGAGGCAGAAGACCCTCGCTGAGGTCGGAGATCTCCGTGACTTCCGGGTGTCCGGCCGTGTCGGTCGTGGATGTCACGCTCGCCCACCTCCGCCCTTCACAGCAGCTGAATCGCTTGGCCCTGCATCATGTGCTCCCGCTGCGGGTGGGACGGATGTCCCCTGCGCCCGGTTCCTTCCACGCTCCGACTTTTTGCCGCCCTCCCCCTCGCCATCCACACGGAGATGGGTCAGGAGCGGCAGAAGTCTGGCTCTGCCACGGGCGCAGCGGCTCTTCACGGTGCCGGTCGGCACATCGAGGATGCGTGCGGCCTCCGCGACGGGGTAGCCCTGCATGTCCACCAGGACGAGCGCCGCCCGTTGATCCTTCGGCAGGGTGCCCAGGGCTTCCAACAGCTGGCGGTGCAGATCATTGCGTTCGGCCGGAGCGGACGCCGACTCGTGCGGCTCCAGGAGCTGCTCCAGGCGTTCGGTGTCGTCGACGGGCGACGTCTTGCGCGAGGCGGTCTTGCGGGCACGGTCAAGGCAGGCGTTCACCGTGATGCGGTGCAGCCACGTCGTGACGGCCGACTGGCCGCGGAAGGTGTGGGCGGCTCGGTAGGCGGACACCAGAGCGTCCTGGACGGCGTCAGCGGCCTCCTCGCGGTCTCCCAGGGTCCGTAGCGCCACCGCCCAGAGCCGATCCCGGTGCCGCCGTACGAGTTCACTGAAGGCGTCGGGGTCGCCCTCGACGTGGCGGGCCAGGAGATCCTGATCGCTTACCCCGCTGTGGTCAGCGATGTGCGCCATCGGACCCCCCTCCTCGGTGAGCTCTCAGCCCATGAACTTCACGTCGGTGATCGCCTGCTTGTATCCGGCTCCGCTGAACTGGTCCCCCGCGCCCCTGGGCACATCGGTGAGCCAGACGAGAACGTACCGGGTCTTCACCGGCTTCTTGGCGGAGATCTTCAGGTCCGTGCCGTTGGTCCTGCTCGTGGCGATCTTCGACATGGAGCTGAGGGGGGCGGACGAGGACAAGGAGTCGGCCGCGTACAGCGTGGCCGTCGTGTGGTCCCCGGAGTAGTACAGCCCTATCGAGGCAGCAGACACCTCCTGGGCCGATCCCAAGTCGTAGACGATGCCGACGCCCTGCTTGAACGGCGCCAGCGTGGGTCCGTCGTTGTAGGAGTAGGTCCTCCAGTACGTCGACGAACTGTTGTCATACGTCAGATCCGCGTCGTCCGCGTGTTGGGGCTTCCCGTCCGGGTAGTACTCCGCGGCGTCCTTGATGCTGAGCGTCGTGACGGGCTTGGCCTTGTCGGTGCCCTTGTCGTTGCCGTCGGTCTGCTGGCTCGTGTCCGGCTCGCTGGACTGGCCTCCGCGCTTCATCAGCGCTTCGGCCAGCTGCCAGCTGCCAAGACCGAGGGCGGCGATCAGCAGGGCCGAGACGGCCCACTTGAGGGCCTTGCCGGTCCGGCTCTGCAGGGGGGCAGGCGGCGGCTGCAGGGGCTGCGTGATACCGGCGTGGGGGGACTGACGGCCGTACGTGCCCTGCTGGTACGTCGTGTGCTGGTAGTCGGGCGGCGCGGTGAACGCGGGCTCCGGCGGGCGGATGCGGGGCATCTCACCGATCGCCTTCACCAGTTCCTCCGGCGTCGTGCACGGAGACTCATGGCGGGAGGCGGTGGCACCGTCGTTGACGAGCGCCCGCATGGACAGCTCCGACAGCCCTCGGTGGACGCCTGCACGGACTTGGTCGGGCGCGATGAGACCGACGCCCTTGGGAAGGCCGGCGAGGCCGTGTGCGTCGTTCTCGTACGGCCACCGCTGGGTGAGCGCCGCATACAGCAGCGCACCGATCGCCTCGGTGTCCGTGCGCTGTGGGGTGTCCGAGGCGATGCCGCGCAGCGCGGCGTTCACCGCGAGACCGCGAATGCGCCACTGGCCGGCGGCGGAGCGCAGCACCGCACTCGGGTTGAGCCGCAGGTGCGAGAGGCCCTCCCGGTGCGCGGCCGCCATGGCGTGGGAGATCTGCGTGACCATCTGGTACGCGTCATGCGGTTCCAGGGGACCCGAGGCCAGCAGGGTCGTCAGTTCCGTGGCGTCGGGCAGCCATTCGTGCACCACGTACACGAGGTCGTTCTCCTCGACCGCGTCCAGCACCTGGACGAAGCGGGGATCACCGAGCAACGCCGAGGAGCGGGCCGCCGCCAGCACGGAACGAGCTCGCGCGTGGTCGGCGGGCAGCACGTGCACCCCGACCGCGCGGCGGAGTTTCTCGTCCACGGCACGCCAACTGCTGAAACCGTCCAGACGGGTGACGCACTCCTCGAGGCGGTAGCGCCTGGCGAGCTTGTGACCGCTGTGCAGTTCGGGCGGTGTCGTCTTCGAAGGGCCTTCGGTACCGCTCCCCTGTGCCTCTTCGCTCGCCGAGCTTTCCGTGTCCCGCTCCCGGTTCTGGGCCTCCCCGTCGGCCGTGGACTGGTCCGCTTGTGCGGTCAGCGGCTCGTCGCCGCTGTTGTCTGCCACGTCGACGGCAGCCGTGCTCCGTTCCGCCACCGTCGTTCCTGCCTCCCCATCCGTTGAGCGTTCCAAGACGCCAAAGCCAATTGTGCCCACAGTCCGCCGCTATGAGCGACACGCGTCGGCGGACGATGGTTGTGCGCGTACCCCAGCCTCAGCGCCCCAGCCGTCCCCGGACCATACCGACCATCGAGTTGAGCTCTTCGATGCGCATGCGTCGTGCGGCGACGTAGAAGACACCGAGCAGAACGATTCCTCCCCCGACGAGCGCGAGCATCGAACCACCGACGCCCTGTCCCAGGGACCGGCTGATGCCGTAGCAGGCCGCACCACTGAGCAGCGCCGCGGGCAACGAGGCGATGGACAGTCGCGCGTACGTGCGCATGACCCTGGAGCCGTCCAGGTCCCCGCCCAGCCGCTTCTTGAGGCGCCGCCAGGCCACGCCGACGCCGATCATGTACGCCAGACCGTACGAGGCCGCCATGCCGACCACGGCCCAGCGGGCCGGGATCACGAAGAAGCAGATCGCCGAGGCGCTCGCGTTGACGGCCGCCACGATGACCGTGTTGTAGAAGGGCGTCCGGGTGTCCTCGTACGCGTAGAAGGCGCGAAGGACGACGTACTGCACGGAGTACGGGATCAGGCCCAGCCCGAAGGCCATCAGCATGAAGCCCATGTTCGTCGCCGCGCCGGTGCCGGACGAACCGAAGATCAGCGTGCACATCGGGATGCCCAGCGAGACGAAGCCGAAGGCGATCGGCACGATCGCGACGGCCGTGGTGCGCAGACCTTGTGAGATGTCGTCACGCACGGCGCCGGCGTCGTTCTCGGCTGCCGAGCGCGAGATGCGGGGCAGGAGGGCGGCCATGAGCGAGACGGTGATGATGGCCTGCGGCAGGCCCCAGATGAGCTGTGCGTTGGCGTAGGCGCTGAAACCGGTGCCGGCGATCTTGGTTTCCGTGACCGCCGCGGTCGCCAACTGGGTGACGACAAGGGCGCCTGCCTGGTTGGCGAGGACGAACAGGATGGTCCACTTGGCGAGCATTGCGGCCTTGCCGAGACCATGCCCCTTCCAATCGAACCGCAGCCGCATCCGGAAGCCGGTCTCCCGCAGATACGGAATCATCGCGAGGGCCTGGACCACGAGTCCCAGGAGGATGCCGATACCCAGCAGCCGTTCGCCCTCCGGCGGGATGTTCTCGACCGTCATGCCGGAGTCCGCCGCGCTGCCGTAGACCCAGAGGAACGCGCCGAGGGTGACGATGATGACGATGTTGTTGAGGACCGGTGTCCACATCATCGCGCCGAACCGGCCGCGGGCGTTGAGGATCTGCCCCATCACCACATGGATGCCCATGAAGAAGATCGAGGGCAGGAAATAGCGGGTGAAGGTGACAGCGACGTCATTGGCCTGGGCGTCGGAGGCAAGAGGCGTCGACAGAGCGCGGACGAGAAGGGGTGCGGCGAACATGGCGAGCGCGGTGAGGAGGCCCAGGATCACCATGACCAGGGTCAACAGCCTGTTGGCATACGCCTCTCCGCCGTCCTCGTCGTCCTTCATGGCACGGACGAGCTGCGGCACAAAGACGGAGTTGAGGCCACCGCCGACGGTCAGAATGTAGATCATCGTCGGTAGCTGATAGGCGACCTGGAAGGACTCACCCAGCAGTGCGAGGCCCAACGCCGAGACGATCATCGCCGAACGGATGAACCCCGTGAGGCGCGAGACCATGGTGCCCGCCGCCATGACGGCGCTCGACTTCAGCAGGCCCGAGGCCCGCCCGCCCTTCTTCGCGGCGGGTGCGGGCGTGGGAACAGGTGCGGGCTCCTCGCGGTCCGGACGGCCCGCCCCGGGGCTCGGGGCCGGGGCCGGACCGGGAACGGACGGCTGCCCCACAGGGGAGCCGCCCTGCTGCTGGTCGCGGAAGAGATGGGCGAAGGCGTCAGGCTCGTGGCGCTCTTCACCGGCCTGCGTCACCAGGTCGTCCACGCCGACGAACTGGGTGGTACGGGCGTCGTCGCCGTACGGCAGATGCCGGGTCGGCCCCTCGGGCTCGGGCGCCGGCGTCTGGGCCCACACACGAGGGTCAGGCGCGTACTGCGGCGCCGACGGTTGCGCGTAGAGCGGCTGCTGCGGCTGGTAGGTGCCCGGGGTCGGCGGCGGGTGGGCGGCTCGGTCGTAGAGCGCCTCGGCCACCGGGTCCTGCGCGGCGAGATCCTGTGCGCGGTAGGGGTCCTGGTCGTAGGCGTCCTGGAGATACATGTCCGCGGGGGGCTGCGGCGGCACCTGGCCCGGCCCGGGCTGCGGGCCCTCGGGATATCCCGAGTCCGCCGCGCCTTGGCCGCGGTCACCGTCGTACGGCGCGTTCATGGTTACCCCACCTCATCGTTTCCGGGCCAACCGGCCACGACAATCGCTCAACGGTCCACTCTCTCACCCGTGCCGGACGGGTCGGCGCTTTCCGGAGCGGTGTCCGGTGCCGGGTCACTCGGGTGCTCCGGCTCATCTGCCCCGGACTTCACCGGGGGCTTCTCCTCGGCAGTGTGTACGACTGAGACCGCCTCGGTGTTCGCGTCGCCGTCCCTCCGGGCGCTCTCCGACGCCTCGTGGTCCGTCGGGGCTCCCTCTGTCTCCAGACGGGCGGCGGCGCGCTTGCGCTGGGTGTACATCCGGAATCCGGCGAGGACGAGGAGCAGGACGCCACCGGCGATGACCAGCATCACCGTCGCGGTGATCTCGGTGACGTTCACCGTGAATCTGACCTCGTCACCATATTTCTCGCCGTCCGCCGTGTAGAGCTGGGCGACGACGGTGACCGGCCCGTTGGCCTCGGCGTTGGTGGTGAACTTCACCGACTCACTGTGCCCGCCGGAGATGTCGACGGACTTCTCGGCGAAGTCGTCGTCATCGATCTTCAGACGCGTCGGTGCATTGGACGTGAGGCGCAGCGTCAGGTTGTCGACACCCTGCACGAGGTTGTTCTGCACGGTCACGGGGATCGTCGCGCTGCGGCCCGAGAGCTTCGTCTCGGACTTCTCGATCAACCGCACCTGCTCGGTGAGTGAGTTGAGGTACGTCTGGACGCCGTTGCGGTAGACCGCCGCGTCCATGGAACGGCCACGCCAGGAGGTGGACATCTCCCGGTCCATGGTCCTGCCGAAGGGCGTGACCACTCGGGACTGGTCGGAGAGGATCACCTTGAAGCGGTCGAGGTCGGCCTGCGTGGTCTGGATCTCCTCGAAAGCCGACTTCGGCAGCGCCTGCTTCCGCAGCGACGAGGGGTAGGCCGAGGCAGACGGGATCTTGGTGTTGGCGCTCGGATCGGGCTTCGCGGCAGCGGCAGCCGAGAGTTCCTGAGGCTGTGACCAGTTTCCACCCTGGAGCGCGGTGAGAGCCTGCGCCATCGTCTGTGCCTGGCTGGCCGACGGCATGCGCTGCGGAGCGATCACGATGCTGCGCTGCTTGCTGTTCTGGAGTTCCGTGGTCAGGCTCTGGGCGAGGAACCGCTGTACCGCCAGCGTGGAACTCTCGGCCTTCGTCATGTCGCCCTGGAAGGCCGTCGACAACCGGGCGTCCGCCACCACTGCCGTGGTGCCGCCGCCGATGGGCCGGGCCGCGCTGGGTGTGTAGGACAGGCTGCTGCTCTCCTGCAGGCTGTCGCTGCGGGCGATCACCTTGTCGGCGCCCGCCGAGATGGCGACCTTGACGATCGACGGGTCGACGGCACCGTTCACGGGCCAGGCGAAGTCCGTCTCCGGCTCGACCCGGAGGATGTTCTGGACCGTGTCGGAGGCCACATCGGTGGCGTCTTTCAGACGGCTGAGGGAGCCGGTGATCGTCTTGCCGTTGTGGGCCAGCGCAGCGAGGTCGGGGTCGGCGAAGGGCAGAGCGATCACCTCCTCGCCCTGAACCGCCGTTTCCAGCTGCGCCAGCCACTCCTTGGCTACGGCCTGATTCCGGCCCGCGACGGTCGTGCCCCCGCTGCGGACCTGGTAGCCGTCCGTCATGGCGACGACCGATGCCAGCAGGTCCGGATCGATCACCCAGGTGACGTCCAGATCCTTGCCGAGAGTCAGCATCTGCTCCAGACGTCCACCCGCGGAGATCTCCTTGGCCAGATCCTCGTTGAGGAAGACGGGCGTCTGCTGCTCGCCGGGGCCGGTCTCGGCCGTCAGATGGGTGTGGGAGATCAGAGGCCAGAGGTACGTCGTCTTCGTCTTGGCGTCCGACTCCTCGGGCTGCCACGGCAGGAACGTGCGCTGGATGCCGAGGACCTGGTCGTACTGAGCGGCGGCGGTCCTGCCCGAGAGGGAGACCCCCAGCTGATAGACACCGTCCGAGCCGAGATCCAGTTCCTTGACGGGTACCGAGATGGTGAACGGCTGGGCGACCCCGGAGGCGAGCGCGGAGAACTTCTCCACGTACTTGCCGCCGACCTCCGGCCCGTCGGCGTACTGCTCGAAGCCGGAGCGTTTGGCCGCTTCGTCGATCGACGAGCGGCCCGTCACGGCGGCCGGGGCCACACGCAGGCCCACATGGGCGTCCGTGACGGTCTGCTTGCCCTTGTTCGTGACCGTGCCCGAGACGGTGACAGTGTCGCCGTCGGTGGGCACGCTGGGGCTGAGCGAGTCGAGGGAGACCTCGACGGTGTTCGATCCCGTGGCCTCGGCCAGGGAGGCCTTCGGGGCCGCCTGCGCGGCCGGGGTCGCGGACAGCTGGAACAGGCCTGCCAACAGGGGGGCCCCAGCGACGAGGGCTCCGGTGCGCAGCAGCCACCGGCGGGCAGGTGAGGGACTCGTCCCTGGGAAGTCTGCCGCCTCGGCCACGCGCTCGCCCGTCCCTCGTCGTCGTCAGTGGTCGTCGGAATGTGCGTCCACGCATGGTAACGATGTGCGCTGAGGGGAAGTGCCGCGGTCCGCTCCACAAGATCGAGCGACGAGGCCGGGCTGTCCCCGTATGTGCACGTATCAAAGGGGTGGGTGAGGGGGCCATCTGCGCGAAGTCCTTGTGCACGTTCAATGGAGGCGACCGCGGCCACCGGCGCCCCGTACCCTTTTCAGTTGTGCCGAACGCCAACGAAGACATCAGTGCCCTGAGCCGGGTGCAGCGCCGCGCGGTGAGTGAACTGCTGCGGGTGTCCCCTGTCGCCGACGACCTTGCCCGCCGTTTCCAAGAGGCAGGGTTCTCGCTCGCCCTGGTCGGCGGTTCGGTCAGGGACGCGCTGCTCGGTCGGCTCGGCAACGACCTGGACTTCACGACGGACGCCCGCCCCGAGGACGTGCTGAGGATCGTGCGCCCCTGGGCTGACGCCGTCTGGGAGGTCGGGATCGCGTTCGGCACGGTGGGCGCTCAGAAGGACGGCTACCAGATCGAGGTCACGACCTACCGTTCCGAGGCGTACGACCGGACCTCGCGCAAGCCTGAGGTCTCGTACGGCGACTCGATCGAGGACGATCTCGTACGCCGTGACTTCACTGTGAACGCGATGGCGGTGGCCCTCCCTGAGAAGGAGTTCATCGACCCGCACGGCGGGCTGGAGGACCTCTCGGCGCGCGTACTGCGGACCCCTGGCACACCTGAGGCGTCTTTCTCCGACGACCCGCTGCGCATGATGAGGGCCGCACGGTTCGCCGCCCAGCTGGACTTCGAGGTGGCCCCCGAGGTCGTCTCGGCGATGACCGACATGGCCGGTCGCCTCGAGATCGTCTCGGCGGAGCGGGTGCGGGACGAGCTGAACAAGCTGATCCTTTCCGCTCACCCTCGTGAGGGCCTGACCCTGCTGGTCGACACCGGCCTCGCCGAGTACGTCCTGCCCGAGCTGCCGGCGTTGCGACTGGAACGTGACGAGCATCATCGGCACAAGGATGTCTACGACCACACGTTGATCGTCCTGGAGCAGGCGATCGCGCTCGAGGAGAGCGGACCGGACCTCACGCTGAGGCTCGCCGCGCTGCTGCACGACATCGGCAAGCCCCGCACCCGTCGTTTCGAGAGCGACGGCCGGGTCTCCTTCCACCACCACGAGGTCGTGGGCGCCAAGATGACCAAGAAGCGCATGACAGCCCTCAAGTACTCCAACGACTACATCAGGGACGTCTCGCGGCTGGTGGAACTCCACCTGCGCTTCCACGGGTACGGCACCGGCGAGTGGACGGACTCCGCTGTCCGCCGCTACGTGCGCGACGCGGGCCCGCTGCTCGACCGCCTCCACAAACTGACCCGCTCCGACTGCACCACGCGGAACAAACGCAAGGCGAATGCTCTCTCCCGGGCGTACGACGGCCTTGAGGAGCGCATCGCCCAGCTCCAGGAGCAGGAGGAACTGGACGCCATCCGCCCGGATCTCGACGGCAACCAGATCATGGAGATCCTGGGCGTCGGTCCCGGCCCGGTGATCGGGCAGGCGTACAAGTTCCTGCTGGAGCTGCGTCTGGAGCACGGGCCGATGGAACACGACGAGGCCGTGACAGCGCTCAAGGAGTGGTGGGCTCAGGCCTCCCAGGTTTCCTGACGGCGGGTCGGTAGTCGTCTTCGATCCGCATCAGCGCGGTGCGATGTTTCACGTGAAACAGAGAGCGATGTTTCACGTGAAACATCGCTCTCTGTTTCAGTGCTGCCGCGCCAAGCCGAAGCGGGCCATGGCCGCAGCGATCACTCCATAGATCACCGCCACGGTGATCACCAGAGCGGTGGAGCGGCCGTCCGGCGGGAGCATCAGCGCGGCCACGGCAGCGGCGCCTACGAAGGCGATGTTGAACAGGACGTCGTAAAGGGAGAAGATCCGGCCCCGGTATCCGTCCTCGACGGAGGACTGGACGATCGTGTCCGTCGCGATCTTCGCTCCCTGTGTGACCAGGCCCAGGACGAACGCCGCGATCAATATGGGCACTTCCGTGAAGGGCAAGCCGAGCGCCGGTTCCAGCACGGCGGCGGCCGCGGAGCAGGTCACGATCCAGAGGCCGGGGCCCAGCCTCCCCGCGGCCCAGGGTGTGATCACCGCCGCCGTGAAGAATCCCGCTCCCGAGATGCCCACAGCGAGACCGAGGAGGGCCAGCCCCTCGTCGGATGCGGACCCTCCAGCGCTGTCGGACGACCAGGCATAGCGGCAGAGCATGAGCACCATGACGGTCAGGGCGCCGTAGCAGAAGCGCATCAGCGTCATCGAGGCCAGCGCCCAGGCAGCGGCCCGCCGTTTTGGCTCGGTGAGATGTCGTACACCCGAGACCAGACCCCGTGCGGTGCCGGCGACGGCCGCCCCCAGTCGGGGCTGGACCAGCTCGGGATCCGGGCCGAGCAGCTCCCGGGCGATACGTAGAGAGGCCAGAGCCGCGCAGAGGTAGAGGCCCGCGCCGAGGAGAACCACTGCGGCGTCGGAATCCGATGCCACCAGCCGCACGGCGAAGGCGAGTCCGCCGCCGGCGGTCGCGGCGAGCGTTCCGGCTGTCGGGGACAGCGAGTTGGCGACCACCAGGCGGTCGGCGTCGACCACACGCGGCAGAGCGGCGGAGAGGCCGGCCAGGACGAAGCGGTTGACCGCTGTGACGCAGAGGGCGGAGACGTAGAAGAGCCAGTCGGGTACGTGGCTCAGGACCAGGACGGCTGTCACCGAAGCCAGCACGGCGCGGAGGAGGTTGCCGTAGAGCAGGACCTGGCGGCGTCGCCAGCGGTCGAGCAGGACTCCGGCGAAGGGGCCGACGAGGGAGTACGGAAGGAGGAGGACCGCCATCGCGGAGGCGATCGCGGCTGCCGACGTCTGCTTCTCGGGCGAGAAGACGACGTACGCGGCCAACGCGACCTGGTAGACGCCGTCGGCTCCCTGGGACAGCAGCCGTACAGCCAGCAAATGCCGGAAGTCCCGGAAACGGAGCAGGACGCGCAGGTCGCGCACGACGGACATGGGGCACAGCCTCACATATGCGGAGGGTCCCCGGGCACCTGACCCGGGGACCCTCAACAGCCCGTCACGAACGCCTGATCAGCGCTCGACCTCGCCCTTGATGAACTTCTCGACGTTCTCACGGGCCTGGTCGTCGAAGTACTGCACCGGCGGGGACTTCATGAAGTACGACGACGCCGACAGGATCGGGCCGCCGATGCCACGGTCCTTGGCGATCTTCGCGGCGCGCAGCGCGTCGATGATGACACCGGCGGAGTTCGGGGAGTCCCAGACCTCCAGCTTGTACTCCAGGTTCAGCGGGACGTCACCGAAGGCACGGCCCTCGAGACGGACGTACGCCCACTTGCGGTCGTCGAGCCAGGCGACGTAGTCCGACGGGCCGATGTGGACGTTCTTCTCGCCGAGCTCCCGGTCAGGGATCTGGGAGGTGACGGCCTGAGTCTTGGAGATCTTCTTGGACTCCAGGCGGTCACGCTCCAACATGTTCTTGAAGTCCATGTTGCCGCCGACGTTCAGCTGCATCGTGCGGTCGAGGATCACACCGCGGTCCTCGAACAGCTTCGCCATGACGCGGTGCGTGATGGTGGCGCCCACCTGCGACTTGATGTCGTCACCGATGATCGGGACGCCCGCCTCGGTGAACTTGTCCGCCCACTCCTTGGTGCCGGCGATGAAGACCGGAAGGGCGTTGACGAAGGCGACCTTGGCGTCGATGGCGCACTGGGCGTAGAACTTTGCCGCGTCCTCGGAACCGACGGGCAGGTAGCAGACGAGGACGTCGACCTGCCTGTCCTTGAGGATCTGGACCACGTCGACCGGAGCCTCGGAAGACTCCTCGATGGTCTCGCGGTAGTACTTGCCGAGGCCGTCCAGCGTGTGGCCGCGTTGCACGGTCACACCGGTGCTCGGCACGTCACAGATCTTGATCGTGTTGTTCTCGGAGGCGCCGATGGCGTCCGCGAGGTCCAGACCGACCTTTTTGGCGTCGACGTCGAAGGCGGCGACGAACTCCACGTCACTGACGTGGTACTCACCGAACCGCACGTGCATGAGACCCGGCACCCTGGACGCCGGGTCGGCGTCCTTGTAGTACTCGACTCCCTGCACCAGCGACGCGGCGCAGTTGCCCACACCGACGACGGCTACGCGAACCGAACCCATTCCGGTTGCTCCCTGTGTGTACGAGTGAGGTCCTGGCAGGGACCTCACGTGGTGGTGTCGCCGGGCGCATCCGGTCCGGGGGCGTCCCCGGACCGGGGCAGGGCGCCCGGCGCTCCCTCTGTGGTGTCGCGAGCGGGATCTCCTTGGGCGGGGCCCTTCAGGTCCCGGCCTGCCCGCTCGCTCTCGATGAGCTCGTTCAGCCAGCGCACTTCGCGCTCCACGGACTCCATCCCGTGGCGCTGGAGCTCAAGCGTGTAGTCGTCGAGGCGCTCGCGGGTGCGTGTCAGAGAGACGCGCATTTTGTCCAGCCGTTCCTCCAAACGGCTGCGACGGCCCTCCAGGACGCGCATACGCACATCCCGGGAGGTCTGCCCGAAGAACGCGAAGCGAGCGGCGAAGTGCTCATCCTCGTAAGCGTCGGGACCCGTCTGCGAGAGCAGCTCCTCGAAGTGCTCCTTACCTTCCGCCGTCAACCGGTAGACGATCTTGGCGCGGCGACCCGAGAGCGGGGCGGCGGCAGCGTCCTCCGGGGTACCACCCGACTCCTCGATCAACCAGCCGTTGGCGACCAGCGTCTTGAGGCAGGGGTAGAGCGTCCCGTAGCTGAACGCCCGGAACACACCCAACGACGTGTTGAGTCGTTTGCGCAGCTCATAGCCGTGCATCGGGGCTTCGCGGAGCAGACCGAGGACGGCGAACTCGAGTATTCCGGAGCGCCGGCTCATCGTCGCCTCCCGTCTCCCGCTGACCTGCCGACACGATGTATGCCGAGCTGATGTATCGACTCGATACATCAAGACGATAGAACGCCCCTACGGCTGCGACAAGTGGGGATCCGGTGAACGGGGTCACATCACCGATTAGTAGGAAGCAAGTTGCCTGTTTTGGGGTGAAGTTCGGTGCTCAGTGGGTTTTGGCGGTGCGTAGTCTGTGCGGCATGCACACCACTGGGAACCGAGTGACGTTTGAGCACGTCGTCGTCCTGGGTGCGGTACGGATGAATGCCAACACGACCGCATCCGTACTTCGGGGGGACCGGAAACCAGCCGCCGTTTCCAGGCGCGCACGGGTGCGCCTGCCCGAGGAGTAGTCGTTCGATGAGCGAGCACCGTCGCAAACCGCCGCAGCCGCAGGGAGGCGGACGTGCCGCGGCCCGACGCGGCCAGTCGGCTTCCTCCGGCCGCCGCGCGGCACCGCGGGGCGCCAGCGGGTCACTTTCCGATACATACGCTGCGGGAGGTGAGGAGTCCCCGTACGAGGGACGCGCAGCGACTCGACGTGCGGCGCAGAGAAGTACCGGCGCCGGTCCGGGCGGCAGCCGTCGTAGAGCGGCTGAGCCCGCAGGGCGCGGGCCGGGTCGTGGCCGAGGACGCGCCGCCCCGCCCGGCAAAAAGCGCTTCATCGACTATCCGCGCGCCGGTAAGTACGGGGCGATGCGGTGGGTGCCTTCGTGGCGCCAGGTGACAGGGCTGTTCATCGGGTTCTTCGGCTGCCTCGTGGCGGCGGCCGGCATCGGGTACGCGGTTGTGGCCGTACCCGACCCCGCTCAGGCCGCGACAGCGCAGAACAACGTCTACTACTGGTCGGACGGCTCGCAGATGGTCGCGACGGGTGGTGAGGTCAACCGTCAGATCATCGCGTACGAGAAGATCCCCAAGGCGATGCGCTACGCCGTCATGTCGGCCGAGAACAAGACGTTCGAGACCGACAGCGGCGTCGACCCGATGGGAATCGCCCGCGCCGTCGTCAACATGGCCAAGGGCGGTCAGACGCAGGGCGGCTCGACCATCACCCAGCAGTACGTGAAGAACGCCATGCTCGACGACCAGTCGCAGACGCTGTCCCGGAAGGTGAAGGAACTCTTCATCTCGGTGAAGGTGGGCGCCTCCGTCGACAAGGACGAGATCATGCGCGGCTACCTGAACACCGCCTACTTCGGCCGTGGCGCCTATGGTCTCCAGGCGGCCGCCCGCACCTACTTCGACAAGAGCGCGGAGAAGCTCAACCCAAGCGAGTGCGCCTTCCTCGCCGCGGTTCTCAAGGGCGCGACGTACTACGACCCGGCAGGGGCGACCGCGATCGACCCGGCCGCCACGTCGGAGGCGAACACCAAGCGGGCCACGGAACGTTGGGGTTGGATCCTCAACGAGATGGTCAAGGACAAGCACCTGTCCCAGGCCGAGAAGGCCAAGTACCCCAACTTCCCCAAGATCCAGCGTCCGCGCTCCAACGCGCAGCTGGGCGGCCAAATCGGTTACCTGGTCGACACGGCCAAGGGTTACATCCTCAACAACACCAACATCACGCAGAAGCAGCTCGAGCAGGGCGGCTACGAGATCCACACGACCTTCGACAAGAAGAAGGTCAAGGAACTCGAGAAGGCCGTGACGAAGGTCCGTAAGGAGAACATCAAGCCCGACCTGCGCCCGAAGACCGACACCCATGTGCAGTTCGGCGGCGCGTCGGTGAACCCGAAGTCGGGAGCCATCGAGGCGATCTACGGGGGCGAGGACGCCACCAAGCACTTCACCAACAACGCCGACGTCACCGGAGCGCAGGTCGGCTCGGTGTTCAAGCCTTATGTCCTGGCGGCGGCCATGACCTGGGGCAAACGTGACCCCGACCTCGACCCCGACCAGGCGCAGGACGAACGCACCATCGTCTCGCCGAAGAGCCTCTACAGCGGGAAGAACAACCTCAAGATCAGGGACTACAACGGCGACATCTGGACCAACGAAGAGGGGAAGGAGTGGCTGCAGGCCAACGATGGCGACGAGTCGTACGGCAGCCCGCCGAAATATCAGATCGATCTCCGTGAGGCGATGCGGGTCTCGGCGAACTCCCCCTACGTGCAGCTGGGTATGGATGTCGGCCTCGAGCGCGTGAAGGAGGCGGCCATGGAGGCGGGCCTCAAGGAGGGCAGCCTGACCGGCACGAGCTTCCCGTCCTTCTCGATCGGTATCTCCGACCCGAGTGCGATCCGCATGGCGGGTTCGTACGCGACCTTCGCCGCCAGTGGTAAGCAGAACGAACCGTTCTCGGTGAAGACTGTCGAGTACGAGGGGCTGACCAGGTTCGACCATGAGGACATTGCGGAATCCAAGCGTGCCTTCACATCGAAGGTCGCTGACAACGTGACCGACGTCCTCAAGACTGTCGTCGAGGAGGGAACCGGCACGTCGGCTCAGCTGGACGGTCGTGAGGTCGCGGGCAAGACCGGCACCACCGACGGCAACAAGTCAGCCTGGTTCGTCGGGTACACCCCGCAGTTGTCGACGGCGATCAGCATGTACCGCATGGACGACGACGAGTCGAACAAGAACCGCACGTTCCTGGAGATGTACGGCACGGGTGGCCAGGAGACGATCCACGGTGCCTCGTTCCCGGCCGAGATCTGGCACGACTACATGGAGGACGCGCTCAAGGGCCAGCCGGCGGAGGACTTCCCGGAGCCGGAGCCGATCGGTGTGATCGTCAACGACGACCCGGAGCCGACGCCGACCCCGACGGTGACCGAGTCGGAGGAGGAGTCGCCCGAGCCGAGCCCGACGCCGACCGAGAGTGAGATCCTGCCTTCGCCGACGCCCAGCGAGACCTGCCGCAACCCGTTCAACCCCACCTGCGAGGAGCCTGGCGGTACCGAGACGGGCGGCACGGACACCGGGGGAATCGACGGCGGGGTGACTGCGACACCGTCGGAGTCGGAGGACGATTCGAGAGGCAACCAGAACGGGGGCCTCTTCGGAGGCAACGACGGGTAGCGCCCTCCCCGGCAGGATGTTTCACGTGAAACATGGGCCACCGCACCGATCCGGTGCGGTGGCCCTCGCCGTATGCGCGCGAGACCCGATCAGGGTGCGACCTATGTTTCACGTGAAACACAGGCCGCCGAATACGACGGGATGCGATGGTCCTCGGCGTATTCCTAGACGCGTACGGCAGGATGTGCGGCATGCCCAGTGCAGAGACGACGCGAGTGAGCACGGACGAGCCAGAGCCGGTGCGGCCCACCAGGGAGGACGAGGTCGCTTTGACCGGCAGTGAGCTGATCGGCGGCCCCATCGGGCGCCGGGCACTGCTCGGCACGTCCTGGTGGACGCCGGTACGGGTCGTCGCACTGGTGGCCATCGGCATGTTCGCGCTGGGCATGGTGCAGAAGTTGCCCTGCTACGACGGTGCCTGGTTCTTCGGAGCCAGCTCCCAGTACACGCACGCCTGCTACTCGGACATCCCGCATCTCTACCAGGGCCGTGGCTTCGCGGACGGACTCGTGCCGTACTTCGACAAGATCCCCGGCGACATGGAGTACCTGGAGTACCCGGTACTGACCGGTGTGTTCATGGAGGTCGCCGCGTGGCTCACCCCGGGCAGCGGCACCATCCAGGACCAGGAGCAGTGGTACTGGATGGTCAACGCCGGGATGCTGATGGTGTGTGCCGCGGTCATCGCGGTCTGCTGCGCGCGCATTCACCGCCGGCGTCCGTGGGACGGCCTTCTGGTGGCCCTGGCGCCCGCTTTCGCACTGACCGCCACCATCAACTGGGACCTCCTCGCGGTGGCTCTGCTGGCCGCCGCGATGCTGATGTGGTCACGTCGGCGGCCCCTCGCCTTCGGCGTGCTGGTCGGGCTCGCCACGGCCGCCAAGTTCTACCCGTTCCTGGTACTCGGACCGCTCTTCGTGTTGTGCTGGCGAGCGGGCAAGTGGCGCGCGTTCGCGACCGCTCTGCTCGGTGCTGTGGGGGCCTGGCTCGCGGTGAACCTTCCGGTGATGTTGCTGGCGCCCGAGGGGTGGTCGAAGTTCTACCGCTTCAGCCAGGAGCGCGGTGTGGACTTCGGTTCCTTCTTTCTCGTCATCTCGCAACGGGTGAACATCCAGATCACCGCCGAGACGGCGAACGCGTACGCGATGGTCTCGATGGTGCTCGTCTGCGTCGGTCTCGTCGCGCTCACGCTCACCGCCCCGCGCCGCCCACGCTTCGCTCAGCTCGCCTTCCTGATCGTCGCGGCCTTCATCCTCACCAACAAGGTCTACTCGCCGCAGTACGTCCTCTGGCTGGTCCCGCTCGCCGCCCTGGCCCGGCCCCGCTGGCGGGACTTCCTGATCTGGCAGGCCTGCGAGGTGGCGTACTTCCTGGGGATCTGGATGTACCTCGCGTACACGACCAGCGGAGACGCTCACAAGGGCCTGCCCGCCGAGGGCTACCAACTCGCCATCATGGCCCACCTGTTGGGCACGCTCTACCTGTGCGTCGTCGTCGTGTGCGACATCTTCCTGCCCGAGCGGGACGTGGTCCGCAGGGCTGGTGACGACGATCCCTCCGGCGGAGTGCTCGACGGTGCGGAGGATGTCCATGTGTACGGTGCGGCAGCCCACCCCCCGAGACACGCGATGCCCTTCGAAGGGCCTCAGGTGGAATGGGGCAGCCGTGGCCCGGGAGGCAGTTCGCTCTGAGCGAACAGGGCGAGAGAGGCGACGCTGGGACGAATGTGGAGGGCCGGACACGAGATCTCGTGTCCGGCCCTCCACATTCGTCCCAGCGGGCTGATCCGTTCGGCGCCCGGCTCCTGCGCCGTCCGGGCAAGGGCTCAGCGGTCGACGATCCGGTCGAACTGCGTGGTGGTGTGCCGCAGATGAGCCACCAGTTCCTCGCCGACCTTCGGCTCCGGGGCGTCCGACGGCACGAAGAGGATCGACACCTGCATGTGCGGCGGCTCGGCGAACCAGCGCTGCTTGCCGCCCCAGACGAACGGAGAAAGGTTCCGGTTGACCGTGGCGAGGCCCGCTCGGGCGACGCCCTTGGCGCGCGGCATGACGCCGTGCAGTGCCTTTGGGGCCTCCAAGCCCACTCCGTGCGACGTACCGCCTGCCACGACCACCAGGAAGCCGTCGGAGGCCGCCTTCTGTTGCCGGTAGCCGAAGCGGTCGCCCTTGGCGACGCGGGTGACGTCCAGCACGGCGCCGCGGTACTCGGTCGCCTCGTGGTCGCCCAGCCACAACCGTGTGCCGATGCGGGCCCGGAAGCGGGTCTGCGGGAACTGCTGCTGGAGGCGGATGAGGTCCTCGGACTTGAGGTGGCTGACGAACATGGTGTGCAGCGGCAGGCGGGCCGCGCGCAACCGGTCCATCCAGCCGATGACCTCCTCGACGGCGTCCGAGCCGTCGGTGCGGTCCAGGGGCAGGTGGATGGCGAAGCCCTCCAGGCGCACATTCTCTATGGCCGCGTGGAGCTGGGGCAGCTCCTGCTCGCTCACCCCGTGCCGCTTCATCGAGGACATGACCTCGATGACGACTCGGGCGCCCACGAGGCCGTACACGCCGTCGACCGACGAGACGGAGCGAATGACGCGGTCGGGCAGGGGGACGGGCTCCTCAGCGCGCCGGTAAGGCGTCAGCACCAGCAGGTCACCGCTGAACCAGTCCTTGATCCGGGCGGCCTCGTACGTGGTACCGACGGCAAGGATGTCCGACCCGAGACGCGTGGCCTCTTCCGCCAGCTTCTCGTGCCCGAAGCCGTAGCCGTTGCCCTTGCAGACGGGGACGAGTCCCGGGAACTGCTCCTGAACGTGCTTGTGGTGTGCCCGCCAGCGCGCGGTGTCGACGTACAGCGTGAGCGCCATGGACGGTCCCGGAACCTTTCTCGTGGCTGCGGTGTATCAGAGGTATGGAAGCAAAAACGGGGGCGTCAGCGGCGCGACATGTAGATGTCGAGCGCCTTGTGGAGCAGCTTGTTCAGCGGGAAGTCCCACTCGCCGAGGTATTCGGCGGCCTGGCCGCCCGTGCCCACCTTGAACTGGATCAGGCCGAAGAGGTGATCCGTCTCGTCCAGCGAGTCGGAGATGCCTCGCAGGTCGTAGACGGTCGCGCCGAGAGCGTAGGCGTCGCGCAGCATGCGCCATTGCATCGCGTTCGAGGGCCGGACCTCACGGCCGATGTTGTCCGAGGCTCCGTAGGAGTACCAGACGTGTCCGCCGACGACGAGCATGGTCGCCGCAGACAGGTTCACGCCGTTGTGCCGGGCGAAGTAGAGGCGCATGCGGTTGGGGTCCTCGGTGTTGAGGGCCGTCCACATGCGCTGGAAGTACGACAACGGGCGGGGCCGGAACCGGTCGCGCACGGCCGTGATCTCGTACAGCCGCTGCCACTCCTCCAGGTCGTGGTAGCCGCCCTGGACGACCTCGACGCCGGCCTTTTCGGCCTTCTTGATGTTGCGGCGCCACAACTGGTTGAAGTTCTTGTGGACTTCTTCCAGGGATCGGTTGGCGAGCGGCACCTGGTAGACGTAGCGCGGCTGCACGTCACCGAAGCCGGCCCCGCCGTCCTCCCCCTGCTGCCAACCCATACGGCGCAGCTTGTCGGCGACCTCGAAGGCCCGCGGCTCGATGAAGTCGGCCTCGATGTCGCGCAGGCGCTTCACGTCCGGGTTCTGGATGCCCGCCTTGATGGAGGTGGCCTCCCAGCGCCGGATGATCACCGGCGGGCCCATCTTCACCGAGAAGGCGCCCTGGTGCTTGAGATGCGCGAGCATCGGCTCCAGCCAGTCGGTGAGATTCGGCGCGAACCAGTTGATGACCGGGCCCTCGGGCAGATAGGCGAGGTAGCGCTTGATCTTGGGCAGCTGGCGGTACAGCACCAGGCCGGCGCCGACCATCTCGCCGGTCTTGTCATCGAACCACCCGAGGCTCTCGGAGCGCCACTCGGCCTTGACGTCGGCCCAGGCCGGGACCTGCATGTGGCTAGCCGAGGGCAGGCTCTGGATGTATGCCAGATGCTGCTCACGGCTGATCGTCCTCAGGGTCAGGCTCATTCAGGGCGCTCCTCGGGCTGGTGTGTCCCCATGGGTACAGGGGCTCCGGCTCTCGCGCCGAAGCCTACTGCGCCCTGCGGGCGCCCCGAATGGCTGTATGGAACCTGGAGCCCGGCCATCACGCGGTCAGGACGTCAGGTGGTGTTATTCGGCCGCTTGGTCCGATGTGAGACGACGGACAGCATGGATCGGTCTGCCGACCGTGCGACCGAGGGTGCGATGTCAGCCGATGACGCCGCCGAAGAGACCCCCGTGGGCCATGCCGAGGAAGAAGCCGACGGCCGAGGCACCGAGACCCACGATCAGGCCGAAGCGCTCACGGGTCGTCTCCGAGATGAACTGCCCGTACGCGCCGGTCAGGATTCCCACCAAGCCCGTCCAGGAACTGAGCAGATGCAGATGGTGGAACATCGCCGTGATGAACGAGACCGCCCCGAGTACAAGCGTCACGGCCAGCAGGGTGTCCTGCACTGGATGGGGCTTGTCGTCGGTGGCGAACAGGGAGCCGGCGATGTTGGGTCGCAATGTCTGTGCCATGGGGCACCTCCTGCGGAAGGCGGCGCATCGTAGCGCCATACACACCCGATGTGTACAGATTGACGGTCACCGCCACCGGATTTCAACCGGAAGCGGGTGTGCAGGTAGTCTGTACCGTCTGCACCGTTGTCTGCCTAGGCCATGACAGGGATCCCCATCGGGGACCCCCGATTGTCAGTGGCTGCCGATACCGTTGCGTACGCATCACAACCCTCCTGCCACGGAACGACCGTGGCCGTTGAGTCCAAAGGAGGTGGGTTCCACATGCGTCACTACGAGGTGATGGTCATCCTCGACCCCGATCTGGAGGAGCGCGCTGTCGCCCCCCTGATCGAGAACTTCCTCTCCGTCGTCCGTGAGGGCAACGGAAAGGTCGAGAAGGTCGACACCTGGGGCCGTCGTCGTCTCTCGTACGAGATCAAGAAGAAGCCTGAGGGCATCTACTCGGTCATCGACCTGCAGGCCGAGCCTGCGGTCGTCAAGGAGCTCGACCGCCAGATGAACCTGAACGAGTCGGTCCTCCGGACCAAGGTCCTCCGCCCCGAGACCCACTGAGCCTTCCCGCTCAGTCGATCCCGGGATCCGAGTAGCAGCACAAGCAGCCAGCAGCAAACCCGCCGAGAGGTTCCCCCATGGCAGGCGAGACCGTCATCACGGTCGTCGGCAATCTTGTCGACGACCCCGAGCTGCGCTTCACCCCGTCCGGTGCGGCGGTCGCGAAGTTCCGTGTCGCGTCCACCCCCCGCACCTTCGACCGTCAGACCAACGAGTGGAAGGACGGCGAAAGCCTGTTCCTGACCTGCTCGGTCTGGCGTCAGGCGGCGGAGAACGTCGCCGAGTCGCTCCAGCGAGGCATGCGCGTCATCGTGCAGGGCCGACTGAAGCAGCGGTCCTACGAGGACCGTGAGGGCGTCAAGCGCACGGTCTACGAGCTGGACGTCGAGGAAGTCGGCGCCAGCCTGCGCAGTGCCACGGCCAAGGTGACCAAGACCGCCGGAGGCGGCCGCGGTGGCCAGGGCGGTTACGGTGGCGGTGGCGGCCAGGCCGGCGGCAGTTGGGGCGGAAGCCCCGGTGGCGGCCAGCAGGGTGGCGGCGCTCCCGCCGACGACCCGTGGGCCAGCGGCGCTCCCGCCGGTGGCAACCAGGGCGGCAGCGGCGGCTGGGGCGGAAGCTCCGGCGGCGGTGGCGGCTACTCGGACGAGCCCCCCTTCTAAGGCTTCGTGGCCGGATCACCGGTCGTCGAGGTCAAGGGCGGGGCCGTACCCCAAACTTCTTGATCACACAGGAGAATCACATGGCGAAGCCGCCTGTGCGCAAGCCGAAGAAGAAGGTCTGCGCATTCTGCAAGGACAAGGTCACGTACGTGGACTACAAGGACACGAACATGCTGCGGAAGTTCATTTCCGACCGCGGCAAGATCCGTGCCCGCCGCGTGACCGGCAACTGCACGCAGCACCAGCGTGACGTCGCCACGGCCGTCAAGAACAGCCGTGAGATGGCGCTGCTGCCCTACACGTCCACCGCGCGATAAGGGAAGGGTGACCGACACATGAAGATCATCCTTACCCACGAGGTCTCTGGCCTCGGCGCTGCCGGCGAGGTCGTCGACGTCAAGGACGGCTACGCTCGCAACTACCTGATCCCGCGGAAGTTTGCGATCCGCTGGACCAAGGGCGGCGAGAAGGACGTCGAGCAGATCCGTCGTGCTCGCAAGATCCACGAGATCCAGACCATCGAGCAGGCCAACCAGATCAAGGGCCAGCTCGAGGCCGTCAAGGTCCGTCTGGCTGTCCGCTCCGGCGACGCCGGTCGTCTCTTCGGTTCCGTCACCCCGGCCGACATCGCTTCCGCGATCAAGGCTTCCGGTGGTCCCGAGGTCGACAAGCGCCGCATCGAGCTGGGTGCGCCGATCAAGACGCTGGGCGCTCACGAGACGTCCGTGCGTCTGCACCCCGAGGTTGCCGCCAAGGTCAACATCGAGGTCATCGCGGCCTAAGGGTCGCGCTCGCTGAGGCGGTATATGGGGCCGCACCCTCAGGGTGCGGCCCCATATACATGTCAGGGGGCGATGTTTCACGTGAAACGGAGCGGGCTTCGCTGTGTTCTCACCGCGAGGTAAGGCCCGGACTCTCAGCGGGTCGCTCCGGTGACGACCCAGAGGCCGGACCGGGATCGCAGCCAAAGGGTCACCATGCGCGTCGCCATCATCAGCGTCATGGCGCCCCAGAGGGCCGTCAGACCACCGCCGAAGGTCGGGACGAGCAGGGCGGTCGGAACGAAGACCGCCAGGGTCAGGAGCATGGCCCGCGCGAGGTAGGGGCCGTCTCCCGCGCCCATCAGCACGCCGTCCAGCACGAAGACGACCCCAGAGATCGGCTGGGCGAGCGCCACCACGATCAGAGCGGGCAGTGCTGCTTCCTGGACTGTCGGATCGCTGGTGAAGAGCGGAATGAACAGGGGGCGGGCAGCGACCACCAGGAGTCCGAGCAGGGAACCCGTGGCGACCCCCCACTGCACCATCCGGCGGCAGGCATCACGGGCCCCTTGGGCGTCTCCCGCGCCGAGGTAGCGGCCGATGATGGCCTGTCCGGCGATGGCGATCGCGTCCAGGGCGAAGGCGAGCAGGCTCCAGAGCGAGAGGATGATCTGGTGTGCGGCGATGTTCTCGTCCCCGAGCCGGGCGGCCACGGCGGTGGCGATCATGAGGATCGCCCGCAGCGAGAGCGTGCGGACCAGCAGAGGTGCCCCCGCTTGAGCCGAGGCTCGTATGCCCTCGATGTCTGGACGCAGTGAGGCGCCGTGTTTGCGGGCGCCCCGGATCACGACCCAGAGGTACGCGGCAGCCATGCCGAGTTGTGCGATGACCGTCCCCCATGCGGACCCTGCGATTCCCAGGTCGGCCCCGTAGACGAGACCTGCGTTCAGAGCACCGTTGGCGACGAAGCCCGCCACTGCGACGTAAAGAGGGGTCTTCGTGTCCTGGAGACCGCGCAGGACACCTGTGGCGGCGAGTACGACGAGCATGGCCGGGATGCCGAGCGCCGAGATCCGCAGATAGGTCGTCGCATAGGGAGCTGCCGTGTCCGAGGCCCCGAAGAGAGCGACAAGGGTGGGGGCCGTGGGCACGACGACCGCGACGACGGCTGCTCCCAGCAGCACGGCGAGCCAGATGCCGTCCACGCCCTGGCGGATGGCGGCCCGAAGCTCGCCGGCTCCTAGGCGCCGGGCGACGGCGGCCGTGGTGGCGTAGGCGAGGAACACGAACACGCTCACTGCGGTGACGAGGAGGGCCGAGGCGACACCGAGACCGGCAAGTTGTGCGGTGCCGAGGTGGCCGACGATCGCGGTGTCGACCATGAGGAAGAGCGGTTCGGCGACGAGCGCGCCGAAGGCCGGAACGGCCAGCGTGATGATCTCTCGATCGTGCCGACGCCGGGTGGCCTTACCGGTCGCGGAAGCCTGTGTCATGAGCATCAATCTAATCTTCCACAGGTAAGAGATGCAATCCACTAGTGACTGTTACATACTGCCTGGTGGAGCGTGTTCTCGCGCACCTATCGTGATGATCTTGATCCGGTCGGGAAAGTTTTTCTTCTGCACAGCCCGTGGATGGTAGAAGCCCAGTTCAGAGCGGTAATCCGGGCGTGGGAGGGGTCTTGTTCACAGGGCTGTCCACCGAGTCGTGCACAGGTTTTGCGGGGTTCTCCACAGCATCTGGGCCGTCGTCCACATGGCCTGTGGATAACCAGATTGGCTGACGGTGCCGACGGGCCTACGGTGGTGCGGCGCCCACTCCCCTGGCCGATCACGGAAACCTCGCAAAACCGACGCGCCAGAACCGGAGTTGGGCGTCTCATTTGTCAGTGCCGTGCCGTAGAAATGAGAAGCACGGCGAGGTCCGCTCGGCGGACGGGAGGAGGTCGCTCGGTGAGCATTTCCGAGCCCTTGGACGACCCGTGGGCCGACAGCGGACCCAGCGATCGTCTGCCCTCTTCCCGTCGGCGTCCGGACGGCGACCGGGGCAGGGACGACCGGCACGACCGGGGCAGGGACAACGGGGAGTGGGACGGCGGGGGTTCGGCCTTCGAGCGCGTGCCGCCGCAGGATCTTGACGCCGAGCAATCAGTCCTCGGTGGCATGCTGCTGTCCAAGGACGCCATCGCCGACGTGGTCGAGATCCTCAAGGGCCCCGACTTCTACAAGCCGGCGCACGAGACCATCTACCAGGCGATCCTCGACGTCTACGCCAAGGGCGAGCCCGCCGACCCCATCACCATCGCCGCCGAGCTCACCAAGCGCGGCGAGATCACCAAAGTGGGCGGTGCCTCTTATCTGCACACGCTCGTCCAGACGGTGCCGACGGCGGCGAACGCCGAGTACTACGCGGAGATCGTCCACGAGCGGGCAGTCCTGCGCCGCCTCGTCGAGGCCGGCACCCGTATCACCCAGATGGGATACGCGGCCGACGACGACGTGGACGAGATCGTCAACAGAGCCCAGGCCGAGATCTTCGCGGTCACCGAGCAGCGCACGACCGAGGACTATCTGCCGCTCGGCGACATCATGGAGGGCGCGCTCGACGAGATCGAGGCGATCGGTTCACGGTCGGGGGAGATGACCGGTGTGCCGACCGGCTTCACGGACCTAGACCAGCTCACCAATGGTCTGCACCCAGGCCAGATGATCATCATCGCGGCTCGTCCCGCCATGGGTAAATCCACGCTGGCGCTGGACTTCGCCCGCGCTTGTTCGATCAAGCACAACATGCCGAGCGTGATCTTCTCGCTCGAGATGGGGCGCAACGAGATCGCGATGCGTCTGCTGTCGGCCGAGGCACGCGTGGCCCTTCACCACATGCGGTCCGGCACGATGACGGACGAGGACTGGACGCGGCTGGCTCGCCGGATGCCGGACGTGTCGGCAGCGCCGCTCTACATCGACGACTCCCCGAACCTGTCGATGATGGAGATCCGGGCCAAGTGCCGACGCCTGAAGCAGCGCAACGATCTGAAGCTCGTCATCATCGACTATCTGCAGCTCATGCAGTCCGGCGGCAAGCGGTCCGAGAGCCGCCAGCAGGAAGTCTCGGACATGTCGCGAAACCTGAAGCTGCTGGCCAAGGAGCTGGAGCTGCCGGTGATCGCCCTGTCGCAGCTCAACCGTGGTCCCGAGCAGCGTACGGACAAGAAGCCCATGGTCTCCGACCTGCGTGAGTCGGGATCGATCGAGCAGGACGCCGACATGGTGATCCTGCTGCACCGCGAGGACGCCTACGAGAAGGAGTCGCCGCGCGCCGGCGAGGCGGACATCATCGTGGGCAAGCACCGTAACGGTCCGACGGCCACGATCACGGTCGCCTTCCAGGGCCACTACTCGCGGTTCGTCGACATGGCACAGACCTGACCCGCCGAAATGCGCTCGACTCCCGGCGCCCCGGCCCGGTGGACTGAGCGCATGACAACACCTCACGAAGAGCTGCTTCCTGCCACGCGCCGGGCCCTGCTGCACCGTATTGCCGTCGCTCAGACCGAGGGGCGGGCACCGTCTCTGGTCGCGGCGGTGGTCCGGGGCGGGGAGACGGTGTGGAACGGGGCACGGACCTCGGTGGACGGGCACGGGCCGGACACGAACGTGCAGTACCGGATCGGTTCGATCACCAAGACCTTCACCGCTGTTCTGGTCATGCGGCTGCGTGATGAAGGCGCACTGAACCTCGGCGACCCGCTGGAGAAGCATCTGCCGGGCACCGGCGCGGGGGAGGCGACCATCGCCGACCTGCTCGCACACACGGGAGGACTGGCGGCGGAGTCCCCTTCGCCCTGGTGGGAGCGCACCTCGGGATCCCTGCGCCCGGAACTCGCCGATGTTCTCGGGGAGCAGCCCCATCGCCATCCCGTAGGCCGTCGTTTCCACTACTCCAACCCCGGGTTCACCCTCCTCGGCGCGCTCGTCGAGCAGCTGCGAGGTGCTCCCTGGGAAGAGGTCCTGCGACGAGAGGTTCTCGAACCCCTCGGCCTGCGCCGCACTACCTGGCACCCGGAGGCACCGCACGCGGGTGGCTGGGCCGTACACCCCTGGGCGGACGTGATGTTGCCGGAGCAGGTCGAGGACCTGGGCCGTATGGGACCCGCAGGGCAACTCTGGTCCACGGCAGGCGACTTGGCTCGCTTCGCGGTCTTCCTGGCGAAGGGGGACGAATGGGTGTTGAGTGCGGAGTCGGTCCTGGAGATGCGGACGCCGGCCGCGCCGGGGGAGGCCGCCGATGTGGCGGCCGGAGCGGCGTACGGGCTGGGGATGCAGCTTCAGCACCGAGACGGCCGGTTCCTCGTCGGTCATGGAGGCTCGGTCCCTGGTTTCCTCGCCCAACTCACCATCAGTGTCGATGACGATGTGGCAGCCGTCGTGCTGACCAACTGCACCTCAGGGCCGGTGGTGTTGGAGGTCGCTGCCGACCTCGTACGCATCGTGGCGGATGCCGAACCGCGGATCCCCGAGCCGTGGCGGCCGCTGACCGAAGTCGACCAGTCGGTCCTGGAGCTGGTCGGCCCTTGGTACTGGGGGACGTACAGCTTCGTGCTGCGGCTCACCTCCGAAGGAGGTCTCACGTTGGAGCCGCTCGCAGCCACCCTGCGCGGTGCTCGTTTCCGACGTAACGACGACGGCACGTGGACGGGGCTCAACGGCTACTTCGCCGGAGAGCTCCTGCAGGCCGTACGAAGGCCCGACGGGACCCTGAGTCACCTGGACCTCGGGTCGTTCGTGTTCACCCGTCAGCCGTACGACGAGGGGGCTCCGGTGCCCGGTGGAGTGGATCCCGAGGGGTGGCGCGGGATCGCATAGGCGCGGTTCTGGTGCAGCCGGGGTCCCGGCTCGCGATGTTTCACGTGAAACAGGACCCCACAGCCATCCCGGGCCGCTTCTCAGAGCGGCAGTTTGAAGCCCACGTGGGTGGCCTCGAAGCCGAGCCGCTCGTAGAAGCGGTGTGCTTCGGTGCGTGTGACATCGGACGTCAGCTGCACCAACTGACAACCCTGAGCCCGTGCTGAGTCGATCGCCCACTCGATGAGCCGTGAACCGAGGCCGCTGCCGCGCTCATCGGTGTGTACCCGTACGCCCTCGATGATCGCGCGGGTGGAGCCGCGTCTGGAGAGTCCCGGAACGATCGTCAGCTGGAGCGTCCCGACGACACGGCCCTGACGGACCGCGACCACCACGTGTTGGTGAGGGTCGCCTGTCAGACGCTCCAGGGCGGTGAGGTAGGGGGTCAGGTCGTCCGGTGACTCTCGCTGGGCGCCCAAGGGGTCGTCGGCCAACATCGCGACGATCTCCGAGACGTCCTCCCCGGTCGCCGGGCGTATGTCCAGATCTCCCATGCCCGCACCCTACGCCGCCGTGTTCAGTGACTCCACGACGCGGACGAGTGGGGCCAGTTCGGGGTTCTCCGCGGCCGCGTCCAGTGCCTCGCGCAGGGCGGCGTCATTGGTGGGGCGTGCCGCCGCGAGGAGTTGCAGGCCTGCCTCGGAGACATCGGTGTAGATGCCTCGACGGTCGGTGGGGCACAGGTAGCGCGCGAGCAGTCCACGATCCTCGAGCCGGGTGACCAGACGAGTGGTCGCGCTCTGGCTGAGGACGACCGCGTCGGCGACCTGCTTCATCTGGAGGTGCCCACCCTCGCCGTCGTGCTGGCGACTCAGCACATCGAGCAGGGAGTACTCGCGCACGCTCAGGTCGTGCCCGGCCTGCAGCGCGCGTTCGATGTGGGCCTCGATCCTCCCGTGCAACAAGGAGAGAGCGCACCAGCCCTGGGCCAGGGCGGTGAGCGCGGGATCCGTGGCTGTCATCGGTGTTCCTCCGTCCCAGAGCCGTCGTCACCAGGATAGGCCACCCCATGCAATTGCCAGCTTCTGCCGATAAAGCGCGTCTGCAAGTATTGTGTACGCTTGTAAAGCGCACATGCAATCTTCTGGAAGGTGTCGCCCTCATGCCCCTTGCGCTTCTGGCCCTCGCGATCGGGGCCTTCGGCATCGGAACGACCGAGTTCGTGATCATGGGGGTGCTACCCGAGGTCGCCGGCGACTTCGATGTCTCCATCCCCACCGCAGGCTTCCTCGTGACCGGCTACGCGCTCGGCGTCGTGCTCGGTGCGCCGATCACGACCGCCCTGGGCACGCGGGTGTCCCGCAAGCGGATGCTCTTGCTGCTGATGGCGCTTTTCATCGTGGGCAACCTGCTCTCCGCGGCCGCCCCCGCCTACTCCGTCATGCTCCTCGGGCGGGTCGTCGCCTCACTCGCACACGGCGCCTTCTTCGGTATCGGCTCGGTGGTCGCGGCCGATCTCGTCGCCCCGCACCGGAAGGCCGGTGCTCTCGCGATGATGTTCAGCGGTCTGACCGTCGCGAACGTCGTGGGTGTCCCCCTGGGCACTCTGATCGGGCAGTCCCTCGGTTGGAGGGTCACCTTCGCCGGGGTCGCGGCCCTGGGAGTCGTCGGGCTGCTGGGCATCGCCCGGCTGGTCCCCGAGATGCCCAGGCCGGCAGAGGTCCGCCTTCGGCACGAGCTGGCGGCGTTCAAGAACGTCCAGGTTGTGCTGGCCATGGCGATGACCGTGCTCGGCTTCGGAGGGGTCTTCGCGGCAGTCACCTACATCGCGCCGATGATGACGCATGTCGCCGGCTTCGCCGACTCCTCCGTCACCTGGCTCCTCGTTCTCTTCGGCCTCGGCATGGTCGGCGGCAACCTCTTGGGCGGCAAGTACGCGGACCGCGCGCTGATGCCCATGCTGTACGTCTCGCTGGGCGCCCTGGCCGTCGTCCTCGCCCTGTTCTCACTCACCGCCCATGGCAAGATTACCGCCGCTGTGACCCTCACCCTGGTGGGCGCCCTGGGCTTCGCGACCGTACCGCCGCTGCAGAAGAGAGTCCTCGACCAGGCGCACGGCGCACCCACACTGGCCTCGGCCGTGAACATAGGCGCCTTCAACCTCGGCAACGCACTCGCCGCCTGGCTCGGCGGCCTCGTCATCGACGCGGGCCTCGGCTACACGGCACCCAACTTGGTCGGAGCCGCTCTCGCCGCGAGCGCCCTCGTGCTGGCGTTCGTCGCGGCAGCGCTGGAGCGCAGGGAGAACGTCGTCGGCACGGTCGTTGCGGGGTCTGCGGGAGTGGACGCTCGGCGGTCACCCGTCCACCACTGACGGCGGGCGGGCCGAGACCGCGGGTGCCGGCCTCAGCCGGCTGCCACGGTCAGCGGGGCGTAACGCCTGGCCCAGTCACCCGGTAGCTCCGAGATCCCGTACGTCATCACGGAGTTGAAGGCGATCGAAGCCAGGCCACGGCCCTTCACCCACGTCAGCAGCTCCTCGTGGCGGACGTCGATGTCGGTGCGCAACGGTCGGTCCGTGTGGGCGGCGAGGGAAGCGATGAGTGCCTTCGCCGCCTCCGTGTCACGGGCGATCAGTGGGCCGACGACCTGGTCGTTCAGATTGGGCCAGGCGGCTGCGTATCCGATGATCCGGCCGTTCTCCTCCGCGACGCGCAGTTGGTCGGCGAAGGCGGGTAGCCGGGTGAGGACGTGGGTGCGGTCCGTGCCGAAAACCTCTTCGTCGAGCCGAAGGATCGTGATGAGATCCTCGGCCGTGGCCGGGCGAGTGAAAACCGCAGAGTCCGGTCCCCCGGCCGTGAAGTGCCCGCGCACCATCTCGGCCCGTCCGGTGACCTTGAAGCCCAGCTCCTCGTAGAGCGGGCGCCCGTGCGGGGTGGCGTGCAGAGTCAGCGGTGTCGTCCCCATCTCCGCGAGGACATGCTGCATAAGGCTGCGGCCGATGCCCTGGCGGGCGTGCCGCTCGGCGACCAGCACCATGCCGATCGCCCCCAGTTCGGGGCGGCCCGCCGGGCCGTACTCGGTGACCACACAGGCAGTGATCAGCCCGCCCTCAGGGTCATCGACGCCGTATCCCGTGCCGGCCGACAGAAGCAGCCCCCACTTGTGCTCCTCGCGAGGCCAGCCCCGGTCCTCGGAGAGGTCGGCGCATGCGGTGAGATCGCGAGGCGTCAGACGGCGGATGGGCAGAGGGGTGGGGAAAGGTGTCGACACGCAGGTCAGGTTGTCCGACACGCGCCCCTGGCGTCCACCGGTTTGCCGTCGTTGTGCGCCGTTCTGGCCATCTCGTGCACCGGTCGTGCACAGCGTGCAGACGGATGTTTCACGTGAAACATCCATCTCTGGGCATACGCGTGCGGGCACGGCTGGCCTCAGCATTCATGACATGACGTATTCGAGGGTCGCGAACGGGGCGCGTACCGGTCGCGATCGGAGGAGTGTCGCTCGTCTGCGTGCCCTCGGCGGCAAGATCTGTGAGATGCCTATGAATGGGTGTGACGGGCCGGGTAATTGAAGGAATCGCTGATTCGCACCCGTTGAATTCCGGTCTGGCCCAGGGGGGACTTGTGCGTGACCGCCCTGCCGGTAGGGTCGAGTCCGGTTCGTGTCCGAAGCGAGATGCAGTCGTCTCATGGTGGGGGTGCGAACGCAGCTCAATGCAGCCTAACCGGACAGGGAGATCGAGAACCTGCGTTTACCGTGACCAGGCGGGGGCGTTCGCGCGCTGTGCAACGCTGCCGTGAGTGCTGCGGCTCACGTCACACTCTTATCTACTTGTCCGTACGGAGCGGGAACCCGGATTGAATGTGGCTGCATTGGTCGACGGGGAACCAACGGGAATAGCAAGGCCGTCCGCGGGGGAAAACGTGCGACTTCCGACTGGAGGGCGTACGCAGATCGACCGAAAGATGCTCGAGGCGAGGCAGACCATGGACGCTCCGACCACCACGTCGGCCGGTAACGGTACTTCGGGGGACACTGACGGAGGCGGTTGGTTCACGCCTCGCACATCGCCGCCGCCCCCTGGCGGAGGCCAGGAGCCAGAGGGCAACCGCCTCGCAGCCCTGCGACCTGTGGGCCGCTCCCAGGAGCCGCCGAACGGCCCACAGCAAAACAGGGACAGCGCCCCGCGGGAACGAATACAGACCGGCGCGGATCTCCCTCCCAGCGACCCACTCAGCTCTCCGACCGCCCCGGACCAGGGCCCTCCGCACGCCCCGGATCACGGCTCCGACCACTCCGTCTTCGACCCTCGCGTGCCGGACGAGCCTGCCGGACACACCGCCAACGCTTCCCCCGACGCCGTTCTCATCCGGCGGACCATGGCCGAGGTCGGACCTGTCGCCGACAAGGTCACCTCGTACTTCTACGCGCTGCTCTTCGTTCAGCACCCGGAGTTGCGCTCGATGTTCCCCCCGGCGATGGACGCCCAGCGCGACCGCCTGCTCAAGGCGCTGCTGACCGCCGCCGAGCACATCGACAACACTCCCGTCCTCGTCGACTACCTGCAGAATCTCGGCCGTGGCCACCGCAAGTACGGGACCCAGGCCGAGCACTACCCGGCTGTCGGCGAATGTCTGATCGGCGCGCTGAGCCGGTACGCCAAGGCGAGTTGGAACGACGAGACCGAGGCTGCCTGGGTGCGGACGTACACGACGATCTCCCAGGTGATGATCGATGCGGCGGCTGCGGACGAGCTGCGGTCCCCGCCGTGGTGGCTCGCCGAGGTCGTCTCACACGATCTGAGAACCGCGGACACAGCGATCATCACTGTCCGCCCGAACCAGCCTTACCCCTTCCTCGCCGGGCAGTACACGAGCCTGGAGACCCCTTGGTGGCCGCGGATCTGGCGGCACTATTCGTTCGCCTCCGCGCCCCGCTCGGACGGGTTGCTGTCGTTCCATGTGAAGGCGATCTCCGCGGGCTGGGTCTCCAACTCGCTCGTGCACCGCGCCCGGCCGGGTGACGTGCTGCGTCTGGGGCCGCCTGCCGGCGGGATGACCGTCGACCACACCAGCGACAGCGGCCTGCTCTGTCTGGGCGGGGGCACCGGTATCGCGCCGATCAAAGCCATCGTGGAGGACGTGGCCGAGCACGGACGGCACCGCCCCGTCGAGGTCTTCTACGGAGCCCGCACCGGCCAGGATCTCTACGACCTCGACACCTTGCTACGGCTGCAGCAGAGCAACTCCTGGCTCGATGTCCGTCCGGTCGTGGACAAGCACGGACTGTTGCAATTGCCCGACGCCATACGGGACCACGGCCCCTGGAACGGGTACGACGCCTACCTCTCCGGTCCGCCCGGCATGATCCGCAGTGGTGTGGACGCGCTGAAGGCCGCCGGGATTTCAGCCGACCGCATACGCCACGACTCGGTGGAGGAGCTGGTGGCTGCCGGGGACTGACGTCTGAGACCGGGAGGGTGATTGATCGCCGGAGGTCGTCAGCCCAGGTCGGGCGCGTGCATCGCCCGCACCCCCTCGATGTTCCCGTCCAGGTAGTGCCGCAGGGACAACGGGACGAGATGTACGGAGGCGATGCCGACCCGGGTGAAGGGGATGCGCACGATCTCGTATTCCCCCAGAGGCTCATCCACTTCGGGGCCGTGTCGCTTGGAAGGGTCCATGGACTCCAGACGACAGACGAAGAAGTGCTGGACCTTCACACCGGTGGCGCCGCCGTCCTCGCCGATGTGTTCGACGGTGTCCACGAAACAGGGCACCACATCGGTGATCTTGGCGCCGAGCTCCTCGTGGACTTCGCGGTGGAGCGCGTCGACGACCGTGGTGTCCTCCGGTTCGACACCGCCGCCCGGCGTGAGCCAGTAGGGATCCATGCCCGGCTTGGTCCGCTTGATCAGGATCAGGTCGTCGCCGTCGAGCAGAACGGCGCGGGCGGTGCGCTTGACCACGGGTCGTACGGTCATGGGAGAAATGTGGCCCCGCATGTTCCACGTGAAACATCACCGTGGCCAGGAAGAGTGGCACCCCGGCGCTCACAGTCCGTCTGCGGTCGTCCTGCGGTCGGCACCCTCTCTGCGCGGAGGCTCCAAGAGTGCCTCAGGACCAGTTCGCTGCTGTCCCCAACAGCCACTCGTGGGCCCGCGCGATGTGCGGCATGGCCAGGGTGCCGGTGCGGACCACCAGGAAATAGGTCCGCAGCGGCGGCACAGCGGGTTCGAGGAGCGTGACGAGGTCACCACGCTCCAGGGCGGAAGCGCACAGGTAACGGGGGACCACGGCCAGCCCGGCCCCCGAGATCGCGCAGGCGATCACCGCGCGCAGATCGGGGACGACGACGGTCCCGGAGGTGCCTGGCCTGGCGTCGAAGACCGCCGCCCAGTAGCGGGCGATGAAGGGCAGTGACTCGTGTACCTCGACGAGGGGAAGCTCCTCCAGCGTGTGCGCCCCCTTGCGCCCCAGCCTGCCCGGGCCGATCTCGTCCGCCCAGCGCGGGGCGGCGACCAGGACGTGCTCCTCGTCGCAGAGGGGGGCTGCGCTGAGCAGGGCACCACGCGGCTGTGCGGTGGTGATGGCCAGGTCGTGGTGCCCGGCGGCAAGGCCCTCCAGCGCCTCGTCGGAGTTCCCGAAGGAGACCCGCAGCGCGAAGCCCTGGCCGTCGTCGCGGGTCAGGACGGTGAGCGCGGGCAGGGCCCGCTCGGCGGTGAATTCCGGAGGTCCGGCGAGGTGCAGGGTCCGTAAGGAGGAGTCGTCGTCGAGGCCGGTCTCGGCGATCTCCACCAGCGCGTCGAGATGCGGCGCGGCCTTGTGGGCGAGCTCGTCGCCGATGGTCGTCGGAGTCACCCCCCGGGCCTTCCGCAGGAAGAGCGGGCGGCCCAACTGGCGCTCCAGAGTGCGTATCTGGGAAGTGACGGCCGGCTGTGAAAGACCCAGCAGGGCGGCGGCACGGGTGAAGGAACCGGCCCGGTGCACGGTCACGAACGTCCGCAGTAGGGCCAGATCCATGGTCGCCTCCCCTCGCTGCCTCCGGAGCGCCCAACTATAAATAAGTCGATAGGTCTCTGTCGCTACTGTGATTGGACACTGACACAGAGTCAACTAGCCTTGTTCGCGCGGTTCTTCGCGCGGAGAACCGGGGACGGTCCGAGCCACGAGGGGGGAGGCTCGGACCGTCCGTTGTGCGTAGCGTCGGCGCTAGTCGGCGGCAACAGTGAGCGCCCGCAGTACGTCCGCCACGAGATCGTCCGTGTCCTCAGCGCCGGCCGAGAAACGGATGAAGCCCTCCGGAACCGCGTCACCTCCCCAGCGGCCGCGTCGCTCGGCGGTGGAGCGCACCCCGCCGAAGCTCGTGGCGTCGTCCACGAGGCGTAGCGCGTCGAGGAAACGGTCGGCACGCGCGCGCGTGGGCAACGCGAACGACACCACGCACCCGTAGCGCCGCATCTGCTGTGAGGCGATCTTGTGCGAGGGATCGTCGGGCAGCCCGGGATAGCGCACCCCGGTGACCTCGGGCCGGCCTTTGAGCGCCTCGGCCACCGCCAGGGCGTTGACGTTCTGCCGGTCGGCACGGAGTTGGAGCGTGGCGAGCGAGCGGTGTGCGAGCCAGGCCTCCATCGGGCCGGGGATCGCTCCGACGATCTTGCGCCATCGCCGCACGTCGGCCATCAGCGCGGGGTCGCGCCCGGCGACGTACCCGAGCAGGACGTCCCCGTGGCCGGTCAGCTGTTTCGTTCCACTGGCCACGGCGAAGTCGGCACCCAGATCCAGTGGGCGCTGCCCCAGTGGTGTCGCCAGGGTGTTGTCGACGGCCACCAGACACCCACGCGCACGTGCCGCTTCGCTGAGCCGCCGCACGTCGCACACGTCCAGCCCCGGGTTCGACGGTGTCTCGATCCACAGCAGTCTGGCGCCGTCCAGAGCGTCGAGCTGGGCGTTGCCGCCCGTCGGTGCGCTGCGCACCTCGACGCCGTACGCCCGCAGTTGTTCACCGGCGAGCGGAAGTACGTTGTAGCCGTCGCTCGGCAGGACGAGGACGTCACCGGAGCGCACCTGGGAGAAGAGGACGGCCGAGATGGCGGCCATGCCGGACGCGAAGGCGACCGTCTCGACGTCGTCCTGCCCGGGGGCCTCCAGTTCGCCGATGGCCCGTTCCAGCAGCGTCCAGGTGGGGTTCTGGTCGCGTCCATAGGCGTACGGGCCCGTGGGCTCGCCCGGCAGGTGATAGTGGGCGGCGAAGACCGGTCCGGGGAGGGTGGGCTCGTGCTTGACGGGCTCGGGCAGTCCGGCGCGCACCGCGCGGGTGCCCTCGCCGAGGCCCGAAGCGGGGTTCTCGGTGCTCATGCGGCCCCTACCTCGACCTTCTCGCGCACGGTGGCCAGCAGACCTGGGCTCGCGGCCTCCACGAGCTCCAGACACTCCTCGAACCCGTCCATGCCCCCGTAGTAGGGGTCCGGAACGTCGAGGTCGTCTCCGGCGGCGGGGTCGTAGGAACGCAGGAGGCGGATCTTGTCCGCATCCGCCGCCGTCGGGGCGAGGCGGCGCAGGGCCTTGAGGTGGCCCTTGTCGAGGGCTATGACGAGGTCGAGGCGGGAGAACCACGAGACCTGGAACTGCCGGGCCGCATGGACGCTTCCGTAGCCGTTCGACTCCAGGACCACGACCGTGCGCGGATCGGCGGCGTCGCCCTCGTGCCAGCCCCCGGTCCCCGCGCTGTCGACCTCGACCACTGCGCCGAGCCCCGCCTCTTCGACGCGGGCGCGGAAGACGGACTCGGCCATCGGGGAACGGCAGATGTTGCCGGTGCAGACGAAACAGACTCGGTACGTCATGCCGGGCCCTCAGTCCCCGTCGGGCAGGACGAGGGAAAGCGCCCAGGAGACGATCGAGATGATCAGGCCGCCGAGAACGGCGATCCAGAAGCCCTCCACGTGGAAACTCAGGTCGAGGACGTCGGCCAGCCAGGAGGTGAGCAGAAGCATCAGGGCGTTCACGATCAGCGTGAACAGGCCGAGCGTGAGAATGAACAGGGGGAGGGTCAGCAGCTGTACGAGCGGCTTGACCACCGCGTTCACCAGGCCGAAGACTAGGGCGACCAGCAGCAGCGTGCCGACCTTCTTGCCCGTGCTGTCCCCGGTCAGCGTGATCTTGTCCACCAGCCACACCGCGACCGCAAGGGCGCCCGCGTTGGCGATCGTCTTGACTAGGAAATTCATCATGTGTCTGATCGTGGCAGAAGCGATTGGTACGAGTACTGGGCAGGGGCGACTAAGTCGATGAAGGCATTCCGGTTGGACGAACTGGAGGCGGAGCGCGCCGCCAACGACGGCGCATACCTGCAGTTCCTGCGCGAGCGGAACATGTCGGTCGGCCTGTACGCGCTCGATGCCGGCGAGCTCGATCCGCAGAGGCCGCACAGCCAGGACGAGGTGTACCTCGTCGTGAGCGGCCGTGCCTCGCTCACGGTGGGGCTGGAGACGACTCAGGTGGCGCGCGGCAGTGTCGTGTATGTGCCTGCCGGGGTCGCCCACAAGTTCCACCACATCACCGAGGACCTGAGGGTCGTCGTGGTGTTCTCTCCGCCGGAGGGCTGACGTCCACTTCGGCGTTCCCTAGGGGGACGATCAGGGACGGACAAGGGGTGCGAAGCCCCCGGAACGCTCCTGCGCGGGCCTAGCATCGACGACAAGGCAGCAGAAGGCCCGGAATCAGTGTCCCGGTGGCGGGCGACGGGTGGAGACAAGGAGCAAGGGCGATGCGGGAGATCTTCGCGGGGATGCCGTGGTGGGTGAAGTGGATCGCGATGCCGGTCATCGCCCTGCTGGTGTTCGGAGGGCTGATAGTCAGCGTCGTCCAGGTCGTGGTCGGCCTGCTCTTCAAGGTGCTGGTCTTCGTGGCCCTGGTCGGCGGACTGATCTACGTCGTCAGGAAGTTCACGGCGGGGTCCTCGTCGCGCGGCGACTGGTGAGGTGTCAGCGCCGTGCAACGGCTGAGGCGTGAGTGGGTGAAGCCCGTCAGGGCGCGGCGGTAACAGGAACGTGAGGTTCCCTCGCCAGGGGGAAGTTTCCCGGCGGGGCCGTCTGCGGGCGGTGAGGGGCGGCTAGAGTCCGGAAACTCGTCGCGGGCTCGATCCCCGCGAGCGGCGCATCTCCTCCCGTGCCCCCGCACGGGCGGCCCTCCTCGCGCTTCGGGAGTGACCCTTGGCCACGGCTGACACCGCACCAGCAGAACAGCTCTCCCCACCCGCCAGGCCAAGCCCCCGGTCGGCTCAGAGCGCGGTTCCTCCTACGCAGCCGGGCCCACGATCAAGCCCGGTGACTGCCGAGCAGCCACGTGCCCGGGCCCCTGAGACGCATGGCCCACCACCACCCCCGCGTACGACGCCCTCGACGGCCCCGGCTCCCCCTGTGCAGCCACGTACCTCCCCGGGCGAGGAGAACATTCGGCGGCCAGAGCCGTCCGCGCCCCGGACGCGGACGCAGCGTCCGGCGGCCCCGGCGACGGACACCACCCCGGCGACCGCCCCGGGATCGGCTCTGGCACAGGCGCAGACGCCGTCATCGTCGACCCGTACCGAAGCCCAGCCGCCGGCACCCCAGCTCCGGAGCCAGGCGCAGACGACAGGGCTCGTGCGCCCTGAGCCGTCCCACGGGCACGGGGCGGGTAGGGGAGCCCGTATCCCGTCCCCAACGCCGCCGACCGTGCCGGAGGCGAATTCCGGCACCCTGATCGGTTCTGTGCAGCGGGCGATGCGGCTACTGGAAGCCGTTGCCGAGCGGGGACACGGAGCGCCCGCCAAACAGTTGGCACGGGACGCCGGACTCGCGCTGCCCACGGCGTACCACCTGCTCCGCACACTGGTGCACGAGGGCTACCTGTACCGGGACAGGGGGCTGTTCTTCCTCGGTGAGGCGGCCGAGCGGCTGAGCAGCAGCGGGGCGCAGCAGAAACGTCGCAGCACGGTGAGCGAGGCGCTGGCGCACTGGCGGGACACCCTGGGCGTGCCCGTCTACTTCGCGATCTACCGGGACGGCGAGATCGAGGTCCTGTGCGTCGCCGACAGCCCGAACACACCGGCCGTCGAGGAATGGGCCGACTTCCGTGAAACGGGGCACGCCCACGCCATCGGACAGTGCCTGCTGTCGCAGCTGAGCGAGGAGGCCCGCCGCGACCATCTGGACCGCTATCCGGTGCAGTCGCTCACCCCGTACACGGTTCGTGACGAGGAGACGCTGCTCCGGCGCCTCGGGCGCATTGGGCGCATGGAGCCGGTGGTCGAACAGCAGGAGTACGCCCTCGGGACGGTCTGCGCCGCGATTCCCCTCACCGTCGGGACGACTGCCGGGACCCTCGCCATCTCACTGCCCTCGCACCAGGCGACCCGTCTGTTGCCGGTGGCCCACCAGTTGCAGACGGAGATCGGAAAGCTACTAGGGACACTCGCGATCTCTATCAGCATCTGAAAAATCACTCCTTGTGATCTCTCGTGTACTTTCAGCAAACTTCCAGGGGTGTCAGGCGGATGATTCCTGGCCAGTCGACGAACACGGCGGGGTAGGCGATGCGCGAGTCGGTACAGGCAGAGGTCATGATGAGCTTCCTCGTCTCGGAGGAGCTCTCCTTCCGCATTCCCGTGGAGCTGCGTTACGAGACCTGTGATCCCTATGCCGTGCGGCTGACCTTTCACCTGCCTGGTGATGCCCCGGTGACCTGGGCCTTCGGGCGGGAACTGCTCATCGACGGAGTCGGCCGTCCGTGCGGGGACGGGGACGTCCACATCGCGCCCGCCGATCCGGAGACGTTCGGCGAGGTCCTGATCCGCCTTCAGGTGGGAAGCGACCAGGCGATGTTCCGGGTCGGCACGGCCCCACTGGTGGCCTTCCTCGACCGCACGGACAAGCTCGTGCCGCTGGGACAGGAGCGTTCCCTCGCCGACTTCGACGCACTGCTCGACGAGGCGCTGGACCGCATCCTGGCGGAGGAGCAGAGCGCGGGCTGAACGTTACGCCGCCGGGGGTGCCGTAACGCTTCAGCGCTTGCGGCGGCGACCCCTTCCGCCCCGGGCCGGAGCGGGCACGGATGCCGTTTCCGGGGCGCCCGGGCGGTCGGCGGAGACGACCAGGGCGGCCAGCGCGGTGGTCACCGGCACCGAGGCCACCAGCCCGATCGAGCCGACGAGCGTACGCACGATCTCCTCGGCGACGAGCTCGCTGTTGGCGACCGTACCGACGCTGCTCTGCGCGATCGAGAAGAGCAGCAGCAGTGGTAGCGCGGCACCGGCGTAGGCGAGCACGAGAGTGTTGACCACCGACGCGATGTGGTCGCGGCCGATCCGGATGCCCGCGCGGTACAGGTTGCGCCAGCCCATCGTCGGATTGGCCTCGTGCAGCTCCCACACCGCCGACGTCTGCGTGACCGTCACGTCGTCGAGCACGCCGAGGGAGCCGATGATGACGCCCGCGAGCAGCAGACCGCTCATGTCGATCGTCGGGTACAGCCCATGGATCAGACCGGTGTTGTCGTCGGTGTTGCCGGTCAGGTAGGCCGAGCCGATGAACCCCGAACCCAGCAGGCCGATCAGCAGCAGTGAGATCAGGGTGCCGATCACCGCCACGGATGTCCGGGCCGAGAGTCCGTGGCACATGTAGAGGGCGATGAGCATGATGGCACTGGCCCCGACCACTGCCACCACCAGCGGGTTCGAGCCCTGCAAGATGGCCGGCAGGATGAAGAGGGTCAGCACCAGGAAACTGATGGCCAGTGCCACCAGGGCCATGACACCGCGCATCCGGCCCACGACCACGACGGCGAGTGCGAAGATCCCGGCGAGCAGCGCCATCGGGAACTTCCGGTTCACATCGGTGACCGAGTACTGCAGGTCCTTGGGCGCGGCGGGTTCGTACGCGACCACGACCTCTTGGCCTTGCTCCAACTGCCGTGACTGGTCCGGCTGAACGATCTCCGTGAAGGTACGGCCCTTGTCGTCACCGGTGTCGACCCGGACCGTGGCCTTCTTGCAGGTGCCGTTCGCCTGCTGCTGGGCGGACGAGCCCTCGGCGGTGGACGTGTCGCCGGTCGGGGTGCCGCCCGAGGCGTTCACCGACGAGCAGCTGACCTCTTCGACCTTGGTGACGGTGGCCTGCTGCGTCTGTCGGTCGAAGCCCACCCCCGTGCGTTCGTGCGCCGGGGCGCCGCCGGGCCAGAGCACGACGAGACCCACGACGACCGCGGTCGCGAAGGGGATCAGCACCGCCGCGATGACCTTGCGCAGGTGCTGCGACACGGGCGCGGCGGGGCCATGGCTATGACTGTGGGAATGGCCGTGGCCGCCGCCGGAGGACGGTCCTTGGCCATGTCCGCCTCCGGCACCGTCTCCGCCACCGGAGCCGTGGCCGCCTCCGGAGCCGTATCCAGGGCCACCGCCGGAACCATGCCCATGGCCGTTTCCGGGGCCATGGCCGTGGGGCGGCTCGGGGGGTGGAGGCGGGGGCTGCTGCGTCGTGGTCACCGACCGATCATCGCAAGAACGAGCGATGCCCACTGTTCACCGCGCCACATCTGCCGCTAGCGTGGAGGCACCTTTGCACACGCGGGAGCTCGGAGCACCGGGCTGAGAGGGCGCTGACCTCCGCAGACGCGATGTTTCACGTGGAACATCGTCGGGCGGAATTCGCTGCGTCGACCGCTGAACCTGTTACCGGGTAATGCCGGCGTAGGGAGTAGGTCTCATGACCATCGAGGACACACGCACGCCTGCCTCCAGCCAGACAGACGGGGCTTCCACCGCGTCCGAGGGCGAGAACAACCAGGGTGAACAGCCCCTGGAGGCCGGGAAGTCCATCGGCTGGCACAAGGCGTACATCGAGGGCTCGCGCCCCGATCTGCGGGTGCCGGTCCGCCAGGTGCACCTCACCAACGGACAGTCCATCACCCTGTACGACACCTCCGGCCCATACACCGATCCGACCGCGGAGACCGACGTCAGGCGGGGGCTGCTCCCCCTGCGCGAGAACTGGATCATCGCCAGGGGAGACACCGAGGAGTACGCGGGCCGTCCTGTTCGGCCCGAGGACGACGGGATCAAGCACACCTCGCCGCGTGGCGGTCTGCGCAACCTGGACGCGGTGTTCCCCGGGCGGCCGCGCCAGCCGCGCCGGAGCCGCGACGGCCGGGCCGTGACCCAACTCGCGTACGCCCGACGCGGTGAGATCACGCCCGAGATGGAGTACGTGGCCGTTCGGGAGAACGTCTCGCCGGAGGTCGTCCGCGAGGAGATCGCCGCAGGCCGGGCCGTACTGCCCGCGAACGTCAATCACCCCGAGATCGAGCCGATGATCATCGGTAAGCGGTTCTTGGTGAAGGTCAACGCCAACATCGGAAACTCCGCGGTCACCTCCTCCATCGAGGAGGAGGTCGAGAAGATGACCTGGGCGACCCGCTGGGGTGCCGACACGGTCATGGACCTGTCCACCGGCCGGAACATCCACACCACCCGCGAGTGGGTGTTGCGCAACTCCCCCGTCCCGATCGGTACGGTGCCGCTGTACCAGGCGCTCGAGAAGGTCGACGGCAAGGCCGAGGAGCTCACCTGGGAGATCTACAAGGACACCGTCATCGAGCAGGCCGAACAAGGTGTGGACTACATGACGGTCCACGCGGGCGTACGCCTCGCCTACGTGCCGCTCACCGCCAACCGCAAGACCGGCATCGTCTCGCGCGGTGGCTCGATCATGGCGGCCTGGTGTCTTGCCCACCACAAGGAGTCGTTCCTCTACGAGAACTTCGAGGAATTGTGCGAGATCCTCGCCGCCTATGACGTCACCTACTCCCTCGGCGACGGCCTTCGGCCCGGCTCCATCGCGGACGCCAACGACGAGGCGCAGTTCGCGGAGCTGCGCACTCTCGGAGAACTGAACCGGATCGCGAAGCGTTTCCACGTACAGACCATGATCGAGGGTCCGGGACATGTCCCGATGCACAAGATCAAGGAGAACATCGATCTGCAGCAGGAGATCTGCGACGAGGCTCCGTTCTACACGCTCGGCCCGCTGACGACGGACGTCGCTCCGGCGTACGACCACATCACCTCAGGCATAGGTGCCGCGATGATCGCCTGGTGGGGCACCGCGATGCTCTGCTACGTCACGCCGAAGGAGCACTTGGGGCTGCCCAATCGTGACGACGTGAAGACCGGCGTCATCACCTACAAGATCGCGGCCCACGCGGCGGACATCGCCAAGGGACACCCAGGCGCACAGGAGTGGGACGACGCGTTGTCGGACGCCCGCTTCGAGTTCCGCTGGGAGGATCAGTTCAACCTGGCCCTCGACCCTGACACGGCCCGCGAATTCCACGACGAGACGCTCCCGGCGGAGCCGGCCAAGACGGCTCACTTCTGCTCCATGTGCGGACCGAAGTTCTGCTCGATGAAGATCTCCCAGGACATCCGTCGTGAGCACGGCGGTTCCCGGGCCGAGATCGAGGCGGGCATGGCCCAGAAGTCCAAGGAGTTCGCCGAGGCGGGTAACCGGGTCTATCTGCCGATGGCCGACTGAGGCACGTGGGCGGGAGCCAGCACGTTCGGCCGCGGAAAGGGGCTCGTTCGTCGGCTCCCGCTGCCTGGGCGCGGGTCCTCCTGAAGCCGTGCGGGTCGCGCACCCCGTGCGACGAGCGGTGCTCTTCCGGCCGGTTGCCGGGAGAGCCCGCCGCCGCGGGTGGGCGGTGGCCGGAGGCCGGTTGTCAGTCCGGCTGGTGCTCCGGGCCGCCGAAGTCCGGGCTGGAGAAGTCCGGGCTGCTGTAGCTGGGCCGCGAGCCGGCGCTGCCACTCTCCGGGCTGCTGCTGAAGCTCGGGCGGTTGTAGCCGAGGTGCGGCATACGGCTGGGCGGGGCCGGACGGTCCGGCTCCAGCAGCAGCGCCGGACCAGGGTTCGCGAGGGCATCGCGGAGGAACGGCAGGATGCCGCGCTCCAGGAGGGCCTCGCGCCAGGCTTCCCTGGCCCGGGTCACCTCCTCGTTCAGCTCGCTGCGCGTTCCTTCGTCGAGGAGTGCGGTGGCGTTGTTGCGCAGGGCGGTGAGCAGAAGCCCGACGGCGGCCACCAGGATCGCCGCCGCGGTGACCGCACCGAAGACCCACCCCGTGGTGAGGAGGGTCTCGGCGATCGCCCGCTCCGGGTCGAGCACTTTCATGACGTAACCCACGAGCAGGAAGAGCACCGCCGCGGTTCCGGCGAGGACCGGAGCGAGTACCGCGGCGATGGCACCGACGCCCGCGCCCGCCGCTTCTGTGACCTCGCCCACGGTGGCGGCGAGTCCCGCTGTGGAGCCGTCCGGCTCGCTGGAGCCGGACGCCGTCCCTTCGGCGGCAGGCGTGGTGGCCGACGACGGGCTGCGGAATTCGTCGCGGACCTTGACGTAGTACTGGTATTCGGTCGCCGCGGCGGCGGTGATGATCGCCGAGGCGTTGAGGGCCATGGTGCGCAGCTGTTCGGGGTTGAGCCGCTGGAGACCGGCGGCGAATTCCGGGCGGTGTGGTGCGGAGCGCAGCGCCTCGCCGAGGATCCGCTCGTACTCCTGGCGGTCCTCACTGAGCAGGTGCTGCGGAACGCTGTTCATGTGCATCCCCCGATGCTCCGTAGGGCTTGTGGCTCGGCATGCTGACGAGCCGTCGGGCAGAAACGGAGGGGAGCCTGCTACGGATAAGCCGATGGTAGAGCGGTGACGGCAGGCGGTGACAGGGGGTTTGAGGAAATTGGCCCCTGGCCAGCGAAGTCTTCCGACGGGGGACGCCTGCCCGTTGACGCCTCAGGTAGGCAGCGGAAGTTCCTGGACCAGCAGCTTTCCGGCCATGGTCACACCGCCGTCCATGGCGACGGCCAGACCGTCCGCATAGGTGTACGGTCCGTCGACCGAGGGGCCCGTGCGGTCCTCGCCGTCCTCCGAGCCGACCTCTCCCAGGAGGTACGGAATGGGGCTGTGACCATGGACGATGCGGGTGCCGCCATAGGTCTCGAGCAGCGAGCGCACGGCATCGGCGCCGCCCTCGTCGCGGAAGGAGAAGCGGCGGGTGAACTTGCGGAAGAGGTCCCAGACCTCGTCCGGGTCGTTGCGCGTGATGGTCTCGCGAACTGTGTCGTTGACCGCCTCGATGGAGTCGCCGTAGTCGCGGTAGGCGGTGGTGTCGGAGTGCACCAGGAGGTGGCCGTCGACCTCCTCCATGGCGTCCAGACGGGCCATCCACTGGAGGTGGTGGTCCTGGAGGCGGTCCATGTCGGTCTTCTGGCCGCCGTTGAGGAGCCAGGCGGCCTGGAAGGTGGCCGTGCCCGCGCCGGAGTTCACGGGGGTGTCGCCGAAGCGCTTGGCGCCCAGCAGCAGCAGCTCGTGGTTGCCCATGAGGGCCTTGCAGTAGCCGCCGGCCGCGGCGGCCTCGGCGGACAGGCGCATCACGAGGTCGATGACGCCGATGCCGTCCGGGCCTCGATCGGTGAAGTCGCCGAGGAACCAGAGCCGGGCGGTGCCCGCCGACCAGTTGCCCGCGGCGTCGACGAGGCCCTTCTCGCGGAGCGCGGCGAGGAGCTCGTCCAGATAGCCGTGGACGTCTCCGACGACGAAGAGCGGGCTCGGCCGGGCGGAGGACGGCTCGGCCGCCGTGGTCTCCGGGTCGATCACGACCTGGAGGGTGTCGCCCCGGTTGATCACCGGAAGGTCCCGCTGGGTCGGGGTGTATCCCTCGGGGTAGCCCTCAGGATCCTCGGCGGGCCCGGACGCTTCGCCGGGGTCCGCGGAGTGTCCGTACGGACCGGCCTCGTGGACGTACGCGGGCACGCGGAAATCGCGCACCGTCGGCGTCCGCACCTCGGGTCCCTGACCGGCCCCCTGAGTCATCGACCCCTCCACCACCATCGCCCGCATCTGCACCGCATCGGACTGCCTGGTCGCAGCGGCCCGCGGTGTGTGCGCCCATCATAGGAATGCGGATCGCGCCGTGTGATGACCCAGGGGTGGTGAAATGGCGCAGGGCCCCAGTTCACCGCGGTTTTCTCCCGAATTGGGCGGGGCTCTCCCCGCCCAATCCCCGTTCGGATCCTCAAGTGGGGCGTCAACCCGCTTCAGGTGATCGTGGCGGGCTGACCGTCGTGCGCGGTGGACGCCGCTCGGACGAGGTCCGCACGATCAACTCCGTCGGTATCACCTGCTCGACCGGCTGGTCCGACTCGACCCCCTCGATCGCGTCGATGAGGAGCTGGACCACAGCCGTGCCGATCCGGCGCGGCTTCAGCGAGAGCGTGGTGATCGGCGGCTCGGTGGTCGCGTACACGGCGGACTCGCTGCAGCAGACGAGCAGCAGGTCGTCGGGGACGCGTAGACCGTAACGCCGGGCCGCGGCGAGCAGGTCGGTGCCGTTCGGGTCGAAGAGGCCGTAGACCGCGTCCGGGCGGTCCGGCCGGGCCAGCAGCCGGTCGGCCGCGACGGCTCCGGCGCACGGATCGTGCGCCGGGTAGGACTCGCAGACGGGATCCTGGCCCACGCGCTCGCACCAGCGCAGGTATGCGGTGGTGGAGAGATGGGTGTACGTGTCCGTCGTCGTGCCGGTGAGAAGTCCGATCCGGCGGGCGCCCGCGTCGGCCAGGTGGTCGAGGATGCCGAGGACGGCGGCCTCGTGGTCGTTGTCGACCCACGCGGTGACCGGCAGCGAGCCGGCCGGTCGGCCGTCGGAGACCACCGGTAATCCCTGGCGGACCAGTTCGCTGACGACCGGGTCATGGTCGGAGGGGTCGATGACGACGGTGCCGTCCAGGGCGACGTTCGACCACACGTCGTGCCGCGAGGTCGCGGGGAGGATGACCAGGGCGTAGCCCCGGGCCAGCGCGGCCGAGGTGGCGGCCCGCGCCATTTCCGCGAAGTACGCGAACTCGGTGAAGGTGAAAGGTTCATCCCCGTATGTGGTCACGGTCAGGCCGATGAGGCCCGACTTGCCGGTTCTGAGAGTTCGGGCGGCCGCCGAGGGGCGGTAGCCAAGTCGGTCGGCGACCTCGCGTACATGGCGTCGGGTGGCGTCCGGGAGCCGGCCCTTGCCGTTGAGGGCGTCGGAAACGGTCGTGATGGAGACTCCGGCGGCGGCGGCCACGTCCCGGATGCCCGCCCGCCCTGACCGGCTGCCTCGGCGGGGAGTTTCCGCGCGGCTCACCTGGTGCTTCCCTGCTGCTGTCATGGCGAGCCGATAGTAGGGCTCATGCGGTGGGGTAGTGCGGACGCATATGCACTCGTTGACAGGCACGTTTCTGCAAGGTCATATAGGGTCAATTTCCTTGCATTGCAAGGGAGTTGAACGATTTCATATCAGGACGTGACTTGTCGACGCGCATGGGCCTGCCAAGCGACTGATGTTTCGAAGAGGTCTCAACTCACCTGGACGGGTGATGCGCGCTACGGCGTGAGCCACCGGCGCGTACGTCCATGAGCGATGCGCCCCCTGATTCGTACACCTTCGTGTGCTGATGCCCCTGGGGCGGGTGTGACGGCTGAGGTGCGGTCGCGGTACGGACGCGGTTGTCCACAGGCCATTCGCAGGGGAGCCGAATCCTCATAAGGTGAGAAGCATTACGTCGACGAGGAGGACTGCGGTGAGCGAGACGAGCCCCAAGCTGCGAGCCGAGCTGGAGGGGATCCCCACCTACAAGCCCGGCAAGCCGGCCGCGGCGGGCGGCCCGGTGGCGTACAAGCTGTCCTCCAACGAGAACCCCTATCCGCCGCTGCCCGGTGTGCTGGAGAGCGTGACGGGGTCGGCCGCGTCCTTCAACCGGTACCCGGACATGGCGTGCACGGGGCTCATGAACGAGCTCGCGGACCGCTTCGGGGTGCCGGTCACGGACCTCGCCACGGGCACCGGCTCGGTCGGCGTGGCCCAGCAGCTGCTGCAGGCGACCTCCGGGCCGGGCGACGAGGTGATCTACGCCTGGCGGTCGTTCGAGGCGTATCCGATCATCACGCAGATCAGCGGGGCCACGTCCGTGCAGGTGCCCTTGACGCCGGGCGATGTGCACGACCTGGACGCGATGGCGGACGCGATCACCGATCGGACCCGGCTCATTTTCGTCTGCAACCCGAACAATCCGACGGGCACGGCGGTCCGCCGTGCCGAGCTGGAGCGGTTCCTCGATCGGGTACCCGGTGACGTGCTGGTGGTGCTGGACGAGGCGTACCGCGAGTTCGTGCGGGATGTCGAGGTGCCGGACGGCGTCCAGTTCTACCGCGAGCGGCCGAACGTCTGTGTGCTGCGCACCTTCTCGAAGGCGTACGGACTCGCGGGGCTCCGGGTCGGCTTCGCGATCGCTCACGAGCCGGTGGCTGCCGCGCTGCGGAAGACGGCCGTGCCGTTCGGCGTGAGCCAACTCGCACAGGACGCCGCCGTCGCCTCGCTGCGCGCCGAGGACGAGCTGCTCGGCCGGGTCGGTTCGCTGGTCTGCGAGCGGAACCGGGTCGTCGAGGCGCTGCGCGGCCAGGGCTGGACGGTGCCGGAGACGCAGGCGAACTTCGTCTGGCTGCGGCTGGGGGAGCGCACCGTCGAGTTCGCCGGCGCGTGCGAGCAGGCCGGCGTCGTCGTGCGGCCGTTCCCGGGTGAGGGCGTGCGGGTGACGATCGGCGAGACCGAGGCCAACGACATCTTCCTCAAGGTGACGGAGGCCTTCCGCAAGGAGCTCTAGGGTTCTGCGCGCTCTCGCGCTCTGGGCTCTCGGTGGTGAGGGGTTCGGGATCTCCCGAGCCCCTTCCGCATGTGCGTTAGCGCTGACGTGCTTGTTTGCGCCATAGGCCCATCGGCACGGACTTAGGGACCCCCCACCTATCGATGCTCGAACGGGCATGCGTCATAATTGCTTGTGAATGTGAACGCGTTCACAAGCGCGTCCCGGTTGTCCTGAGATGTACGTGACAGGCGGGACAAACTGCCGCAGTGCCACGGCATGTAAGGAGAAGACGTGGACCTCGCTCTGGCGCCGGAGACTCTGGCGCGATGGCAGTTCGGCATCACGACCGTCTACCACTTCCTCTTCGTCCCCCTGACGATCTCGCTCGCCGCGCTCACCGCGGGCCTGCAGACCGCCTGGGTGCGCTCGGGGAAGGAGAAGTACCTCCAGGCCACCAAATTCTGGGGCAAGCTCTTCCTGATCAACATCGCGATGGGTGTCGTCACCGGCATCGTGCAGGAGTTCCAGTTCGGCATGAACTGGTCTGACTACTCCCGCTTCGTCGGTGATGTCTTCGGAGCCCCGCTCGCCTTCGAGGCGCTGATCGCCTTCTTCTTCGAGTCCACCTTCATCGGCCTGTGGATCTTCGGCTGGGACAAGCTCCCGCAGAAGATCCATCTCGCCTGCATCTGGATGGTCTCCATAGGCACGATCCTGTCGGCGTACTTCATCCTCGCGGCCAACTCCTGGATGCAGCACCCGGTCGGCTATCGGATCAACGAGGCGAAGGGCCGGGCCGAGCTCACCGACTTCTGGCTCGTCCTGACCCAGAACACCGCGCTGACCCAGGTCTTCCACACCCTCGCGGCGGCCTTCCTCGCCGGCGGAGCCTTCATGGTCGGCATCGCCGCCTTCCATCTGGCCCGCAAGAAGCACATCCCGATGATGAAGACCTCGCTCCGCCTCGGCCTGGTCACCGTGGTGATCGCCGGCATGCTCACCGCGATCAGCGGCGACCTGCTCGGCAAGGTCATGTTCAAGCAGCAGCCGATGAAGATGGCCGCTGCCGAGGCGCTGTGGGACGGCGAGGCGCCCGCGCCGTTCTCCGTCTTCGCCTACGGCGACGTCGACGAGGGCCACAACAAGGTCGCCATCGAGATCCCCGGCCTGCTGTCCTTCCTCGCCAACGACGACTTCGACTCGTACGTCCCCGGCATCAATGACGTGAACAAGTCCGAGCAGGAGAAGTTCGGGCCCGGCGACTACCGGCCCAACATCCCCGTCGCCTACTGGGGCTTCCGCTGGATGATCGGGTTCGGCATGGCGTCCGTCGCGATCGGCGCGGTCGGCCTCTGGCTCACGCGTCGGAAGTTCCTGTTGCCGCAGCATCTGCGGGTCGGCGACGACGAGGTTCCGCATCTCGTACTGCTGCCGAAGAAGGCGCTCGGTCCGACGCTCACCAAGTGGTACTGGCGCATCGCGGTGCTGACCCTGGGCTTCCCGCTGATCGCCAGCTCCTGGGGATGGATCTTCACCGAGATGGGCCGCCAGCCCTGGGTCGTCTACGGCGTGCTGCGCACCGAGGACGCGGTCTCCCCCGGTGTCTCCCAGGGCGAGGTCATCACCTCGATGATCGTCTTCACCACGCTGTACGCCATCCTCGCCGTCGTCGAGGTCAAGCTGCTCGTGAAGTACGTCAAGGCGGGGCCGCCCGAGCTGACGGAGGCCGACCTCAACCCGCCCACGAAGATCGGCGGCGACTCCCGTGACGCCGACAAGCCGATGGCCTTCTCGTACTAGGCCGCACCGGGCCAAGGGAGCACAGTCATGGAACTTCACGACGTCTGGTTCGTCCTCATCGCCGTCCTGTGGATCGGCTACTTCTTCCTGGAGGGCTTCGACTTCGGGGTCGGTGTCCTCACCAAACTGCTGGCCCGGAACCGTCCGGAGAAGCGGGTCCTCATCAACACCATCGGGCCCGTCTGGGACGGCAACGAGGTCTGGCTGCTCTCGGCGGGCGGCGCGACCTTCGCAGCCTTCCCCGAGTGGTACGCCACCCTCTTCTCCGGCTTCTATCTGCCGCTGCTGCTCATCCTGGTCTGCCTGATCGTCCGTGGTGTGGCCTTCGAGTACCGGGTGAAGCGGCCCGAGGAGACATGGCAGCGCAACTGGGAGACAGCGATCTTCTGGACCTCGCTGCTCCCCGCCTTCCTGTGGGGTGTGGCCTTCGCCAACATCGTGCGCGGGGTGAAGATCGACCAGGACTTCGAATACGTCGGCAGCTTCGCCGACCTGCTCAACCCGTACGCCCTGCTGGGTGGTCTGGTCACGCTGGCACTGTTCACCTTCCACGGAACGGTGTTCGTCGGCCTCAAGACCGTCGGGGACATTCGTGAGCGGGCGCGCAAGCTGGCACTGCGCGTAGGTGCAGTGACGGCCGGGCTGGCGCTTCTCTTCCTGCTCTGGACGCAGATCGAGAAGGGCGACGGTGCTTCCCTGGTCGCTGCTGTCGTGGCCGTCGTCGCTCTGGTCGTGGCGCTGGCGGCGGTTCGGGCAGGGAGGGAGGGCTGGGCGTTCGCCCTGTCGGGGGTCACCATCGTGGCCGCCGTCGCGATGCTCTTCCTGACGCTCTTCCCGAACGTCATGCCGTCCTCGCTGAACGAGGACTGGAGCCTCACGGTCACCAATGCGTCGTCCAGCCCGTACACCCTGAAGATCATGACGTGGTGCGCGGCCATCGCCACACCGGTGGTCATGCTCTACCAGGGGTGGACCTACTGGGTGTTCCGCAAGCGGATCGGTACACAGCACATCGCCGAGTCGGTGCACTGAGTCCCGGCGAGGAGGTGCGTTTGACGATGTTTCACGTGAAACGTACCTCCCCGGGCCGAAGAGGCATGTTTCACGTGAAACATGCCTGCTGAGAAAAGGGTGTTTCACGTGAAACCGATCGACCCACGACTGCTGCGGTACGCGCACGCCACCCGCTTCTTCCTGGTGGTCGTCGTCGGGCTGGGTGTGGCGGGAGCCGCGCTCGTCATCGCGCAGGCCATGCTCATCGCCGAGGTGGTGGTCGGCGCCTTCCAGCACGGAATGTCGGTTCCCGAACTCCGCACTCCCCTGCTTCTCTTGGCTGCGGTCGCGCTCGGCCGGGCCCTGGTCTCCTGGCTCACCGAACTGGCCGCTCACCGCGCGAGTGCGGCGGTGAAGTCGGAGCTGCGGGGGCGGCTACTGGAACGGGCCACCGCACTGGGGCCCGGCTGGTTGAGCGGGCAGCGCACCGGCTCGCTGGTCGCCCTCGCCACCCGTGGGGTCGATGCGCTCGACGACTACTTCTCGCGCTATCTGCCGCAGTTGGGTCTCGCCGTCGTCGTGCCCGTCGCGGTCCTCGCGCGGATCGTCACCGAGGACTGGGTGTCGGCGGCGATCATCGTCGGAACGTTGCCGCTCATCCCGATCTTCATGGTGCTGATCGGTTGGGCCACCCGCTCGCAGATGGATCGTCAGTGGCGGCTGCTGTCACAGCTGTCAGGGCACTTCCTGGACGTCGTCGCCGGGCTGCCGACGCTGAAGGTGTTCGGCCGGGCCAAGGCCCAGGCCGAGTCGATCAAGCGGATCACCGGCGAGTACCGCCAGGCGACCATGCGGACACTGCGGATCGCCTTCCTGTCGTCCTTCGCGCTGGAACTGCTCGCGACGATCTCGGTCGCGCTGGTCGCGGTCACCATCGGCATGCGGCTCGTGCACGGCGAGATGGACCTGTACATCGGTCTGGTCATCCTCGTCCTGGCGCCCGAGGCGTATCTGCCGGTCCGGCAGGTGGGAGCCCAGTTCCACGCGGCCGCGGAGGGACTCGCGGCGGCAGAGGAGATCTTCGAGGTGCTGGAGACGCCGGTGCCGGCGTCCGGGACCGGGGCGGTGCCGGACGAGGGTGACCTCCGCTTCGACGGGGTGACCGTCCGCTACCCCGGCCGGTCGTACGACGCCGTCTCCGACGTCTCCTTCACCGTGGAACCCGGCGAGACGGTGGCCCTCGTCGGGCCCAGCGGCGCGGGCAAGTCGACACTGCTGCACGTCCTGTTGGGGTTCGCGGGGGTTACGGCGGGCGGTGTACGAGTCGGGGGAGCCGATCTCGCCTCGCTCGACCTGGACGAGTGGCGATCGCGCGTGGCCTGGGTGCCGCAGCGACCCCACGTCTACGCCGGGTCGATCGCGGAGAACATACGCCTGGCCCGACCGGACGCGGACGACACGGCGATACGGCGGGCGCTCGCCGACGCGGGAGCGCTCGATTTCGTGGAGGCCCTGCCCGCAGGGGTGGACACGGTCCTCGGTGAGGACGGCGTCGGACTCTCCGCCGGGCAGCGACAACGCCTCGCCCTCGCCCGGGCGTTCCTCGCCGACCGGCCCGTGCTGCTCCTCGACGAGCCGACGGCCTCGCTGGACGGCGAGACCGAGGCGGAGGTCGTACAGGCGGTACGGCGGCTGGCGGTGGGCCGGACCGTGCTGCTGGTGGTCCACCGTCCGGCGCTGCTGAGGGTGGCGGACCGGGTGGTGCGGCTGGAGGAGGCGACGGGGCGCGGGGCGGCGCCGGCCGCCGAGCGGGACCGAGCGGTCGCCGTGTCCGCTCGGTCGGAACGACAGGAAACTCCGGAGCCGACAGCCGGGGAAGACCTGCCACTGGAGCAGAGCGGAGGCGTTCTGGCCCGGGTCCGTCGGATGGCCGGGCCGCGACGGGGCCGACTCGCCCTCGCCTTGTTGCTCGGCAGCCTCGCCCTGGGCAGTGCGGTCGGGCTGATGGCGACCTCCGGATGGCTGATCTCACGGGCCTCGCAGCAGCCTCCGGTGCTGTATCTGATGGTCGCGGTGACGGCGACGAGGGCGTTCGGGATCGGACGGGCGGTGTTCCGGTACACGGAGCGGCTGGTGTCGCACGACGCGGTGCTGCGGATGCTGGCCGACACGAGGGTGGCCGTCTACCGGCGGCTGGAGCGGCTGGCACCCTCCGGACTGCGGACGATCCGGCGGGGGGACCTGCTCTCACGACTGGTCGCCGACGTGGACGCGCTGCAGGACTACTGGGTGCGCTGGCTGCTGCCTACCGGGGCCGCGGTGACCGTCTCCGCCGCCTCTGTCGGGTTCACCGCCTGGCTGCTGCCCGAAGCGGGAGCGGTTCTGGCCGTCGGCCTGCTCGCCGCCGGGGCCGGGGTTCCTATCTTGACCGGGGCCGTGGCCCGGCGGGCGGAGTACCGGCTGGCGCCGGCCCGTGGGGTACTGGCCACCCACGTGGCCGATCTGCTCACCGGCACCGCCGAGTTGGCCGTCGCGGGCGCTCTGCCCGCGCGTACGGCGGAGGCGCGCCGGGCCGACCAGGTGCTCACCCGGATCGCTTCCCGAGCGGCCACGGCGACCGCGCTCGGGGACGGTCTCACCGCGCTCGTCTCCGGGCTCACCGTCGCCGCCACAGCGCTCTTCGGCGCCCAGGCGGTCGTCGACGGACGGCTGAGCGGCGTGGCCATGGCCGTCGTCGTGCTCACCCCGCTGGCCGCGTTCGAGGCGGTCCTGGGGATGCCGCTCGCCGTCCAGTTCCGCCAGCGGGTGCGCAGGAGCGCGGAGCGCGTCTACGAGGTACTGGACACACCCGACCCCGTCCGCGAACCGGAGGAGTCGGCCGAGGCGCCGGCGTCGCCGTTCCCGCTACGGCTCGAAGGGCTCGGCGCACGGTACGCCGGGCAGGACCGGAACGCGCTCACCGCGTTGGATCTCACCCTGGACGAGGGCCGCAGGATCGCCGTGGTCGGCGTCTCGGGGGCCGGCAAGACGACCCTCGCGCAGGTGCTGCTGCGCTTCCTGGACGCGCGCGAGGGAACCTACACGCTGGGTGGCGTGGACGCGTACACGCTCGACGGGGACGCCGTACGGCGGCTCGTGGGGCTGTGCGCCCAGGACGCGCACCTCTTCGACAGTTCGGTGCGGGAGAATCTGCTGCTCGCGCGGAAGGACGCCGATGAGGGGGAGTTGCGGGACGCGCTCGCGCGGGCACGGTTGCTCGACTGGGCCGACGAACTGCCCGACGGGCTCGACACCTTGATCGGCGAACACGGCGCGCGGCTGTCCGGCGGTCAGCGTCAGCGGCTCGCTCTCGCTCGCGCGCTGCTGGCCGATTTCCCGGTTCTCGTGCTCGACGAGCCCGCCGAGCACCTGGACCTGCCGACCGCCGACGCGCTCACCGCGGACCTGCTGGCCGCCACCGAGGGCCGTACGACCCTGCTGATCACCCATCGGCTGGCCGGCCTCGACGCGGTGGACGAAGTCGTCGTCCTCGCGGAGGGCCGCGTCGCGCAGCGCGGGACCTACGCGGAACTGGCCCTGGTGGACGGCCCCTTGCGGGAGATGGTGGAACGGGAGGCAGCGGGGGAGCTGTTGGCCGGCGTCTGAACGCCCAGCGGCTTCGCCGCAGCTGCTGCGGCGGTGCCCGACGGTCGGCCCGGCGTTCGGTCGGCTGTTGAGTCCCATTGAGCTCCGTTGATCAGGCTCGGTCGGTACGGGTCTGCCTCGGCTTCAAGGATCAGCGCCGAATGCCCCACGGTCCGGCCCCTGTTCGGCTCCATTCCTTGAGCCGTCCGGGGCAGAGTGTCCCCCGGCCGTACGACTCGAACAGGACTACGGCGCGGCGCAGGTCCACGATCGCTGATATGCGCTTCTCTCGCCGACACTCGCTGCTCGTCGCCATGGTGCTGTGTGCCTCGGCCACTGTCGCGGCCCGGCCGGCGGCCGACAGCGATCGCGGCGGGGCTCCGGGCCCGTCCGCCGAGGAAGGCATCAGCGCCAGGGTGGCGCGGCTGTTCGAGGAAGCAGCGGTGGCCACACAACGGTATGAGGCGGGGCGGCAGGCGGCGGAGGCGCAGAAGGCGAAGACGGTGCGGCTGGAGAAACTGCTCACGAAGGAGCGGAAGCAGATCGCCGTGCTCAACGCCGACCTTGGCCGGATCGCGCGCGCCCAGTACCGCGAGGGCGGCGGGGTGCCGTACACCGCGCAGATGCTGTTCGCGGACGACCCCGAAGAGCTGATGCGAGGTCAGCGGGCGGCGTGGCAGGCCGATCTGGCCGTCAACAACGCCGTGACCAGGAGTCGTCGCGCGGAAACGAGGCTCGCTGCGGACGAGGCGAGGGCGGCTACGGCGTGGCGAGCGCTGGAGGAGTGGAAGGCCGGGCTCTCCGGGAACAAGAAGGCGATCGAGCAGAAGCTCGAAGTGGCGCAGTGGACGCTCCAGGGCCAGGCCGACGAAGCGGTCGCGGCCGGCGCCTGCCGGGGAGCGGTCCGCTTGGATCAGCCGGACGGCGAGCCGTCGAGCGCGTGGGTCGCCCCGGTGGCCACGTACGAACTCTCCGCAGGTTACGGCAGCGGCGGTGAGCGCTGGGCCAGTCGGCACACGGGGCAGGATTTCGCGGTACCGATCGGCACGCCGGTGCGGGCGGTCGGTGCGGGGCGCGTGGTGAAGGTGTCGTGCGGGGGCGCCTTCGGCATCGAGATCGTCGTCAAACACGCGGACGGCTATTTCTCGCAGTACGCGCACCTCGCCGCCGTCACCGTCGACCAGGGGGACCGGGTGGGCCCGGGCCAGTGGATCGGCCAGTCGGGCACCACCGGAAACTCCACCGGACCACACCTGCACTTCGAGGTGCGGGTCACCCCGGAGCTGGGCTCGGGTGTGGACCCCGTCCCGTGGCTGCGGAAGCACGGGGTGAAGTTGTAGGCGGGTGACAGGTCTCTACAGCCGCTCCGCCAGCAGCCGTTCGATCACGACCGCCACACCGTCGTCGTTGTTGGCCACGGTCCGGCCGGAGGCCGCCGCGAGGACGTCCGGGTGCGCGTTGCCCATGGCGTACGACTGGCCCGCCCAGGTGAGCATCTCGACGTCGTTCGGCATGTCCCCGAAGGCGACGACCTCCTCGTGGGAGATACCGCGCTCGGCGCAGCACAGGGCGAGGGTGCTGGCTTTGGAGACGCCCGGCCCGCTGATCTCGAGCAGGGCGCTGGGGCTGGAGCGGGTGATGGTGGCACGGTCGCCGACGGCGATGCGAGCGGTGGCGAGGAAGTCGTCGGGGTCGATCTCCGGGTGGTACGCGAGGATCTTCAGCACCGGCTCGTGATCGGCCACACCGCCCGGGGCCAGCAGTTTCTCGGCGGGCGCCAGGATGTCGGGGATCTCCATGTGGAGCTTCGGGTACTCGGGCTCCTGGTTGAAGCCGTACGTCTGCTCGACCGCGTACACCGTGCCCGGCGCGGCCTCACGCAGCAGCCGTACCGCGTCGAGGGCGTTCTCGCGCGCGAGCTCGCGGACCTTGACGAAGCGGTGGGCGCCGGGGCCGCCGTGCAGGTCGACCACGGCGGCACCGTTTCCGCAGATTGCCAGGCCGTGACCGTGGACGTGTTCGCTGACGACGTCCATCCAGCGGGCCGGGCGGCCGGTGACGAAGAAGACCTCGACGCCCGCCTCCTCCGCGGCCGCGAGGGCGGCGACGGTGCGGGGGGAGACCGACTTGTCGTCGCGGAGCAGGGTGCCGTCGAGGTCCGTGGCTATGAGCCGGAGCGGGACGGTCGGGGCCGGGGTCTCGGGCTGTCGCGTCGCTGAGGTCACGGACCCCATTGTCGCGCATATGCGCGCACGGTCGTGCGGGCGCCCGCACAAGTGAGTGATCAGAGAGCCGGCTGACCCACTGTCTGGCCTGTTGACTGCGGCTGTTCTCGCTGCTGGCACCCCTTCGAGTCGTGGCGCCCCGGGGGAGCGCCGGCTCCGGGCGGGGTGCTCACGCCAACTGCGCCGGGGCCTCCATGGCGATCCGCTCGAAGACCTTCTCGTCCGCGGCGAAGTCGGAGTCCGGGATCGGCCAGTGGATCACGAGGTCGGTGAAGCCCAGGTCGGCGTGGCGGCCCGCGAAGTCCACGAAGGCGTCGAGCGACTCCAGGGGGCGGCCCCGGTCCGGGGTGAAACCGGTGAGGAGGATCTTGTCGAGCCTGGCCGCGTCGCGGCCGACCGCCGCGGCCGTGTCGGCCAGCTTCTCCACCTGTCCGCGAATGGCTCGAACCGATTGCTCGGGTGTGCCCGTCTCGAACAGCTTGGGGTCCCCGGTGGTCACCCAGGCCTGCCCGTACCGAGCGGCCAGTCGCATCCCGCGCGGACCGGTGGCGGCCACCGCGAAGGGCAGCCGGGGACGCTGGACGCAGCCGGGGATGTTGCGCGCCTCATGGGCGGAGTAGTAGTCGCCCTCGTACGAGACGGAGTCCTCGGTGAGCAACCAATCGAGCAGGGGAACGAACTCGGCGAGACGGTCGGCACGCTCACCCGGCGTCCACGGTTCCTGCCCGAGCGCGGTGGCGTCGAAGCCGGTGCCGCCCGCGCCGACGCCCAGGGTGAGCCGCCCGCCGGAGATGTCGTCGAGGGAGATCAGTTCCTTGGCGAGGGTCACCGGGTGCCGGAAGTTCGGCGAGGTCACGAGCGTGCCGAGGCGGATGCGGTCGGTGACGGCGGCTGCTGCGGTCAGGGTGGGTACGGCGCCGAACCAGGGCCCGTCCCGGAAGGTTCGCCACGACAGGTGGTCGTAGGTGAACGCGGTGTGGAACCCGAGCTGCTCGGCCCGCTGCCACATGTCACGGCCGCCCTCGTGCCAGCGGAGGTACGGCAGGATCACGGTGCTCAGACGCAGACTCATACCCCGAGCGTAAGGGCAGCCGCCGAGTGGTTCCGCTCAGTGCGACTCCGGGAAGCGCAGGTACCGGGGCGGAACCGTCTCGGTCAGCCACACCCCGTTGTCGCTGACGCGGAAGACGTGACCGTCCCGGTGCATGGCGCCCGCGTCCACGGACAGCACGACGGGCCGGCCGCGGCGGGCGCCGACGCGGGTGGCGGTCTCCCGGTCGGGTGAGAGGTGCACGTCGTGCCGGTTCATGGCGCGCAGTCCCTCGGCGCGGATCGCGCCCAGGTAGGCCGCGATGGTGCCGTGGTAGAGGTACGGGGGCGGGGTCGCCGGGGGCAGTCCCAGGTCGACCTCGACGGTGTGCCCCTGGTTGGCGCGGATCCGCTCGCCCTCGACCGCGAAGCGTCGCTTGTCGTTGGCCTCGACCACATGGTCGAGCTCGGCCCTGGTGAAGGGGAAACCGTGGGCGGCGGCCGCCTCCATGAGGGTGTCGATCCTGACCCAGCCCCCCTCGTCGAGCGTGAGCCCGATCCGCTCCGGCTGGTGCCGCAGGTGCTTCGAGAGGTATTTCGACACTCTCACGGTGCGTCGTTCGTTCATCTCGCCAGCGTGCACGGCGAGACCCGCGTCACGCACTTGATTTTGACGCGGATGTTTGATCCACAGCCAAGTGCAGTTATCCACAGGGGAATTGAAGATTCTGTGGACAACAGCCCGTCAGATTCAGATCGATTGATCAATTTATCCTTTTTCGCGCATATTTGCTGTCAGTGTGTCCAAAGTGCGCGACTGCACCTCGCGTTCGGCGGCCGCCGTGACGAAGGCGGAGACCTGCTCCGGACCAACCAGGCTCTCCACGGCTCGTATCGTCGACGCCGGGATCAGTACGGAACGCGGCTCCTCTTCGCGTTCGGACGGGGCGTCGGAGTCGAGGTGCCGGCGCAGCTGTCGGGTGGCGAACATCCGCATCGCGCGGGCGAGTTCGGCGTCCACCGACTGCTGGGCGAGCGGCCTCAACCGTCGCACGAGTTCCGCCGTTTCGACCGCTTCGGTCTCTGTCGGCGGCTGGTGTTTCCCGATGGAGTGGGCGAACACGTGCTCGGTGGTGAACTCCAGGAAACGGGTGGCGATGTGCTCGATCTGACCCCTCAACTCCCTGAGATGAACAGCGATCGCGGACAGGGGGACGCCCGCGGCGTGCAACTCGGCCGCCACCGAGAGCTCTTGGGGGCTCGGAACGAGGAACAGGTTCTCCTCGTCCGGGACCGGCACCAGCACCCCCAGGTCGACCGCGTCCGCCACCGCCGTCTCGTCGGGGGCGCCACCGAACCGCTCGGCCAACTCGGCCCGCGAGATCCGTACGGCCTTCTCGTCGGTCCACGGCCCCTCGACCTCCGCGGCCAGACCGAGGACCCCGCCGAGACCACGGCCCGTGTCCCAGGCCTCCAGAAGCTCCTTGATGGAGGCGAGGGTGTAGCCGCGGTCGAGGAGGTCGGCGATCTGGCGCAGTCTGGTCAGATGCGCGTCGGAGTACACATTCGCGCGTCCGCGCCGCTCGGGGCTGGGCAGCAGTCCCCGGTCCTGATAGGCGCGGATCGTCCGGACCGTGGTGCCGCTGCGGTGCGCCAGGTCGTCGATGCGATACACGGCCGCCGGTACGTCGTCCTGCTCGCTCCGTTCGTCCTGACGGCTCACAGCGGCGGCTCCAGGCGGGCGAGCGCGCGCAGCGCACGGGGGGCGAACCGGGACATGAGGCGTCCGCCGCGGGCTTCCGGGGTGACGGGGACGACCGCCTGGTTCTGGACGACCGCGCGCAGAACGGCTTCCGCGACCTTCTCCGGCGGGTAGTTCCGCAGTCCGTAGAGCTTCGCGGTCCTCCGCTGCCGACGCTTCTCCTCTGCGGCGTCGACCCCCGCGAAGCGCGCGGTCGAGGTGATGCCGGTGTTGACGATGCCGGGACAGATCGCCGACACCCCGATGCTCCGCCCGGCCAACTCCGCGCGCAGGCACTCGCTCAGCATCAGGACCGCCGCCTTGGAGGTGCTGTACGCGGGCAGCGACCTGGAGGGCAGATACGCCGCGGCCGAGGCGATGTTGACGATATGGCCGCCCTGGCCTCGCTCGGCCATCTGCCTGCCGAAGAGCCGACAGCCGTGGATCACGCCCCACAGGTTGACGTCGAGGACCTTGCGCCAGTCCTCGAAGGTGGTGTCCAGGAAGGCCCCGGAGAGTCCGATCCCCGCGTTGTTCACCAGCACGTCGATCACGCCGTACTCGGTGGCGACCCTCTCGGCGAGCTTCTCCATGGCCTGCTCGTCCGACACGTCGACCGTCTCCGCCCAGGCTTCGGGCGCGCCCGCCCGCCGGGACGACTCCGCGGTGCGGGCCGCTCCTTCGGCGTCCACGTCGACGGCGACGACGCGTGCTCCCGCCTCGGCGAACGCGAGGGCCGTGGCCCGGCCGATACCGTCGGCCGCTCCGGTGACCAGCACCAACTGCCCCCCGAATCGGTCCGTGTGCTTCCCGGCGGCCATCGGCGCCCGGCGCCCTTGCTCGGTCGCCGTGACGAACTCGGTGATCCAGGCGGCCAGCTGATCCGGCCGCGTGCGCGGGATCCAGTGTTTGTCGGGCAGCGTGCGGCGGGTGAGTCGCGGCGCCCAAGATTCCAGGTCGTCGTAGAGCCGCTCGGAGAGGAACGGGTCACCCAGGGCGGTGATGAGCTGGACGGGCACATGGGCGTACGCGTCGTCCCGGGGGTCGGTCAGGCGAGTTCGCAGGTTGTCCCGGTAGAGCCAAGCCCCGTGCGCGGCGTCGGTGGGCAACGACGCGCTGGGGTAGTCGCCTTGGGGCAGCCCCTCGGCCCTACTGACCAGGCCGGGCCACCACTTGCCGAGGGGGCCGCGCCAGGCGATCTCGGGCAGCACAGGGGTGTGCAGCACGTAGACGTACCAGGATCTGGCGCCCTGGCCCAGGAGTTGGCCGATCCGGCGCGGGGTGGGGCGCTTCACCCGCCGCTTGATCCAGTGCCCCAGGTGGTCGAGGGAGGGGCCGGACATCGAGGTGAAGGACGCGATCCGGCCCTCGGTCCGCTCGACCGTCGCGAACTCCCAGCCCTGGACCGATCCCCAGTCGTGTCCCACCAGATGCACGGGGCGGTTCGGGCTGACCGCGTCCACGACCGCCAGGAAGTCGTCCGTCAGCTTCTCCAGCGTGAATCCGCCGCGCAGCGGCTTCGGTGCCGTGGACCCGCCGTGGCCGCGCACGTCGTACAGCACCACGTGGAAGTGCTCCGCGAGCCGTACGGCGACCTCGGACCAGACCTCCTTGGAGTCGGGATACCCGTGCACGAGCAGGACGGTCGGACGCTCCGGGTCGCCGAGTTCGGCGACGCTCAGCTCGACTCCGTCCGCGCGCACCCTGCGTTCCCGCGCACCTTCGAGCGTGCCCGCATCGGTCATGTCTCCCCCTTCGGCCGTCCATCGGTGGTCACCGCCCCGTCCGACGTCGTCGATCACGGTCCGTGTTCGCAATGTGACACCAATGAATGTGCCAGTGAGTGGTGGCTGCGTCAACGGGCGCGTTCGGGGCTGTGGACAACCGGCGGGCGAAGAAAGCGGCGAGTGCCGGGGCACGAAACCGTGACACCGTTCGTTCCCTCACATGACGGCGGCCCGCGCACGGCTCGGCTCTTCCCTGTCGTTCGACCTCAGGGTGACCCCTAGGGGGACCGGCGGTGGACGCCCCCTAGGAGCCCGTACGACTCCAGGGTGAGGCCGAGACAGCTCTGCGGGGTGACGACCGCGGCGGCCCGCGACCCTAATGTCTAGATCGTGACTGTGATCGCGACCGAAAGCCTGAGCAAGCGGTTCCCGAGGGTGACCGCTCTTGACCGGCTCTCCGTGGACATCGGACCCGGTGTGACCGGACTCGTCGGTGCCAATGGCGCCGGCAAGTCCACACTGATCAAAATCCTGCTGGGTCTGTCCCCCGCGTCGGAGGGCCGTGCCGAGGTGCTCGGCCTCGACGTCGCCACCAAGGGCGGCGCCATCCGCGAGCGCGTGGGGTACATGCCGGAGCACGACTGCCTGCCGCCCGACGTCTCGGCCACCGAGTTCGTCGTGCACATGGCCCGCATGTCCGGACTCCCGCCGACCGCCGCGCGAGAGCGCACCGCGGACACCCTGCGCCATGTCGGTCTGTACGAGGAGCGGTACCGCCCCATGGGCGGCTACTCCACCGGCATGAAACAGCGGGTGAAACTCGCCCAGGCCCTGGTGCACGATCCGCAACTGGTCTTCCTGGACGAGCCGACCAACGGCCTGGACCCGGTCGGCCGGGACGAGATGCTCGGCCTCATCCGCCGCATCCACACCGACTTCGGCATCTCCGTCCTCGTCACCTCGCACCTGCTCGGCGAGCTGGAGCGCACCTGCGACCACGTGGTCGTGGTCGACGGCGGCAAGCTCCTGCGGTCCAGCTCCACCAGGGACTTCACCCAGAGCACGGCGACCCTCGCGATCGAGGTCACCGACAGCGACGAGCACCCGGACGGCACCGGCGCGCTGCGTCAGGCTCTCCACGCGCGCGGAGTCACCGTCTCCGACGGCAGCGGCCTCCCGGGCGCCGGGCACATCCTGCTGCTCACAGCCGAGGGCGAGGAGACCCACGACCTGGTCCGCGACGTCGTCGCCGACCTGGGCCTCGGCCTGGTCCGTATGGAGCAGCGCAGGCACCAGATCGCCGAGGTCTTCCAGGACAACGACGAGCAGAGCGGCACCCTGAGCGCCCAGGACGCAGGAAAGGAGGCGGTCGGCCATGGCGGTTGAGCAGCACGGTGCACAGGCACCGTCCCTCGGTGGCGGACAGCCCGCCCGCACGGGCGAGCAGAGCCGTATCCACAACATCGGATACCGCTCCTACGACGGCCCCCGTCTCGGCCGCGCCTACGCCCGGCGCTCGCTGTACTCGCAGTCCCTGCGGGGCGCGTACGGGCTGGGCCGCTCGGCGAAGTCCAAGGTGCTGCCCATGCTCCTCTTCGCGGTGATGTGCGTGCCGGCGGCCATCATGGTGGCGGTCGCGGTCGCCACCCAGGCCAACGACCTGCCCGTCAAGTACACCGACTACGCGGTCATCATGCAGGCCGTCATCGGCCTGTACGTCGCCTCCCAGGCACCCCAGTCCGTCTCGCGCGACCTGCGCTTCAAGACCGTACCGCTGTACTTCTCGCGCCCGATCGAGACCGCCGACTACGTCCGCGCGAAGTTCGCGGCGCTGACCTCGGCGCTGTTCATCCTCACGGCGGTCCCCCTGCTCGTGCTGTACGTCGGAGCGCTGCTGGCCAAGCTCGACTTCACCGACCAGACCAAGGGATTGGCACAGGGACTGGTGTCCGTGGCGTTGCTGTCGCTCCTCTTCGCCGGTATCGGCCTGGTGATCTCGGCGGTCACCCCGCGCCGGGGCTTCGGCATCGCGGCCGTCATCGCCGTCCTCACCATCTCCTACGGTGCGGTGTCCGTCGTCCAGGCCATCGCCAACGAGCAGAACAGCCCGGACGCGGTGCCGTGGCTCGGCTTCTTCTCGCCCATCACGCTGATCGACGGTGTGCAGACCGCCTTCCTGGGCGCCACCTCGGCCTTCCCCGGCGGGCACGGGCCCTCCGGCGGGCAGGGAGCCCTCTACGTCCTCGTCGTCCTGGGTCTCATCGCCGGCTCCTACGGCCTGCTGATGCGCCGCTACCGAAAGGTCGGGCTGTGACCACGCTCAACATCGACCACGTCTCACGCTGGTTCGGCAACGTGGTGGCGGTCAACGACGTCACGATGACGATCGGCCCCGGTGTCACCGGCCTCCTCGGCCCGAACGGCGCCGGCAAGTCCACCCTCATCAACATGATGGGCGGCTTCCTCGCCCCCTCCACGGGCTCCGTCACCCTCGACGGCACGCCGGTGTGGCGCAACGAGCAGATCTACAAGCACATCGGCATCGTTCCCGAGCGCGAGGCGATGTACGACTTCCTCACGGGCCGCGAATTCGTCGTCGCCAACGCCGAGTTGCACGGCCTCGGGGCGACGGCGGCCCAGCGGGCGCTGGCCACGGTGGAGATGGAGTACGCGCAGGACCGCAAGATCTCGACGTACTCCAAGGGCATGCGTCAGCGCGTGAAGATGGCGTCGGCGCTGGTCCACGAACCGTCACTGCTGCTGCTGGACGAGCCGTTCAACGGCATGGACCCGCGCCAGCGCATGCAGCTCATGGACCTGCTGCGGCGGATGGGCGACGAGGGGCGCACGGTGCTCTTCTCGTCCCACATCCTCGAAGAGGTCGAGCAGTTGGCGGCCCACATCGAGGTGATCGTCGCCGGACGGCACGCGGCGAGCGGTGACTTCCGGCGCATCCGCCGGCTGATGACGGATCGCCCGCACCGCTATCTGGTGCGCTCCAGCGACGACCGGGCCCTGGCCGCCGCGCTGATCGCCGATCCCTCGACCGCCGGCATCGAAGTGGACATGACCGAGGGCGCGTTGCGTATCCAGGCCGTCGACTTCGGCCGGTTCACGACACTGCTGCCGAGGGTGGCCCGGGACCACGGCATCCGTCTGCTCACGGTCTCACCGTCGGACGAGTCCCTCGAGTCCGTCTTCTCGTATCTCGTCGCGGCGTAGGAGGCCGAACATGTACGACCCCACAGTCGCCCGGCTCACCTACCGGGCCCTGCTCGGCCGCCGCCGGGCCCTCATCCTCAGCGCGCTGCCCGCCCTGTTGATCGTGCTCTCCGTGGCCGTGCGCGCCCTGAGCGGTGCCGACGACCAGGTGGCCGCGGATCTCCTGGGCGGATTCGCGCTCGCCACGATGGTGCCGATCATCGGCGTCATCGCGGGTACAGGCGCGATCGGACCGGAGATCGACGACGGTTCCGTGGTGTATCTGCTGGCCAAGCCGGTGAAGCGGCCGACGATCATCTTCACCAAGCTGATCGTGGCGATCGCGGTGACCATGGCCTTCTCGGCCGTACCGACGCTGATCGCGGGTCTGATCCTGAACGGCAACGGGCAGCAGATCGCGGTCGCGTACACGGTGGCGGCGCTGGTCGCCTCGATCGCGTACGCCGCGATGTTCCTGCTCCTCGGCACGGTCACCCGGCACGCGGTCGTCTTCGGGCTCGTGTACGCACTCGTCTGGGAGACCCTCTTCGGGTCCCTGGTGGACGGAGCGCGCACCCTCAGCGTCCAGCAGTGGGCGCTCGCCGTCGCCCAGAAGGTCACCGACGGCGGTCTGGTGACCTCCGACGTCGGACTGCCGACCGCGGTGGTCCTGTTGACGGTCGTCACAGCGGGCGCGACCTGGTACGCGGGGCAGAAACTGCGGACGCTGAAGCTCGCCGGCGAGGAGTGACGGAATCCTCCGGGGCGATCCGCCCCGGAGGCCCTTCTTTTGCTCTTGACGGAGGCTTCACGCACGTCCAGGCAGACTGGCGGGACGGATACACGGGGCATACGCGGCCAGGAAGGGCGGCCGGAGGGCGGGAGGGCACGGGGATGACAGCGGAGTCGGAGAGCTCGTCGGACGGCGGCGAGACGCGGGACGCGCGTGAGGACGTCTGGGACGACCTCGTGCTGGACGAGGACTTCATACGGTCCGCCGATACGGCCGAACCGTCGGCGCGGGCCAGGATGTTGGCGGCGCGGTGGCGGCGACAGGCCCCGGATCCCCAGCCCTGGCGCTCGGACGAACCGCCCGCCGGATGGTTCTTCAGCAAGGCGCGACGCCGCAAGTGGCGCCGCGGTTGACCGTTCGGCTGGCCGAGGGCCGGGCGGCCGATATTCGGTGGCGGGCAACCCGGCTGCCGGGCACAGTGGTTGATGTCCAAGTCGCCGGATCGAGTCGGCGCCACGTTCTGGGAGAGGAGCCCGGCGATGCTGTCCTTCAGGCGCAGTACGCCGAGTTCCCTGCAGGGCAGCCCACGGCGGGCTCCGGAGTAGTTACCCCTCCGTCGAGTCCCGTCCCCCCAGTGGGGAGCTGCCCGGGGCGGCCGCTTCGAGCGCGCGAATCGCTTCGCGTGGGCCGCCCACCCGGAGGATTGGCCGAGTGGTAAGGCACCGGCTTGCTAAGCCGTGGTCGGGTTCTGCCCGCGCACGTTCGATCCGTGCATCCTCCGCCGTTCGCAGTCGCAGTCGCAGTGGCTCGGCCGGTCGTCGGGCCGGGGTACGTGCGGACAGCCTCGCGAGGCCGTAGCGGCAGGAAGCCGGCTACCCGTGGCACTCGTTCTCAGGGCAGCAGGCGTTCCAGTACCTCGGCGATGCCGTCGTCCTCGTTGGAGGACGTCACCTCGTCGGCGACGGCCTTGAGGTCGGGGTGGGCGTTGGCCATGGCTACGCCGTGGGTGGCCCAGGTGAACATGGGGATGTCGTTGGGCATGTCGCCGAAGGCGATGGTGTCCGTGCGCTTCACGCCGAGGCGGCGGGCGGCGAGGGAGAGACCGGTGGCCTTGGTGAGGCCGAGGGGGAGGAGCTCGACGATGCCCTCACCGGCCATGGCGACCGTGACGAAGCCGCCGGCGGCCTGGCGGGAGGCCTCGGTGAGTTCGTCGGAGGTCAGGGTCGGGTGCTGTATGTAGATCTTGTTCAGCGGGGCCGCCCAGAGGTCGGACACGTCCGTGAGCGGGGTGGTGGGGAGCGAGCCGTGCAGGGCGTACCCGGTACCGACCAGGATCTCGCCGTCCAGGCCCGCGCGGCTGGCGGCCAGATGCAGGGGGCCGACCTCCGCCTCGATCTTGGCGAGGGCGACCGCGGCGAGTTGCCGGTCGAGGGTGACGGCCGTGAGCAGCCGGTGCTCTCCGGCGTCGTACACCTGTGCGCCCTGGCCACAGACGGCCAGTCCCCGGTAGCCGAGGTCGTCGAGGATGTGGCGGGTCCAGGGGACGGCCCGGCCGGTGACGACGATGTGGGCGGCGCCCGCCGCGGTGGCCGCGGCGAGCGCTTCACGGGTGCGCGGCGAGACCGAGTCGTCGGAACCGAGGAGCGTTCCGTCGAGGTCGGTCGCGATCAGCTTGTAGGGGAAGCCCGGGGGCGTCAGGGAAGGTTCGGAGACCTTCGGGGGCGTCACGGACGGTTCAGCGGCCCTGGACGCGCCGGGGGCCCCGGGCGCCTCGGACACCGTGGTCTTGCCGGAGTCCGTGGAGCCCCCGGTGGCTGCCGCTTCGCTCACTTGGCTACCGGCTCCAGCACCTCGCGGCCACCCAGGTACGGGCGGAGGACCTCGGGGACGCGGACGGAGCCGTCGGCCTGCTGGTGGTTCTCCAGGATCGCCACGATGGTGCGCGGGACGGCGCAGAGCGTGCCGTTGAGCGTGGCCAGCGGCTTGACCTGCTTGCCGTCACGGACGCGGATCTGCAGGCGGCGCGACTGGAACTCCGTGCAGTCGGACGTCGAGGTCAGCTCGCGGTACTTGCCCTGGGTCGGGATCCACGCCTCGCAGTCGAACTTGCGCGAGGCCGAGGAGCCGAGGTCGGCGGAGGCGACGTCGATGACGCGGAAGGGCAGTTCGAGCGACGTCAGCCACTGCTTCTCCCAGTCCAGCAGGCGCTGGTGCTCGGCCTGCGAGTCCTCCGGCGCGACGTACGAGAACATCTCGACCTTGTCGAACTGGTGGACGCGGAAGATGCCCCGGGTGTCCTTGCCGTGCGAGCCGGCCTCGCGGCGGAAGCAGGGGGAGAAGCCCGCGTACCGCAGGGGGAGGCGGTCGGCGTCGATGATCTCGTCCATGTGGTACGCCGCCAGCGCGACCTCGGAGGTGCCGACCAGATACAGGTCGTCCTTGTCGAGGTGGTAGACGTCCTGGGCGGCCTGGCCGAGGAAGCCGGTGCCGGCCATCGACTGCGGGCGGACCAGCGCCGGGGTGAGCATCGGGGTGAAGCCGGCCGCGGTGGCCTGGGCGATCGCCGCGTTGACCAGGGCCAGTTCGAGGAGGGCGCCGACGCCCGTCAGGAAGTAGAAGCGCGAGCCGGAGACCTTGGCGCCGCGCTCGGTGTCGATGGCGCCGAGGATCGTGCCGAGCTCCAGGTGGTCCTTGGGCTCGAAGCCCTCGGCCGCGAAGTCACGGATGTCGCCGTGCGTTTCCAGCGTGACGAAGTCCTCCTCGCCGCCGACGGGGACGTCGGGGTGGACGAGGTTGCCCAGCTGGAGGAGGAGCTCCTGGGTCTCGCTGTCGGCCGCGCCGCGCTCGGCGTCGGCGGCCTTGACGTCGGCCTTGAGCTGTTCCGCGCGCTTGAGCAGCTCGGCCTTCTCGTCGGGGGAGGCCTTGGGGATCAGCTTGCCGAGCGACCTCTGCTCGGCGCGGAGCTCGTCGAAGCGGACGCCGGACGACCTGCGCCGCTCGTCGGCGGACAGGAGGGAGTCGACGAGTGCGACGTCCTCTCCACGGGCGCGCTGGGACGCGCGCACACGGTCGGGGTCCTCACGGAGCAGGCGAAGGTCAATCACCCCTCAAGGCTACCGGTGCGTGGTTCCGGCCCACGACTTGAATTCGCTGTACGCCCTTTATCTGGATCTTTGGCTGGAATGTCGATCACGTGGGCAGGGCCCGGCCGGTGCCGGCGAAAGTCAATGAACCGGGGCGCGACCCCCTGAAGGGGGCAGAGGTTCGGCGCCTGGTTGACTCGACTTCCTTGTGTCGCAAGGGACTTGGGGATCGGTCGTCCACAGGAATCCACAGTGCCGCAGAGTTATCCACAGGCTGTGCGAAAGATCTGTGGACTTCGGGAAAGATCACTGGGGGAATCGGACTCCGCCTTGAGGATTCCCGACCCAAACCACCTTCACGCCCACTTTCGAGTGGATTCGCGGGGGAATGGGTCGCTCTAAAGGATTCACGCGAGGAGACACATGGACGAAGGGTGACTCACGGGGTTGTGGACACAGGGGGACCCGGGAAGGCGATTTGTCGACTGAATAGGGCTGTGTTGTCGACTTGTCCCCAGGTCGAGAAGGTGCCCTGTGGATAACTTCTGTGGACAAAGAAAATAGGCAGGTAGCACCGGCGGTGGGCCGGATCAGAACCGGCCGTCCTGGCAGCGCGCCACCCAGTCCGCCGCGGCCACGAACTCGGTGTCGGACGTGCCCGGCAGTGTGGGCCGTACCTTCGCGGTGGTGGCGTCCGCACGCGGGTACGAACCGAGGAAGCGGACCTGGAGGCAGATCCGCTTGAGGCCCATCAGCGCCTCCGCCACCCGCCGGTCGGAGATGTGGCCCTCGGCATCGATGGCGAAGCAGTAGTTGCCGATGCCCTCGCCGGTCGGGCGGGACTGCAGAAGCATCAGGTTGACGCCACGGACGGCGAACTCGCCGAGCAGGTCGCGCAGCCCGCCGGGGTGGTCGTCGCGCTGCCAGATGACGACGGACGTCTTGTCGGAGCCGGTCGGGGCGGCGGGCCGGGCGGGACGGCCGACCAGGACGAACCGGGTCTGGGCGTTCTCCGCGTCGTGGATCTCGGTCTCCAGCGGCTCCAGGCCGTACCGGGAGGCCGCGAACTCGCCGGCGAAGGCGGCGTCGTAACGGCCCTCCTGGACCAGACGGGCGCCGTCGGCGTTCGAGGCGGCGGACTCCCAGACGACGTCGGGCGGGAGGTTGGCCTTCATCCAGTTGCGGACCTGCGGCTGGGCGGCCGGGTGGGCGGTGACCGTCTTGATGTCCGAGAGCTGGGTGCCCGGCCGGACCAGCAGCGCGAAGGTGATCGAGAGCAGGACCTCGCGGTAGATCATCAGCGGGGCGCCGGCGACCAGCTCGTCGAGCGTGGTCGTGATGCCGCCCTCCACGGAGTTCTCGATCGGGACGAACGCGGCCTCGGCCTCGCCGTTGCGGACGGCGTCGAGTGCGGCGGGCACGGACACCATCGGGACGAGCTCGCGGGTCGCGGACTCCGGCAGTGTGCGCAGGGCGACCTCGGTGAAGGTGCCCTCGGGGCCGAGGTACACGTAGCTGGCTGGCATGGACTCACCCTAATGGGCCTCGGTCCAGCAGTACGACCCTCGGCCCGGCAGCAGGACCGTCAGCCCTCCAGCAAGCCCTGCCCCACGTACTCCCCCTCCGCCGCGCCTCCCGGCACCGCGAAGAGGCCGCTCGACTCGTGGCGGATGAACTTCGACAGCGCGTCGCCGCGGTCGAGTTTGCGTTGGACGGTGACGAAGCCCCGCAGGGGGTCGGCCTGCCAGCAGACGAAGAGGAGACCGGCGTCGGGGACGCCCTTCGCGTCGATGCCGTCGTGGAAGGAGAACGGGCGGCGGAGCATGGCCGCGCCACCGTTCTGGTCGGGACGGGTGATGCGGGCGTGCGCGTTGATCGGGACGAGGAGATTGCCCTGGGCGTCCGTCTTCTCCAGATCCATCGCGGTCGTCTCCGTCGCCTTCGGGCCCCCGCTCAGCGGCGCCCCGTCCGACTTCCGGCGCCCGATGACGCCCTCCTGCTCCTTGACCGAGAGCTGTTCCCAGTCGTCGAGGAGCATGCGGATGCGGCGTACGACCGCGTAGGAGCCGTTCGCCATCCACGCGGGGTCGCCGGAGGTGCTCGGTGATGCGGACTCGGGCACGAAGATCCGCTCGTCGAAGTCGGACTCGGTCGGCTTCGGGTTGCGGGTGCCGTCGACCTGCCCCATCAGATTGCGGGCGGTCATGGGGTGGGCCGTGGCACCCGGCGAGCGGTTGAAGCCGTTCATCTGCCACCGCACCCGTGCCGCGCCGCCCGCGTCCTTCTGGATCGCGCGCAGGGCGTGGAAGGCGACGAGCGCGTCGTCCGCCCCGATCTGCACCCACAGATCGCCGTTGCTGCGCGCCCTGTCGAGCTGGTCCGAGGAGAAGTCCGGCAGCGGGTCCAGTGACTCCGGGCGCTGCTTCTCCAGACCGGTACGGGCGAAGAAGCTGTGGCCGAAGCCGAAGGTGACCGTCAACGACGAGGGTCCCGCGTCGAGCGCGATATCCGTGTCGTCCTGAGCCGCGGGCTCGCCCGCCATCAGTCGCCGGGCCGTGTCCGACCAGCGACGCAGCAGAGCCGCTGCCTCCTTGCGCCCTGCCCCGGCCGCCAGGTCGAAGGCGACGAGATGGCCACGGGCCTGGAGCGGGGTGGTGATCCCCGGCTGATGTTTCACGTGAAACCTCACCTCCCCCGCGCCGAGGGAGGACAGCGGGGTGACCCTCTCGGAGGAAGAGGAGGACGAGGAAGCCGCGCCGGCCGCATAGCCTGCGGCGCCGCCCGCCGCACCCAGCGCGAGGCCGGTAGCGGCGGCCGTGCCGAGCAGCCGACGTCGGGAGATGGGCCCGCTCGCGAGGCCGGGCGACGGTGCCGTCCCTCGCGTCGGCTCCGCACCCGCGGACGGCGACGGTGAGTTGTGCGTGGTCGCTCGCGCGGGCGCGGCGGTGGCCGCATGGTCGGCACCGCCCCGAGCCCCTCTCGGGGCCACGGAGCCGTCTTCGACGAGGTCCTGGTCAGCCATGGTGTGTTTCAGCCGATCTTCGCGTTCTTGCTGACGGTCACCTGGTCGATGTCAGATGTCCGTACGGTGATCTCGATCTTCCAGTCGCCCGCCATGGGGACCTGTACGCCACTCGCCGTCCAGTGGCCGGTGGTGACGCGGTCGGGAACCACGGGCAGCGGGCCGATCTTCTTGGCCTCCAGGGTGAAGGCGACCTTCACCTCGGGGACGTCGAAGGGCTTGCCGTCGGGTCCCTGGACGTAGACGTGCATCTCGTTGGCGCCCACCCGCGCGGGGTCGATCTGCAGCCGGGCCACGCCCTGGCCGTTCTTGCCCCCGGTGTCGAACGACATGTCCAGCGCCAGCGCCCCGGACGTCTTGTCCTGCTGTGTCACGGCCGCCTTGGCCGCCTCGGCCTCCTCCACCGTGCGCCCCGGTTCGGTGGCCGTCAGCACCGTCGTGACGGCGAGCAGGACGACGGCGACGCCCGCCTCCGCCAGCGCGGACCGACGCAGACCCGAACGGCCCGGATCCGCGTTCCGTATCCGCTTCTCGCGGGCGCTCGCCACCGCCGCCCGCTGCCGGGCGAGCTGTGCGGCCCGCTCGCAACCGTCACCGGTCGCCTTCGTGGAGCCGCTCGTGGCGTGCGCGGGCGCCAGCTCCTTCGCCTCGGAGACCTCCTCGGAGACCTCTTTCTCCTCGGCGACTCCCGTTTCCGCCACTGCCGGCGCCTCCGCCAGCTGCGCGGTCCACCGGCGCGAGATCCACGCGATCCCGACCAGCACGGCGACCAGGCCGATCTTCACGAGGAGGAGCTGTCCGTACGACGTGCCGGTCAGCGCGGACCAGCTGCCCACCTGCCGCCACGACTGGTAGATCCCGGTCGCGGTCAGCACGAGCACGCTGCCGAACGCGAGCCGCGAGAACCGTCGTACGGCGTCCCTCTCGATCTGCGCGTCGACAGGTGCCCGGAAGAGGGCTACGAGCAGCGCGGCCAGGCCGCCCAGCCAGGCGGCGACCGCCAGGAGGTGCAGGACGTCCAGGGGCATCGAGATGCCGGTCTGGATACCGGTCGAGGCGTGCTCGGCCATCGCCCAGCTCGCGGCGAGCCCGGCGGCGACCACGCCGCCGCCGATGGCCAGCCCGAAGGTGAGGTCCCGCTGGAGGGACTCGTCGTCGTTTTCGGAGTCCGCGTCGTCCGCGTCGTCCGCAGAGCCCACAGAGTCCGCAGAGGCCTCGGTGCCGGCGGGCTCGATGCCGGTGGTCTCCTCGTCGTCCTCGTCCTCGCCCTCCTCGATCTCCTCGTACCGCCGCGCGTACGCGCCGAACAGCACCGCGATGAACAGTGCCGCCGCGGCGAGGAGCAGCAGACGGGAGACGAGGGCGGCGCCCGTCTTCGTCTGGAGGACCTGGCCGAGGAGGTCGAGGTCGAAGACGTCGCCGAGCTTGCCGGAGCCGGTGTACGAGCCGCGCAGCAGCAGCATCGCGAGGGTGGCGGTGGTCAGCGCGAGCCAGCCGGAGACCACGAGCCGCTGCACGGGCCGAACCCCGGCTCCGCGCTGCCAGCAGGCCAGCACGAAGGCCGCGCCGCCGACCAGCAGGATGAAACCGGCGTACGACAGATAGCGTGCGAAGCCGTAGAGGCCGCCGACGACCCCGCCGCCGGCCCCCTGCTCGGGCACCGCGACCGTCGTCTTGGAAGGTGCCCCCACCGAGAAGGTGAAGGCGCCGGCGACGGGGTGGCTGTCCGCCGAGACGACCTGGTAGGTGACGGTGAACGTGCCGTCGGGCAGGCCCGCGTGCAGCCCGACGGCGTAGCTGTTGCCGCCCAGGTCGGTGACCTCGCCGGTGTCGGCCTCCTTGCCCTTGGGGTCGTACACGCGCACCGAGCCGTCGGACACCGCGACCTTCTCGGAGAAGGTGAGCGACACCCGATCCGGTGCCTCCTGGACCACCGACCCCTGTTGCGGGTCGCTGCCGGTCAGCGCGGCGTGCGCGGAGACGGGCACGGCACCGGCGAGCAGCGCTGCGACGGTGGCGAACAACAGCAACAGCAACGGCCTCAACCGGCTCACCGGTGCTACCTCCCTCAGTGACCGCTGGTCGGCTGGTACGTCGCCGACTTCACGGGCATCTCGACCGTGATGGCCTCGGACTTGGTGAAGTTCAACCGCAGGGACACCGTCTCGCCTTCCTTCGGCTTGCGCTTCAGGTTCTCGAACATCAGGTGGTTTCCGCCGCTCTCCAGGACGAGTTCGCCGTCGGCGGGGATCTCCAGGCCCTTGACCTCCTGCATGGACTGCCCGGTCGTCTCGTGGACGGTGACGTCCTGGGCGAGATCACTGGTGACGGAGGTCAGCTCGTCCGCCGTACCGCCGTCGTTCTCGATGACGAGGAAACCGGCGGCCATGGAGTCTGTGACGGGCTGCGGCATATAGGCCGCCTTCACGGACAGCTTGGCGGCGGAGGAGTCGGCGGAATCGGCGGAGTCGGAGGAAGAGGAGCCGGTGGCACCGCAGCCGGTCAGGGCGACGAGCGCGGCGGCGGTGATCAGGACGGGGCCGGCCACTGGTTTCACGGCTTCTCGCCCTTGAGCAGCTTCGGCAGGTCCTTCTCGTAGTCCTGCACGGTGGCGTCCTCGCCGTACAGCACATAGCCGCCGTCGGTCTTCGGGGAGAAGGCGATGACCTGGGTGCCGTGCTCGGAGACGGGCTTGCCGTTCTTGTCCTTGGTCGGCGCGGCGATGGAGATGCCGAGGGTGCGGGCGCCGGCCTGGATGTCGTCGAAGTCGCCGGTCAGACCGACGATCTCGGAGTCGATGCCCTTGAGCCACTTCCCCAGTTCCGCCGAGGTGTCGCGCTCCGGGTCGGTGGTGACGAAGACGAGCCGCAGGTTCGCCAGCTCCGCCTTCGACACCTTTTTCGCGACCTCCTTCTTGGCGACCGCGAGGTTGTTCATGGTGAGCGGGCAGACGTCGGGGCAGTTGGTGTAGCCGAAGTAGATCAGCGTCGGCTTGCCCTCGGTCTCCTTGCGGAGGTCGTACGACTTGCCGTTCGTGTCGGTGAGGACCAGGTCCGGCTTGGTGAACGGCTGGTCAAGGACCGTGGCCGCCTGCTCCGGGCCGGTGTCGGAGACCTCGGCGACCGACGTCGTGGAGTCGTCACCCGTGCCGCAGGCCGAGAGGCCGAGGACGGCCGCGACCAGCAGGGCACCGGCCGCGAGCGTCTTCTTCTTCGTGTTCGTGCGCATGAGAAATGTCCAGTCGATTCGAGCCCCGGCGCGCACGAGGCGTCCACGTGCGCCGAGGGGAAGTTGCCGGGAAGCCGGAGACTCAGGCGTCCGTGCGCCGGCGGCCGGCCAGGACGCCGTACGCCACGCCCGCGGCGCCGACCACGATGCCGACGATGCCGAGGACACGGGCGGTGGTGTCGCTGCTGTCGGCGGGCGCGGCGGTGGTCTCCTTCGACGCGGCCTCGGCGTCGTCGGCGTCCTTCGACTCCTCGGAGGCGTTCGAGGCGCCGGACGAGCCGTGGTGGTCGTCGGACGCGGCGGACAGCGCGAGCACCGGAGCCGGGTTCTCGGGCTCCTCCTGGCCGTCCTGCGGCACCTCGATCCAGCGGACGACCTCCTTGTTGGAGTACGTCTGGATCGCCTTGAAGACCAGTTCGTCGGTGTTCTCGGGGAGCTGACCGATGGAGACCGGGAACTTCTGGAAGAAGCCCGCAGCGATGCCGTCGCCGGTGGCGGTCCAGGTGATCTTGGAGACGGCCTCGTCGATCTGCTCGCCGTGCAGCTCGACCGGCTTGTCGAGCGTGGCCTTGGTGACCTGGATCTTCCACCCGGGGACGGCCTCCGGCTGGGCCGAGGCGAGCGGGTGGTCGGTCGGGAAGTTCACTTCGAGCTTGGTGGTCCTGGCGTCGTCGCGCTCGTTGGGGACCTTGAAGTTGACGGTCGCGTACCCGCCCTTGGCCGCCGTGCCCTCCGCCGCGACGCTGACGTGAGCGAACGCGGGGCCGGACAGGAGGAGGACGGCCGAGCCGGCGAGGGCGCCGACGGCGGCGATACGAGAAACCTTCATGACTGGTGACACTCCACAGTGAGTGAGGGAGAAGAGAGGACGAGGGACAGCGCGCGCCGCGAGCCGACCAACCGGGCCGGGCCGGAACGGAGACCGACAGCCGAGCCGACGCCGAGCCGACGCCGAGCCGACGGCCGGAGCCGACGGCCGGGGGACCGGAGCCTGGGCCGGTGTCCGGAGCCGGGACCGAGACGAGACCAGGACCAAGACCAAGACCAGGACCAAGACCAGGAACCAGAGGCTGGGCGCCGGTGTTCGAGTCCGGGAGCCGCAGAGCTGGAGCCGCGAGGCCTGGGCCGCAGGGTCCGGAGCCGTGGGGCCGGGGCCGGGAGCGGGTGCGCGGGTCTCGACGCCGGGCGACGGACTCCCTCTCCCTGGTGCGGAGTGAGCGTGCGTCGGGTCAGGCGACGAGCGCGAAGGCGGGCGCGGCGGTCGGAGGGCCGCGGCGGACGACGGTGTGTTGGAGCGAGGTCGTCCGCAAGGCGGTGGGCGCCGCGTACACCGTTCGCGGGGCGCGTGAAAAGGCCTCCGGCGCGCCCATGAGCCCGGACCGCAGGGCCCGCGCCAGCGCGAGCGCGCCGCGCAGCGACCGTACGAGCGGCTCCTGGGTCGCGAGCCTGGCCAGGCGGAGCAGTGCCAGGTCGCCGTGGCGCAGCACCCACCCTGCGGCTACGGCCGCGAGGACATGGCCGAGCAGCATGGGCAGGGACGGCAGGAGCGCGGCGGAGGAGCCCGGCGCGGTCGTCATGGCGTCCGCGGGGTCGTGCGCGACGTGCGTGCCGCCGACCCCGGCGTCGATGAGGATGCGCCGGGCCTGCGCGGGGCTCAGGGCAGCGGCGGTCGTGCCGCACACGAAGCGGGCGGCGCGCTCGATGAGCGCGGCGTCCATGGTCTCCGTGGTGCGTGACGCGGCCGTCGTCCCGTGCTGGTTCAGGCCGAACAGGACGTGCAGCACGGTCTGGCCCACCGCCAGCAGCGCCGCGATGCCCGGGAGCGAGCGTTGCCGTCCGGCCAGCGCGGCGGCGACGCAGAAGGTGCCGACGAACCCGACGCCCAGGCTCCACAGCGGGACCGTCGCGCACGAGGCGAGCGCGTGTCCGGCCCCGGCCAGCACGACGCAGACCGCGGCGAACACCGCGGCCCGCAGGACCCGGAGGTCGCCTCCGGCGCGGGCCCGGCGTGCGGCGGTCGGCCGGCGTGGGTGGGGGGCAGTCATGGCGGGCCCATCATCGCACCGGGGCGCTCCGCTGGGTTCGGCGGGTTCACGCGGTGAGGTACGGGGTGGGAGAGGGCGGTGTTCAGGTGGGTGTTCGGGTGGGTGTTCGGGTGGGGCTGAGGTGGGCGCGTGGCAGGGGCGGGTCCGAAAGGCCTGAGGTGCTCCGGGCTGTGCGGGTGCGCTGATCGCGGGGCGGAGCTGAGGGGAGTGCGGTCACTGCCCGACCATCTGCAAGGGAATGTGGTCACCGCCCGACCACTTGCGAGGGAGCGAGGTCACCGCCCAGCCACTTGCAAGGGAGTGGTGGAAGTTGTGGGTGACTCGGAAGGGTTCGGTCCGCATACACCGAATGTGCGGGGGCCGCATCCGCCGTATGGGCGGACAGACGGGTTCCGGGCGATTGCGCCCGGCCCTCGGCGGCAATACGTAACGGTATGTCGAGCCGCGGCCGGGAGGCTGGAGCATGAGCATCTGGTGGTCACTCCATTTGCGGCGTGAAGCCGCGAGCGTGCCGCTCGCCCGACGGCTGCTGATCGGCACGATGGAGACCGCGGGCGTCGATCCGGACGTCTCCTACGACCTCTCCATCGCCCTCAGCGAGGCCTGCGCCAACGCGGTCGAGCACGGCGGCGCGATCCCGGCCGGCACCGCCACCGAGGCGTACCGGGTGACCGCCTACCTCGACGGTGAGAAGTGCCGGATCGAGGTCGCCGACTCGGGCCCGGGCTTCCCCCACCGCCACCCGGTCCGCCCGGCACCCACCGACGCCGAGGACGGCCGCGGCCTCTGCCTCATCCGGGAACTCGCCGACCACGTCCACATCGGCAACAAGCCGGGCCTCGGCGGCGCGATCGTCAGCTTCGACAAGATCCTCAAGTGGCGCGACGGCGCACCGCTGGTGGCCGTCTAGTCCGCGCCGCTCGGAGACGCCCCCGGCGGCTTCCGGGACGTCCGCCTCAGATCTGATGCGGCTCCAAGTCCCTCCCCACCCGCTGCCAGTCGCGGACCAGCACGGTCACCGGGTGGTTCCGGCCCAGCAGTTGGGTCAGTCGGATCGCCGCCTTCTCCTGGAGCCGCACGGCCTCCTCACGACCCGTCGCCCGCAGCGTGATCGCCAGATTGCCCATGCCGACCAGCACATCGGGGTGGTCGGCGCCGAACCGTCGGCGCAGCCCCTCCACGGCCTGGCGCTCCGAGCGCTCGGCATGGTCGTACAGGCCCCGGTCCCCGTAGGCGTTGGCCAGGTTGAGGCCGGCGGACAGGACGGCGGGGTGGTCGTCCCCGAGCGTGGCCGCCAGACAGTCGCGGGCGTGGCGGCTCAGTTCCTCGGCCTTCTCGGTGTTGCCGAGGGCCCGGTGGTACATGGCGAGGTTGTTGAAGCAGTACATGGTGAACGGGTGTTCGGCGCCGAACGAGTCCTGGTACCCGTCCAGCACCTCCTCGACCTGGTGGACCGCCCGCGCCGGACCGTCCTCGGGATCCGTGGCGAAGTAGTCCGCGGCCAGGTTGAGTCCGCAGGCGAGGACCTCGGGGATGGTGCTGCCGTAGCGGTCGTGGTAGCGGGCGTACGTCTTCCAGGTCTCCTCGGTGATCCGCAGTGCCTCGGCGGTACGGCCCGCCTTGCGCAGGGAGACCGCGAGGCTCTTGTCGGCCTGGAGGACTTCGGGCACCCCCGGGTTGAAAACCTGTTCGAAGCTCTCGCGGACCTCGCGCAGGAGCTCGGCGGAGGTCCGGTAGTCGCCGAGGTCGCGCAGGTCGCGTGCGTGGTGCCCCTTGGTGGCGAGCGTGTACGGATGGGTCGGGCCGAGCAGCGCGGTGCGGCGGCGGACCGTGTCCTCGGTGAGCCGGCGGGCGGCTTCGCTGTCGCCGGCCAGCCGCAGGTCGATGGCCAGGTTGTTGGCCGCCGAGAGCGTACGCGGATGGTCGTCGCCGAAGATCTCCTTGAAACCCAGGTGGATGCGCAGGTCCAGGTCCAGCGCCTCCTTGTAGCGCCCCAGCGCGCGCAGGTCGGCGGCCAGGCTGCCCGAGGTCATGAGGATGTTCGGATGGTCCTCGCCGAGCAGCCGGCGCTGGCCGTCCAGGGTCCTCTCGTCCATCGCCCGCGCGGCCTGGTAGTCGCCCTGGGAGCGCAGCACGTTGGCCAGCTGGAACCGGAGGTTGAGGACCTGCTCGTCGTCCGCGTCCAGGATCTCGTTGGTCCACAGCTCGTCGAGGTCGGTGGCCAGGGTGCGGGCGGCCTGCAGCTCGCCGCGTTTGCCCAGGTAGCGGACGCGGTCCACCATCAGCTGGCGGGGCTCCTCCTCCGCGCACTCGCGGATGTTCGAGGGCATCAGATGCGGCCAGATCACCTCGAACCCGAGCCACTGCGCGGGATCGTCCACGGCGCCCTCGCGCGGCCGGGCGGCGGCGAGAATGCGGTGCACCTCGTGGATGGTCTCCACGTACCGCCGGTCGTCCAGACTGTCCCGCACCGCCGCCTGCACCAGCCGGTGCACCTGGATGGAGTTGTCGGCGGAGTCGACCTTGGCGAGGGCGAAGCGGTTCAGGGCCTGGGTGACGCGGCCGAGCATGTAGCGGGCGCGCAGGTCCCGGTCGTACGGCAGCAGGGCGTCGATCATCGCGTCGCTGCTGATCAGGGTCATGGAGATGGGCTCGGCCGAGAAGAAGGCGCACAGTTCGAGCAGCCGGGCCGCGGCCGGCGACTCCTCGCGCAGCCGGGTGATGGAGATGTTCCAGGTGGCGCCGACGGAGGACGGATACTCGACCGCGTTCACCGCCTCCTGCACCGACAGCACCCGGGTGGACTGCTCGCGCAGCTGGTCGATGTACTCCTCCACCGGGGTGGCCGTCGCCTCCAGCCAGGCCGCCGCGACCTCCACGGCGAGCGGCAGGTCGCCCAGCGCGTCGGCGACCCGGTCCGCGTCGGTGTCGCGCAGTCCGGGCACCCGGCGGCACAGGTGCTCCACGCTCTCCTCGCGGGTGAACACCTCCATCTCCAGCGACTGCACCAGCGTCGAGCCGGGCCGATCGCGGGTGGTGACGAGGATGTGGCCGTACACGTGGTCCCGCAGGGGTGCCGTCTGGCCCGGGAAGAGCGGCAACGCCCGGTTCAGGTCCGGGACGTTGTCGAAGATCAGCAGCCAGCGGGCGCACGGGTCGCCCTGCCGGAGGGCTCTCATCGCCGCTTCGGCCGCCTCGGAGACGTCGTCGCCGACGGGCAGGTCCAGTTCCTGCGCGAGGGCGGCGACCTTGGGCAGGACGAGGTCCGGCTGTTCGGCGTCGATCCACCACACCAGGTCGTAGTCCGCCTTGAACCGGTGGGCGTACTCACGGGCCAGCTGGGACTTGCCCACCCCGCCCAGACCGTGCAGCACCTGGGGCAGCCGTTGCCCGGAGCGGCCGCTGACCAGGCGCTCGCGCAGCCGGTCCAGGATCGGTGAGCGGCCGGTGAACCACGGGTAGCGGGGCTGGACGTTGGAGATCCGGGTGCCGGTGTTGGGGAAGCGGGCGCCCCCGCGCGGCGGCGCGGACAGGACGTCCGGGTGGTCGAGGCTCGTCAGCAGGGTCCGGTAGGCCTGTTCCTCGTCCAGCCGGGTGAGGTCGATGGCGCCCCGGGAGGCCTGCGGCAGGCTGAGCCGGACGTCGTCGACGCGGACCGCCACCGGCCGGCTCCCCGGCTTGCGCCCGTCGGCGTGCACGGCGTCCTCCCAGGCCCGGCGCGCCCGCCGGGAGTCGAGGAAGGCGGGGGAGACCACGGCGAGCAGTCGCTCCGAGCCGTCGGCCGTGTCCTCGGCGCCGGACGCCGCCCGGCCGTCGTCCCCCGGCAGTCCCCCGGTGTCCTGCGGCAGCGCCCGGACGTCCATCGGCGCCACGTCGAAACCGGCGTCCCGCAGCACCGACTCCAGCCAGTCGACCCACATCCGGTCCTCGGAGACGTAGTACAGCACCAGCCGGGAGACGGGCAGCGGGCGCCGCCGGGTGTACGCGGCCTTGTACCGGGCCCGCTTCTCCTCGCCGATCAGGGGGAGCCGGGTGACCCGGCCCTCGGTGATGACGGAGGTGACCCGTTCGCAGGCGCTCAGCATGGAGTTGGCCGTCTTCGGCGGGTCGCCGAAGGCCGCGAGGATCTCCTCGTAGGCGTAGTACGGCTGGTAGAGGACCTCCATCGACGACCAGTAGTCGGTCAGCCGCTCGCCGTCCAGGCCGACGGGCAGTCCGGCGAAGCGCTCCCGGGCCAGGGCACGCCCCGCGTCGAGCTTGTCCTTCTCACCGAGGTCGATGCGCATGGCGAGGGGCAGGATGCGGATGCCCTTGTGGCCGAACCGCTCCCGGATGCTCTGCGCGACGGCGGCGGCGCCCTCGATGCTCTGGCCGCTGAGGGTGTAGCAGACGACGAGGGTGTTGGGCATCTGCACGGTGCAGACGTCGGCGAGGTCACTGAGTCCGGTACGGCTGTCGATCAGGGTGTAGTCGTAGTGGCGCCGCATGTCCGCGCGCATCGCCTCGAAGAACTGGCCGCCGCCGTAACTGGCGTAGAAGAGGTCCCAGTCCATGTTGCCGATCACCGGGTAGTCGTCGTGCCGCCGCCCGGCGGAGAGGAAGTCCAGGCTGCCGCCCTCGGGGAAGGTCCAGTCGAGGGTCAGCGCGTGCGGCCGGACGCGGGCGTACCTGCGGTGCCAGTCCGGGGCGCGGTCGGGCAGGTCGCGCAGCGCCTCCCGGCGGTAGTCGCCGATGAGGTTGCTGAGCCCGGGGGTGGCCCGGAGCATCGCCGGGTTGAGGAAGGGATGGAAGAACTTGTGGAGGCCGGGTGCCTCCAGGTCCCAGTCGACGGCCAGGACGCGGTGTCCGCCCGCGGCCAGGATCCACGCCACGTTCGCGAGCGTCATGGTCCGGCCGGTGCCGCCCTTGTACGAGTAGAACGTGATGACCGTGCCGTTGCGGTTCTCCGTCATGCGCCTGCCGTCCTCCGCCCTGTCCGACCGCTCTTGCCGTACTGCCGTGCGTCCCGGTGCACAACGGCCCTAGCCGCCCAGGTCCGCCGGGCCCCGCAGTCGCGGGGGTGCGACGAGGGGGCCCGCCGGTGGATAGGTCCGTGCGTGTGCCTCGTAGGAGGCGACGGCCTGTTTCACGGCCGTCTGCAGTTCGTTGCCGAAGGCGTCCAGGGTGCGGATGCCGCCGTTGAGGGTCCGGTGGCCGCTGCCCTCCGTCGTCCGCGCGGCCAGGGCCTTCTCGGTGAGCGCCGTCAGCCTCTTCTCCCGGGCCGGCCCGGCGTCGTCCTCGCACCGGGGGATCATCACGCTGATCCACGGCCGCTGCTCCTCGCACAGCCGTTCCATCAGCTCCCGGCCCCGGGCCGATGCGAGGGCCCACCGGTCGAGCAGCAGCAGTCCCGGGGCGCGGGGCGGGCCGGGGCCGAGCAGCCGGTCCACGTCCTTCTCGAAGTCCCCGATGTTGACCTTGTAGTCCATGGTGCGCACCAGGTCCGCCGCGTGTTCGCCGAGCGGCCGCGTCGACGCCGGGTGGTACGGGTTCCAGTCGCGCGGCAGCTGCCCGTAGCAGTCGGGCTCACCGCCCGGTGGCAGGTCGGAGCGGGTGCACGCCATGACCGTGATGTCGAACTCCGGGGGGTGGCCCGAGGCGCCGAACGCGCTGGGGAGCGACTCGTACTCGTCGTACGTCTGCCCCTCGTCCAGCTCGGTGACCTTGGCCACGTGCACGATCTGCTTGGCCAGCCGGTACAGGGCCCGCTCGTACTCGTCCCGCAGATAACGCAGTTTGGTCAGGCCGTAGAACCCCTCCTCCGCGTAGTCCTGGCCGAACGACACGTGGTTGAACTGCAGGTCCCTGGCCGCGTGCGGTAATTGGGCGGGCTCCACGGGCACCCATAACGCGGGGATGATCGCGTGCTCCCGGGTGGCGCCGCCCCGCGCCCGGTGGCTGATCTGCCGCTGGCTGAAGGCCCACCACTCCCGCCCGCACTGCTCGCTGATGAAGTAGCGCGGGGAGTACAGGGGAACGAACACCTTGCAGCGCGCGAGGTTCTCCGACAGCTCGTCCGTCCACCGGGTGCCGACCGCCATGCCCTGGTCCAGAAAGCCGGCCCGTGCGCCGCGCGGCAGATCGGTCATCTGCATGATGTGGGCGCACAGCCCGTCGTACAGCTTTCTCACCCAGATGTTCGGATCGGTGTCACCGGCGTCATTTCGCGGCGTGTGCGCGTAACTGAGGAAGAAATAAGGGCTTCCGCCGCCCCTGGCCGCATCTCCTCGCACCCATGCCCCCCGATGCCCGGTGACTTTCCTCAGTGTAGGAAGGGGGCAGGCGCACGTGGAATATGACGAACGGGCCCAATGTCCCGGCTTCGGCCCACCGACGCGCCGGCTTTCGAACACGTAGGCGGAGCAAGGGCATCGCGCTCCCCTCCCCTCCACTCCCCCGCATTCCCCCCTCGCTCCCCTACGGCCGAACAGCGCGCCGGTGCTCCTCCGCCACCCGCCGGGCCGCCCGCAGGGCGTCCGCACTCACCTCGTCCCTCGCCAGCGCCTCCCGGAGTCCCGCGACGAACCGCTTCCCGGCCTCCGTCAGCGCCCCGGAGTCCGTCAGTGTCCCGAGCGCCTCCGCCGTCTGGTCCCGCCAGCGGGAGAACCGCACCTCGGCCTCCTGCCCGCCCCCGCACCGCCACCGGGCCCGCCAGAAGTCGACCACCGCGAGATGCGCGTACGTCCCCTGCAGCAACCCCTCCAGCGGGCGCGGGTCGGGACGCCACGGCGCGTAGAACAACGTCTCGCAGGTCGGGTCGTGGAGGTCGACCAGATCCAGCACGGCCCCCAGCTTCACGTGCTGGAACTCGTGGACGAGGAGCAGCGCCAGGGTCTCCGGCGCGGACGGGCGCGCGAGGGCCACCGCGCCGAAGGCGTCGCGGGCCGCGGAGCTGATGTCCGCGCCCTCGGGGGAGGGCGTGAGCGGGGTGATCGTCCGGAGCCCGGCGGCGATGCCCGGCGCGTACTCGGGCAGTTCGCGGCGGATCCAGGCCCAGGCCTCGGTCAGGTCGGCCCGCCACGCCTCGGCCTCGCCCTCGGTGAGCCGGGGGTGCGCCGGATGGCCGTGGCAGTCCCGCCAGGGGTCGGTGTCCTCCAAGGTCACGGACCAGCCGTCCAGTTCGAACCGGCGGCTGCCCCGCCAGGCGGGGTCCCCGGGGCCGCTCCGGGCGATCGGGTACGTCCGGTCGCCCACGTGGACCGTGCAGCCGTCGACGTCCGTGCGCACCAGGGCCCGCTCGGTGTCCGCCTCCACCGTCAGGGTCCCCAGCGTGGGCAGCCGCACCAGCCCGCCGTGGACCGGGACGAGCACCGACGCCCGGCGCCCGGCCCGCAGCGCGGCGGCGGCGGCGATCTCCGCCATCCCGCGCGCGGCCGTCGTCCCGGCCGCCTCCGCGACGCTCCCGATCGGTCCCGGCGACGGACGGGCCCCGAGGCAGCTCAGCGCCCAGGACCGTACATAGGGGTGGGCCAGGACCCGGTCCACGGCTTCGGGGGCCTCGCTGTCGAGGGCGGTCAGCGTGTCCCACGCCCGCTGGCCTGCCTCGGTCGCCGGTGCGAGCCTCGTCTCGTGCCGCACGAGGCCCAGCAGCTCGCGGACCAGGGCGAGCTGGTGGCGGGCCAGCAGGTCCACCGTGGCGCCCGTTCCGCGTCCGGTGGCCAGTTCGGCCAGGTGGAGGTCGGCGAGCGCCGGCCGCGCGGACTGGTCGGTCATATGACGGTCCCGGAGATCGGTGATGAGGGACAGCAGGTCGGAGCAGTACACGGACGGATTGCGGAAACCGCTGCCGTCGGAGCGGTACCGGTGGGCGTAGAGGCCGCCGCCGCACGAGCGCACCACCGGGCAGGCCCGGCATTGCTCGGCCAGCCCGTCCAGCCCCTGCTGCCGGGCCAGGATGCCCGGATGCGCGGCGACCTCGTCCAGGGAGTTGCCGAACACGTCCAGGCCGGTGACGGGCGCCCCGTCGTGCGCGGTCTTGAGGGAGTCGGCCTGTTCGAAGGTGCCGTCGGTCTCGATCACGGCGAGATCCGCGGGCGCCAGGCCCAGCGACTCGGTCAGACTGCTCTCGCCGCGCAGGGTCCGCAGGACCGAGTCGAACACCCGGACGTCCATGGTGCGACCGGTCGCGGTCCAACGGTCGTGGACGGCCAGCAGCCAGCGCGCGTACGCCGTGCCGTCGGTGTCCTCGGCCGGGCGCGCCGGGGGCGCGTCCCAGGTGGCGTGCGGGAGGAGGAAGTCGACGCGGGGCGGGGCGAGCGCGGCGAGCGCGTCATGGACGGCGACCGGGTCGTTGCGCAGGTCGACGGTGCAGAGGATGCCCGCGAAGAGATGGCGGCGGTGGGGCCGGTTGAGCAGGGCGATGCCTCTGAGGACGCGGTCGTGGCTGCTGCGCCCGTCGGCGTAGCGGCGGTGCAGGTCGTTCGCGGCCCGATCGCCGTCCAGCGAGACACCGACCTTGATGTCGAACTCGTCGAACAGGTCCAGGAACCGCTCGTCGAGCGTGACGGCGTTGGTGTGGATCCGCAGGTCCAGCTCGCACACGCCGCGCAGGGCGCTCGTCAGTTCGGTGGCGGCCCTGCGCAGCCGGGCCCGGCCCGCGAGGAGGGGCTCGCCACCGTGCAGGACCACGTGGACGGTGGCCAGCCCGTGCGCCCCGGCGTGTTCGGCGATGCGTTCCGCCGTGGCGCGCAGGACCTCGTCCGACACCACCACGGGCCGACGGCTCCAGCTCTGGTCGGCGTGCTCGTACACGTAGCAGTGGTCGCACGCGAGGTCGCAGCGACTGTGCATCTTCAGCACGAACTGACGCAACGGCAGGAGCGGTCGGCCCATGACGGTCATGTGATGTCGGTGGTCCCGGCGGGGTCGGTGGGCGGCGGTGTCAGACGGAGGACTGGAAAGCCGCCACCGCGACCCTGGCCGGACCCCCGCGTTCGGCGCCGTTCGACATGGCACGGCTCAGGGCGGGCGACAGCGCGCCGCCGCTCCGCGCCGCCAACTGCACCAAGGACACCCGCTCCGGACCGACGGCGGCCGTGGCTCCCGACTCTTCGGCCGTGGGGTCGAGGGATGCGTTCATGGGGACCTCATCAATCTGTGCGTGGAAACTGACGGGGTTGCGGAGTCGTGCGGCTCGATGAAGCAGATGCCGACAGGAATTTCTCACTCGAGCATCAGCCACAGAAGAAGTTAGCGGCCGACCGGGCGAACAGCGCCGAATATCCGGCCGACTGCTGGTCGCGACCAGAAGATAGCCGACGCCGAGGAGCGCTTCGGACGGCACCACAAGCCTCGTCCGTATTCGGGGCGGCAAACGTGAGAACCGTCTCATCACTCGCCGCTAACAAGGCAGTTGAGCGGAAGATCGCTCCTTCCGGGCGGCTTCGGGGTTCTCGGTACTCTCAGTCCCCGCACAGCCACACCCCAGCTCCCTGACGGGCCGCGTCCCTAACTTCACCGCTATGACGGGAAACCACGGAAGCAAAACGATCACGCGGCGCCGCGCGCTCACGGTGACCGGAGGGACGGTCGCCGCCGGCGGTCTGGCGGTCGCCGGGTACCAGGCGGCGTTCGCGGACGAAACGACGAGCACCGCCGAGGCGACGGCCACGGCCTCCACCGCGAGCACCGCCGACGCGTGCATGACGCTGATGTCGAGCGTCACCGAAGGCCCGTACTACCTGGACGGCGCCCTGGTCCGCAAGGACATCACCGAAGGCAAGAGCGGTGTTCCGCTGACCCTGCGGCTCACGGTCGTGGACGCCACCGACGGCTGCACCCCGGTCCCCGGCGCGGCCGTGGAGATCTGGCACTGCGACGCCTGGGGCTACTACTCCGGCTACACCACCGCGAATCCCGGCGGCTCGGCGCCCGCCGAGAGCGAGGACGGTTCGACCGCCGACGACGCCACCTACCTTCGCGGTTACCAGATCGCGAACGCGAACGGAGTCGTCAAGTTCGAGACGATCTTCCCCGGTTGGTACACCCCACGCACCTGCCACATCCATGTCAAGGTGCACACCGGCGGCGAGAAGGAGGACGGCACGTACGAGGGCGGCAAGGTCAACTACACCGGCCAGTTCTTCTTCGACGACGAGATCGCCCGACAGGTCTTCACGCTGGAGCCCTACTCCCGGCACACCGGCAGCTACACCACCCTCGACGACGACATGGTGTACGACGGTGGCGGCGCGGCCGGCGGCCTGCTCACCCTCGAAGCCGTGAAGAAGGCGACCCCGGCCCGCGGTTACAAGGGTTTCCTCACCCTCGGTATCGACCCCGACGCCGAGAACACGGGCGCCGGCAGCGGTGGCGCCGGCGGTGGCGGCGAGGGCGGTACGCCGCCGTCGGGCGAGCCCCCGACGGACGCCCCGACCGACAGCGCCACGGCCGCCGAGTCGGCCTCATAGGGTACGGCCATGAGCAGCCGCGAGGACGAGACGCTCGCGCGGGCCGCGGTGGCCGCGCTGACCCGGCAGTTGGAACTCATGCCCAAGCCCGGTCTGCCCGACCCGCGCGATCTCGGCGCCCGGATCACCCGGCAGGACCACCGTGCCCTGCGCTGGTCGGCGAAGACGCTGGTGCCCGGCCTCACGGCGATGGCGGCCTGCGCCCGCCGCAACGGTGCGGCGACGCCCGAACTCCGGGCCGAACTCGGGGCGATCGGCCGCTGCACCGAACACTCGACGCGGCTCGCCGGGGGCGGCCATCGAGGCGCCACCTGGGTGCTCGGGCTCCTGGTCGCCGCGGCGGCCATGGACCCCGGGGCGCGGGGGCGTGAACTGGCCGCCACCGCGAAGAAGATCGCCGCGCATCCCGACCGGCGCGCGCCGCGGCGGCCGTCCCGGGGGTCGTCGGTCTCCGCCAAGTACGGGGCGGCCGGGGCCCGGGGCGAGGCGCGGGCCGGATTCCCCCATGTGCGGCGGGCGTTGGACGTACTCGCGAAGGCGCGCACGGCGGGGACGCCGGAGGCGGACGCCCGGCTCGACGCGCTGCTCACGGTCATGTCGACGCTGCAGGACACCGAGTTGCTGTACACCGCCGGGCCGCACGGGCTGCGGCATGTGCAGGCGGGGGCGCGGGGGGTGATGGACGCGGGCGGTACGGGCTCGGCGGCGGGGCGCGCGGCTCTGGACGCGTTCGACGTGGATCTCCAGGAGCGGGGGTGGAGTCCGCGTGGGAGTGGGTCGTTGCTGGCGGGCGCGTTGTTCGTGGACGCGCTGCCTGTCACCGCCGCGCGGGTTCCCGTATAGGAGGGTCCCGTCCTCAAGGGGCTACGCCCCTTGGACCCCCGGGTGCGGGTCCGGTGGGGCTTCTCGCGCGGTTCCCCGCCCCTGAGGCGCGGGGAACCGCGCGACCAGCCCCCACCGGGCCCGCAGCCGAACAACCGCCCACTCAGCCCCGCGAACCCCTCAACGACGCCATCCACAGCTCGATCTCGTCCGACCGGCGGGGCAGGCCGGCGCTCAGGTTGCGGTTGCCGTCGTCCGTCACCAGGATGTCGTCCTCGATGCGGACGCCGATGCCCCGGTACTCCTCGGGGACGGTGAGGTCGTCGGCCTGGAAGTAGAGGCCGGGCTCGACGGTCAGGACCATCCCCGGCTCCAGGGTCCCGTCGACATACGACTCGACGCGCGCGGCGGCGCAGTCGTGGACGTCCATGCCGAGCATGTGCCCGGTGCCGTGGAGGGTCCAGCGGCGCTGGAGTCCCAGCTCCAGGACCCGCTCCACGGGGCCCTCGACGAGCCCCCACTCGACCAGCCGTTCGGCCAGGACGTGCTGCGCGGCGTCGTGGAAGTCGCGGTACTTGCCGCCGGGCCGCACGGCGGCGATGCCGGCTTCCTGGGCGTCGTACACGGCGTCGTAGATCTTCTTCTGGATCTCGCTGAAGGTGCCGTTGATCGGCAGGGTCCGGGTCACGTCGGCCGTGTAGTACGTGTGCGTCTCGACCCCCGCGTCCAGCAGCAGGAGGTCACCGGAGCGGACCGGACCGTCGTTGCGGACCCAGTGCAGGGTGGTGGCGTGCGGGCCGGCGGCGCAGATGGAGCCGTAACCGACATCGTTGCCCTCGACCCGGGCCCGCAGGAAGAACGTTCCCTCGATGTAGCGCTCCGACGTCGCCTCGGCCTTGTCCAGCACCCGTACGACGTCCTCGAAGCCGCGCACGGTCGAGTCGACCGCCTTCTGCAGCTCGCCGATCTCGAAGTCGTCCTTGACGAGCCGGGCCTCGGACAGGAAGACCCGCAACTCCTCGTCGCGCTCGGCGGTGACCTTGTCGGTGAGGGCCGCCTCGATGCCGGCGTCGTGGCCGCGGACGACCCGCACCGGGCCGGTGGCCTCGCGCAGCTTGTCGGCGAGCTCGCGCACGTCGGCGGCGGGGATGCCGTACAGCTCCGCCGACTCGGTCAGCGAGTGGCGTCGGCCGACCCACAGCTCGCCCTGGCCGGAGAGCCAGAACTCACCGTTCTCCCGGTCGGAGCGCGGCAGCAGGTAGATCGTCGCGTCGTGGCCCTCGCCCGAGCCCGAGGGCTCCAGGACGAGCACGCCGTCCTCCGTCTGGTTGCCCGTGAGGTACGCGTACTCGACCGACGCCCGGAAGGGGTACTCGGTGTCGTTCGAGCGGGTCTTCAGGTTGCCCGAGGGGATCACCAGGCGGTCACCCGGGAAGCGCGCGGAGAGCGCGGCGCGGCGGGCGGCGGTCTCGGCGGCCTGGGCGATCGGCTCCAGACCGTGCAGCTCGGTGTCGGCCCAGCCCGACTTCATGCTCTCGGCCAGCTCGTCGGACACGCCCGGGTACAGGCCGTTCTTGCGCTGCTTGATGGGCTCCTCGGCTTCGGTCGCCTCGGTCTCCGGGGTCGCCGGCTCGAGCTCGTCCGCCACGGTCATCCTCCTAGGTACGGCACTGGACCCCGTCCATCGTACGGTCGCACCGCAGAGGTCGAAGGGCGTGCGACCGCCTCTTACGAGGGGTCACCGCCCCCTCACGGGAAGCAGCCGAAGGGACCGTTCGGCACCCGCCGCGCACGATGCTCGTCGTCCGTCGTCCGTCGTCCGTCGTGTGCGTCTGCCGTCTGTGACACGGAGCCCGCCGCGCACGCGCAGCACGGAACTCGTCGGGGCACCGCGCCGCCACAGGCCGCGTCCGCCTACTCGAACCGCGCCGCCAGCACCACGACGTCCTCCGTGCCGTGCGCTTCGTCGAGGCCGTTCGGGAGCATCGTGTGGAGGATGTGGTCGGCGAGGGCGCCGGGGTCGGTGCGCAGCGCCCGGGGGACGCCGGCGGCGGCCGCGTGGAGGCGGGTGAAGGCGTGGTCGACGGGCTCGCCGGTGCGCTGGAGGAGGCCGTCGGTGTAGAGCAGGACGGTTTCTCCTGGTTCGGCGGTCAGCTCGACGCTGGGCGCCTCCCAGCAGGCGAGCATGCCGAGCGGCGCGGACAGGGACGTCTCCACGTACTCCGTGCGCCGCTCGCCGATCACCAGCGGCGGACTGTGCCCGGCACCGGCCAGGGTGATCTTGCGCAGTGCGGGTTCGACGTAGGCGAAGAGCGCGGTGGCGGAGCGGGCCGGTTCGGTGAGCCGCAGGAGCAGCTCCAGGTCGGAGAGGACCGCCACCGGGTCCTCGCCCTCCATCACGGCGTAGGCGCGCAACGAGGCCCGCAGTCTTCCCATCGCGGCGACCGCGCTGGGCCCCGACCCCGTGACCGCGCCGACCGCGAGGCCGAGCGCGGCATCCGGCAGCGGCAGCGCGTCGTACCAGTCGCCACCGCCGCGCGGCCCTGTGCGGTGCCGGGCCGCGAGCTGGACACCGGAGACACGGGGCAGCCGGGAGGGCAGCAGTTCCTCGGCGATGGTCGCCATGGACGCGCGGGTGCGCTCGACCTCGACGAGCCGTGCCAGGTGCTCGGCGGCGTAGCGCGTGTACAGCCCGACGAGATGCCGCTGCCGCTCGACCGGCTCCGCGGGCTCGTCGTACAGCCAGACGGCGGCGCCGAGCCGTCCGGCCTTCTCGGTGGACAGCGGGCGCGCGTAGCTCGCCGCGTACCCGAGCCGGGCCGCGACCTCACGGTGGCGGGGGTCGAGACCGTCCTCGGCGAACAGGTCGGGCTGGGCGATCTCACCGTCGCCGCCGGGCAGTCCGTCGAGGATGCGGCCGTACGGCAGGGAGCTGCGCGGCACGGTCTCGATGTGTCCGAGGTCGGCGCGGCCGAGACCGAGGCCGATGGTGGTGTCCGGGCCGAGTCCGTCGGCCGGTTCCAGGACGACGAGACCCCGGCGGGCGCCGACGAGAGCGGCTCCGGCGTGCAGGAGTTCCGTCAGCGCGCTGTCGAGTGAGTCCGTGCGGGTCAGGCGTTCGGTGAGTTCGTGCAGCGTCGTGAGGTCCGAGACCCAGCCCGCGAGTCTGTCCTGGAGCACGGCCCCCGGGCCGGTGGCTGGTCCTGTGGCGGAAGGGGCCGATGAGGTGCTCGGGGTGACGGGCGCGGGCGCGACAGTGTGTGCGGGGGAGGGAACCGTTGAATCGATTCCAGCCACTTTCGGAGGGTGAGGGGCGTTCATGGTGTCCGGCTTTCCGACCGGTGCGTATTGCTCAAAAGCATCGCAAACCCCCATGTCATTCTGCGCCGCTAGCAGTGTCTCCACATGTACACGCACTCGTGAGGAGATGTCCAGCATTGTCCTGCTGGGATATCTGGTGTCCATGAGGCGCTGTTGGACTGCCGTCGGCTTCTTGTCCAGTCCTTTGAAGAAAGCTAAGTTGGCCTAAAAGTGTTGTGGTGAACGGTGTACTGAGGTCGACTGGCCTTGTTCAACAGAGCGTCACAGCGGTCGTGATGGGTACGTACCCGGTGAAGACCAGGGGCGGCGGAGGCCACCCGGAACCTGGCGACGGACCCGGGCGTCCTATCCACCGACGACCGAGCCCCATCCTCCCGTGGCGGAGGCGGCGAGCACATGCGGGACAGCAAAACGCCAGGCGCCGCCACCCCTACGCCATGCCCATGCTTTTGACAGACGCAAGTCGACGCAAGCGATGGACGCGGACGTAACCGAGCTCGGCCCGCAGGGTTCCCCTTGTCCGCGACAGGGGTGTGATGCGCCAGCAGGTACGCACAGTGCAGTGAACGACACATGTTGTGATGTGACCCACGGTGTTGCCATGCGTGCAACGGAAAGGACGAGCGCTCATGCGCGAGATCCCCGGAAAGCGACGCAGGCTCCTGTCCAAGCGCAACGGCGGGAGGCCCGAGCTTCTTGAGCAGGCCCTGACGTTCGCGACGGAATGGCAGTGGCCCGTACTCCCGGGGGTGGCGCCGGACCCGCAGGGCCGTGCCCGCTGCGCCTGCCCGGACCCGGAGTGCGTGGTGCCCGGCGCTCACCCCTTCGACCCCGGCCTGCTGGCCGCCACCACCGACGAGCGCATGGTCCGCTGGTGGTGGACCAACCGGCCGACCGCGCCGATCGTGCTGGCCACCGGAGGCACCGCCCCCTGCGCCGTGAGCCTGCCGGCCCTGGCCGCCTCGCGCGCCCTCGCCGCCCTCGACCGCACCGGCATGCGCCTCGGCCCCGTGGTCGCGGCCCCGCACCGCTGGGCGATCCTCGTCGCGCCGTACTCCATGGAGCAGTTGGGCGAGCTGCTCTACGCCAAGGACTTCGTCCCCGGCTCCCTCCGGTTCCACAGCCAGGGCGGCTATCTCGCCCTGCCCCCGTCCGAGACCGGGCACGGCCTGGTCCGCTGGGAGCGGGCACCACTGCCCGGTTCGGCCGCGCCCTGGGTGCCGGACGTCGAGGCGGTCGTGGACGCCGTCGTCGACGCCCTCACTCGTACGGGTGTGAGCGCGCCCGAGTTCTGAGCCCGCCCGGCGCGCGCGGGACCGGGCGCCCCCGGTCGGTCGTTATGTTCCGCACATGCAGCGTCTTCCCGGGGGCCACGGGGCCCCGTCGCGCGGCCGTCACAGTGCTCCCCCACCCCGGAGCCGTAGAGCATCCCGGTCGGCGCGCGGCGGGCCTGATCCGCGTCGGCTCCGTCTCGCTGGACTGACCGTCGCGGTCGCGGTCGCCCTCGGCCTCCCCCTCGTCGCCTCCGCCGGCCCGCTCGGCGACCTTCCCACGTCCGAGCGCGCCTCCACTCCGGAGCGCGTCCCCACCCCCGAGCGCGCTGCCATTCCCGAGCGGGCACTCGCCTCCGAACTGGAGCGTGCCGCCGGGCGCGTCGGCGATACCACCGGCCTCGGCTCCCTGCGCGGCAGCGGGGACGCCGGGGGCGTGGACGGATCCGGCGGGGACGTCGAGAAGTCCGCCGACCGCGGCGATCAGAAGGCGGGCGGTGCGGGCGGGCCGGACGCGAGGGCCGCGGACGACGCCGAGGCCGACGCCCCGGACGACGCCCAGGGTTCCTCGCGGCGGCTCGGCCTCGGACTTGCCACCGCCGCCCGCTGCGGTCCCGACCTCACCTCCCCCGAGGGCATCGAGGCGCAGACGTGCGTCCTCACGCAGGGCGACCGGACCTGGGCCCGCACCTACTACCGCAACGCCACCGGACGTGAACTGAGTTCGGTGCTCAGCATGATGGCGCCCGGCGGGCACACCGTACGGATCCACTGCGCCGTGGGCGCGCACGACGAGCCGGGTGTGTGCGAGACACCGAGGGGGCGTACGCGGGGCGGGGCGGGGGCGTACACGGCCGTCGCGGAGTTCGCGGCACCGGACGGCGAGGGGCCGCTGTTGCTGCGTTCAGGGAGCAACTCGGGCCGCTCGTAGGGGCGTTGACGCCGAGGAGCTATCCGCCCAGTGGGGCCGCTCCGGAACCCGGGCATGAAAAGACCCGGTTGCTGGCGACGGGGGATGCACCAGCAACCGGGCTAATGGAACCGTAACAAGAGATCGGCGCTTCGCAAATTCGATCTCGGCTATTCGGACACGAATTTGCCTGTCACGTAGGGGAGTTGTGACAGGAGTCACCACACTTCGAACGCACTCGGTCGCCCGGCCGCCCCCTCGGCGCGGGAACGGACGTCAGCTCAGCGTGACCTGCCGGTTGGTGAGACCACCGCGCGCCCGACGCTCTTCCGGCGTGAGCGGGGACTCGTCGGCCAGGGCGCCGGCGAGCCGCTCGGCGAACTCGGCCGCCGGCTTCTCGACGTCGTCCGCGCCCACCCCGCTCGGGAGGTCCCAGACCGGCACGGTGAGGCCGTGAGCACGGAAGGAGCCGACCAGGCGGGTGCCCTCGCCGAGGCTCGAACGCCCCGCCGCGTGCAGCCGGGCGAGCGCGTCCAGAAGCCGCTCCTCGGCGTGCGGCATGACCCAGCGCAGGTGGTTCTTCTCCGGGGTCTCGCACCAGTAGGCCGCGTCGACGCCCGCGAGCTTCACCGTCGGGATCGCCGCGGAGTTGGCGCGCTCCAGGGAGGCGGCCACCTCCGGAGTCGTGTTCTCCGTGTCCGGGACCCAGAACTCGAAGCCCGTGTGCACAACTGGCTCGAACTCACCTTCGGGGTCGAGCAGGTCCTGCAGGCGCGGACCGTCGGCCGGAGCGCGCCGGCCCTGAACCGGAGTGCCCGGTTCGGCGACGAGGGCGCGCTGCAGGGTGTCGGCGAGGTCGCGGCTGATGTCACCGGAGGCGGTGTCGTTCTGCAGGCCGAGCAGGACCGAGCCGTCGTCGCGGCGCAGTGCGGGCCACGCCATGGGCAGGACGGTGGCGAGCGTCACCGACGGGACCCCTTCGGGGAGCGCGTCCTTGAGCTTCAGCTCGACGGTCGCGGCGGGCACCAGCTCGCGCAGCGCGATCCAGTCGCCCTCGCCGGGCAGGCCCTCGAAGGGGCGCTGCACCAGCTCGGTCACGGCCTGGGCGGCGGCCCGGCCGTGGCAGGCCTTGTACCGGCGGCCGCTGCCGCAGGGGCATTGCTCGCGCGCGCCGACAACCGGAACCTGCCCATCGGCGCCTGCGGCGCCGACTCCGCCGGTGCCCTGCGGGCGCTTGGCCTTCGTGTGGGGTCGCTTCTTGGCCATCGTGGGTGTCTCCCGATCACGGCTCGTCTCGTACTCGCGCGAGCCTAGTCGCTCGTACGACGCCCGACGGGACCCTGTGGACAACGCACCGAGTCGTCCCGGAACCGGAGGTTCGGGCCGGGAATGTGCCCGGTCCCGTGGCCGTATGCGCCCGGCCCCGGTCAGTCCATGTCGTCGAACGCGTCTGCGAAGTCCAGGTCGGGGAGTGCGGAGACGGCGGGTGCGATGACACGGGTGGCGAAGTCGTCCCGGCGGTGGGCGCGGTAGACGTCGTCCTGGACGACGACCCACACCGTGACCTCACCGCGGGCGTCGTCCCGTACGCCCCAGTCGTCCGCCAGTGCCGTGACGATGTTCAGCCCGCGGCCGCCGTGTGCGGTGACCGAGGGCGTGGACGGAACCGGGCGGGTCGGACCACCGCCGTCCGTCACCTCGACCGTGAGCCGCCCCGAGGGATCCATCCGCCAGGCGCAGCGCACATCACCGTCGCCGGCCAGCGCGTCACCGAGCGGCCTGCCGTGCTTGCAGGCATTGCTGAGCAGTTCGGAAAGGATCAGTAGGGCATCGTCGATGACCGATTCCGCCACACCGCCCGTGCGCAGTTGATCGCGCATCCGGTGCCTTGCTTCCCCCACGCCCGCAGGGCCATGGGGTACGGCCATGCTCGACGACGTGGGCACCTCCTGTGCCACCACCAACGCCACCCCCGAGACCTCCTTCGCCCCACGCCACGGTGTGAATGCCCCATTGGACTGGACTGGAAACCGGCCGACGCGCGCGCTGTGACGCACTCCTCACGCCCGAACACGGACCGAACGCGCCGGTGCACACCCCGTAGTGGGATGGCTGAATTTCGTCCCCGATATGCCGACTTGTCCCTGGGTGCGGTTCGGCCGTCTTGGCGGAATTCTTACCTCCGTCAAGCGCCGCGCGAGGGCGGCGCCGGGGGGTGGCAGGGCGGTCGCAGGTGTGAACAGCGGCGTGTTCGGAACGGTCGCTGGGCGCGTGTGCGGAGTTGTCGGGAACGGTGTGTTCGGAGTTGTGGAAATCCGAGTGTTCAGCGGCCGAGTTGCTGGAGAACCGCGCGCGGGCGGTTGGTGATGATGGCGTCGACACCCAATGCGACACAGAGGTCGACGTCCTGGGGTTCGTTCACGGTCCACACGTGAACCTGGTGCCCGGCGCTCTTCAGGCGCTCGATGTACAGGGGGTGGTTGCGCACGGTCCGGATCGAGGGGCCCGCGATCCGGACACCGGCCGGCAGTCGACCGTCGCGCAGCCGGGGCGAGACGAACTGCGTCAGATAGACCGTGGGCAGGGTCGGGGACGCGGCCCGGACGCGGTGCAGCGAGCGCGCCGAGAAGCTCATGACCCTCACCGGTGAGTCCGCGGGCGACTCCGGGGCGTCCAGGCCGAACCGCTTCAGCAGGACCAGCAGCCGTTCCTCGACCTGGCCGGCCCAGCGTGTGGGGTGCTTGGTCTCGATGGCCAGCTCCACGGGGCGCCCGGCGTCGGCCACGAGTTCGAGCAGGCGTTCAAGGGTGAGGACGGAGGTGTCCGCCCGGTCCTCGGGGGTGACCTCCCAGTCGGGGGCCTCGTCGCCGCTCTTCCAGGAGCCGAAGTCCAGGGCGGCGAGATCGGCGAGCTCCAGGGCGGAGACCGCGCCGCGGCCGTTCGACGTACGGTTGACGCGTCGGTCGTGGACGCAGACGAGATGGCCGTCCGCCGTCAGCCGGACATCGCATTCGAGGGCGTCCGCACCGTCCTCGATCGCCTTCTTGTACGCGGCCAGGGTGTGCTCGGGGGCCGCCTCGGAGGCACCCCGGTGGGCGACGACCTGAATCGGGAGCTGTCGTGCGTGGGTCACCGCGTCATGGTGCCACCGTGACGGGGTACGCGTGGGGGTGGTGACCGTGGACGACCGGGTTCGTACGCACAGTACGCGCGGTTGGTCCGATAGATCCTATATAAAGGATGGTCCCGGACCCACAGACACCGCTTATGGTGCCCTGACGTCTCGTGGGAAAAGCTGACCGCATACAGAACTCACGCGCAGCCTCTGTGCGACTGTGCGACCAAGAACAGTAGACCGCCTACAAGGTGAAGCCGTGGACCGAGGAGAAAAGCTGTGAGCACCGAGAACGAGGGCACCGCGGTACCCCCGGCCCCGTCCGCACCTCCCGTGCCGGTGGATTCTCCCGCTGCCTCCGCGCCGGCCCCGACGCACGAGCCGGCCGCGGCACCGGCGGAGACCAACGCCCCGGCCCCCTCGGCCGAGACCGCCGCCGACAACGCCCCGACCACCCAGCTGCCGCCGGTCCCGCCGACGGCACAGCAGCCTCAGTCCGAGCTGGTGTCCACGGGGGTACCCGGCTACGCGGCGAGCCAGGGCCAGGTGCCCGGCGGCGGATACGGCCAGGCACCGGGCGGCGCTTACGGCCAGGCACCCGGTGGTCCGGGCGGGCCCGCCGGTCCGGGCGGGTCCTCCGCGCCGGACGCCTCCTGGCCGCCCCCGCCGCCGCCCGCCGTCCCGTCGTACGCGGACAACGGGGCCGCCGCCGGCGCGTACGGGGACAGCGCCGGCGCGTACGGCACCGCGGGCTCCGCCGGAGGCGCCGGTGGCACGGGTGGTCCCGGCGGCCCGGGCGACGGCGGCTGGGGCTCCTCCTGGCAGCAGACGCAGCAGCCGGCCCCCAAGCCGGCGGGCAACAAGCGCGGCGGCCTGATCGCCGCGATCCTCGTGGCCGCGCTGGTCGCGGGCGGTGTCGGCGGCGGCATCGGCTACACGCTCGCCGACCGCAACGACAACTCCACGGGCTCCACGACCGTCTCGGCCTCCCAGAACGGCGGAGACGTCAAGCGCGCGGCCGGCACGGTCGCCGCCGTGGCGTCCGCGGCGCTGCCGAGCACGGTCACCATCGAGGCGTCCGGCAACGACGGCGAGGGCGGCACGGGCACCGGGTTCGTCTTCGACAAGGAAGGCCACATCGTCACCAACAACCACGTGGTGGCGGAGGCCGTCGACGGCGGCAAGGTGTCGGCCACCTTCCCCGACGGCAAGAAGTACGACGCCGAGGTCGTCGGCCACGCGCAGGGCTACGACGTGGCGGTCATCAAGCTGAAGAACGCCCCCTCGAACCTGCGGCCGCTGACGCTCGGCGACTCCGACAAGGTCGCGGTGGGCGACTCGACGATCGCGATCGGCGCCCCCTTCGGCCTCTCCAACACGGTCACGACGGGCATCATCAGCGCCAAGAACCGTCCGGTGGCCTCCAGCGACGGCTCCTCCGGCAGCAAGGCCTCCTACATGAGCGCCCTGCAGACCGACGCGTCGATCAACCCGGGCAACTCCGGCGGCCCGCTCCTCGACGCGCGGGGCAACGTCATCGGCATCAACTCGGCGATCCAGTCCGCCAGCAACGGCAGCTTCGGCTCCGGCCAGGCGGGCTCCATCGGCCTCGGCTTCGCCATCCCGATCAACCAGGCCAAGAACGTGGCCCAGCAGCTGATCAGGACAGGCAAGCCGGTGTACCCGGTGATCGGCGCCTCGGTCTCCCTGGAGGAGGGCACGGGCGGAGCGAAGATCACGAACTCGGGTGAGGGCGGCTCGGACTCCATCACCCCGGGTGGGCCCGCCGACAAGGCCGGCCTCAAGCCCGGTGACGTCATCACCAAGCTCGACGACCACGTCATCGACAGCGGCCCCACCCTCATCGGCGAGATCTGGACCCACCTCCCCGGCGACAAGGTGACTCTCACGTACACCCGCGACGGCAAGACCCGCACGGCGGACGTCACGTTGGGGGAGCGCCAGGGCGACAGCTGATCGGGGACGCGGACACCGATCGCCGGCCGGGCGCGGGGCACCCTGGAACAGGGGGTGCTCCTGGCGCCCGGCCGCCGCGTTGACTCCTGCTGTCGCGGGCGCTCCACGGCCTCGGCGTCCTCGCCGGCGCCGTAGCACCGCCGACGCCCGGTACGCTGTACCCGCTCCGTCCCTGGTGGGCCGGGGCGAGGTGGGTTGCCCGAGCGGCCTAAGGGAACGGTCTTGAAAACCGTCGTGGCGCGAGTCACCGTGGGTTCAAATCCCACACCCACCGCCAGGTGAAGCGGCCCCTGACCAGGTCATATGGTCAGGGGCCGCTCGCTGTTCCGTGCCTGCTCGTCAGCGTTGTCCCCCGTGGTCTGCTGCTGGATCGGGCACGCGTGCGGCACGCGAGGTCTGGTGCGGAGCGGTGAACCGGGGCGGGCGAATTACTGCCGTAACAACGCTTACGGGGTTCTGATGGGGTGCCGGAATCGTCAGCACCGGTGGCAGAAGCTCAAGATGATCGTTCTGCGCAGCAAGGCAGGAGACTTAAGCCGTGCCGTCTTCCCCACGGCGAAGGAGAAGTTCAATGCCGTGCCCGCCGCCGGAGGTCTACTCTCGGCTATCGCGGCGGTGATCGTACCTGCGGTTACGGGAAAGTGAAGTCACCGTGCTTACGCAGTGTGACTACCAGCGCACGCTGCTCCTGCTTCCCTCTGCCTCCTGGCCGGGCACTCTCCGGCTGGTCGGGTATCTCGTGCAACGCTTCGATCTGCCGCTCGGCGCGGGGGCATGCGGCCATCACTCCGCTTGGCTTCTCACGGCTACTCCTGGTCGTCGGCTCTCTGCCCAACCGTTCGCATGGCTGACGGGAACCAGTCCGGTGGTGCCCAGGACCGGGCCTTGGACGTCGGTCGTGCTGTCTGGGGGAACCGCGTAACGGCAGTGGACCTCGGTGATCGTCAGCACCTCCAGCGAGGTCGGGGTGCCGGGCTCCGAGATGCGGGGCGGGGGAGCGGCGCGGATTCTGGTGGGGAGGGGGTCTACAGCAGAGGGAGCCGCTATGTCTGTGATGGGCAAGCTCAAGCAGATGCTGAAGGGGCATGAGGAGCAGGCTGGGCAGGGCATCGACAAGGCCGGTGACTTCGTCGACGGACGGACGCAGGGGAAGCACAGCGGTCAGGTCGACTCGGCGCAGGAGAGGCTCAGGCAACAGCTGGGCTCGGATCAGGCGGGGACAGGGCAGCCCGACGCCGGTCGCCCCGATGCCGGTCGCCCCGATGTCGGTCGGCCTGATATTGGTCGGCCCGACATCGGGCGTGAGGAACCGCCTCGGTGAAAGTTCCCGGCGGCTAGGGGCGCGTCTCAGTCCGCCTCGGTCTCGGCCTCGTCCTCCTCCGGCGGGGCCGACTCGCGTGCCGCGATGATTTCCGTTTCGTACTGGTCGATGACCTGCTCCGCGGTGCGGCCCGTGCACTTGGCCACCTCGTCGATGGCGACGACCGCCCAGTTCGCCAAAGAGAGCGCGAAGGCCAGGAGTTGGTCGTCGCCGTAGGCCCGCTTGACCGTCAGGAGATACATGAGGTTCAGGTAGGGCACGAGATCGGGTTCGGAGACCTGGCCCGTGCTCGTGCGCAGCAGTTCGATCGTGGTCTCGGTCGCCTCCGCGCGGAGTGGGAGCAGTCGGTCCCGTTCCCGATGGACCTCGGCGAGCATGTCCCGACGGTCCCGGCGGAGTTCCCTGTCCAAGTCCAAATCGTGCCTCCGGAGCGGCTGTTCCTCCCACGGGCCGGGCCACGCCGGACCGCCGCACCCTCAGTTCTTCCAACCACCGGCGTCCCGAATCGTGGGTGTGACGGCCCCCGCCTCACCCCGCCCCCGCCCCTCGCGCCAGCCCCGTCACCCACCACCCCTCGACATCCGCGCCGCCGAGGCGATCGTCGATCTCGCCTCCCGTTCCGGCAGGCCCGTGCGTACGGCGGCGTCGATCAGGGCGTTCGTGAGCTCGGGGCCGAGGCCGTTCTCGTAGGCGCGGCAAGCCGCCCAGAACAGGCGGGTGTTGCGTTGCCCCTCCTGGGCGGTCAGGACGAAGTGGACGAGGCCGTGGCCGTCGCCCTGGCCGCCCGTCGTCCGGGAGACACCCGTGCGCGGTGGCGGCAGCAGGAGCCGGAGCAGGGCCGGTGGGCAGGGGGCCGGGGGGAGGTGGGACGTGCCGGGGGCCGCGGTGTAGGCGCCGTGATCGGTGCGGGAGCCGGGACCGACGAGGTAGCCGCCGGCGCCGCGGATGTCGATGCCGGGGGCGAGGCGGCTGGCGGAGTTGGGGACGGCGACGTCGGGTGGGCCGGTGAGCCAGAGGTGGCGGCCGCCGCTGGGCGTCAGCACGACGACCGTCTCGGGGATCGTGAAGAGGTGGCGCAGGGCCAGTTCACGCAGGGCCGCCGAGGAGTCCGTACCGGATTTCGTGTCGAGGTCGACGCCGATCAGGTGGTGGGGGTGGACACCGCAGGCGATGCCGTAGCCGGTGGCCCAGGGGGCGGCGGCGAAGAGCTCGCGGATGCGCCGGGGGTCGGTGGAGGCGTCGTACACGCCGTGGCCGAAGCGCCCGCACTCCCCATGACAGAGGGGCGGGGCGGGGGGAGAGACAGAGGCAGGGGCCGAGGGGGAGGTGGGAGTGGGGGACGAGGTGGGTCTGTGGGGGGAGCGTAGGGCCGGGAGCTTGGTGCGGGACAGGGGGATCACCGCCAGTCCGCGTTCGGCGGCGGAGAGCGCGTGTGCCAGGGCCAGGGTGCTGGCCTGCCGGTCCGTGGTGGCCATACCTCCATGTTCGTACGCATGTTCGATAAAGGGAAGGGGGTTCGGGGTGCGCTTTCGGCCGTCGGGGCTCCGCTCGCGGGTCGGCCGGAAATGTGCCGGAACGCTTCGCCTCTTGTCTCGCTTGATCTTGCGTTCGGTTGCCGAGGTCATCCCGGCTGAACTGGGAGTTCCTTGATCAAGAGGGGTTTATCGACTTGTCATCACGCTTCAGGGGGAATGGGAGCTTCCGTGGTGGTTCGCCGGGGATTCGGTGGGCAACTCTTGAGTCGCGACGTCGAAGACACGAAGACACGAAGACCCGGAGACACGCACCGAGACGGTCGGCCAACTGCCTCGGCGCAACCCGTACTTGTGTGAAAGGCCCTGGAGGAAATGCACATGGCAAGCATCCGTACCGCCCGCGTTCTCGCCGCCGTCTCGGCGCTCCCGCTCGCCGCCGCCCTGTTCACCGGCGTCGCAACGGCCGACAACGGCTCCTTCGCGGACAACGGATCGAACGCCGGCGTGGCGAACATCGTCGGCAGCGGTGTCGGCCACGACAACAACGGCAACGCGTCGACCTCGCAGCAGCAGGCGAACGGTTCGGGCGCCTCGAACCAGAACAACACCGCCCAGGTCAACGGCTCCGGCTTCACGGCCATCGATCAGGACAACGCGGTCGTCAGCTTCACCCACCTCTGGTGAGCCGGGCGAGGGCGGCCGGTCGGGCCGGGGGTGGATGGATGAGGTCACCCCGGCCCCGAGGCCGCCGCCCTCGGGTGAAGCAGGACGTGTGGGGACACGTTCGTGGGGTGTGACACGCCTGTGCGGCGGTGCTTCGGCACCGCCGCACAGGCGTTTTCGTCGTGGGGCGCGGGCGTTCGCACGTCGCACCGCGGCGACCTTGACAGCCGTGGCGGCGGACCCTCAATCTGACGGACAGTCAGAAACGTCGGAGGGGGCTGCTCCACGATGGTCGAGGACCTGTCCGTACGGCTCAAGGCCTACGAGGGGCGCCCGGCCGTCCTCGGCGGCCGTGGCAAGGATCCCGTCAACTCGCCCATGATCCGGCACTGGTGCGAGGCCATGGGGGACACCAACCCCGCATACACCGGCCCGGACGCCGTCGCACCGCCGACCATGCTCCAGGTGTGGACGATGGGCGGACTGAGCGGCCACGAGACCCGCTCACCGGCGTACGACGAACTCCTCGGGCTGCTCGACGGCGCCGGATGCACCTCCGTCGTCGCCACCGACTGCGAGCAGGAGTACCTGCGGGCGCTGCGGCCGGGGGACGAGATCATCTTCGACTCGGTCATCGAGTCGGTGTCCGAGCGGAAGACCACCAGGCTCGGTACCGGGTACTTCGTCACGACCCGGATGGATGTGCGGGTGGGCGAGGAACTCGTGGGCACCCATCGCTTCCGGATTCTCAAGTACGCGCCTGCCCACGCACCCAGGACGCCGTCGCCCGGGACGCCGGCGCACCGGACGCCACCCTCCACGGCGTCCCCGCCCCAGGAGCGGCCCCGCCGCCCCCGCCCCGTCGTCAATCGCGACAACGCCGGCTTCTGGGAGGGGGTTTCACAGCACCGCCTGCTCATCCAGCGCTGCGCCGACTGCGCCACGCTCCGCCTCCCCTGGCTGCCCGGCTGCAACGCGTGCGGTTCGGCCGCGTGGGACACGGTCGAGGCGAGCGGCGAGGGGGTCGTGTACTCGTACGTCGTCATGCACCATCCGCCCTTCCCGGCCTTCGATCCGCCGTACGCCGTCGGGCTGGTCGAGCTGGCGGAGGGGGTGCGGATGGTCAGCAACGTCATCGGGGTGCCGTGCGACGAGGTGCGGATCGGGCTGCCCGTACGGCTCGAGTTCGTGCGCTGTGACGAGGAGTTGGAGCTGCCGGTGTTCCGCGCGGCCGAGGAGGGGGTGGTGCCGGCGTGAGGGTCCGGGCCGGGGACGTGATACCGCCGCTGGAGATCGAGATCACCCGCACGCTCGTCGTCGCGGGGGCGATCGCCTCGCGCGACTACCAGGACGTGCACCACGATCCGGAGCTGGCGCGGCGGCGTGGGTCGCCCGATGTGTTCATGAACATCCTGACGACGAACGGGCTGGTGGGACGGTACGTCACCGACCACTTCGGCCCGGACGCCGTCCTGCGCAAGGTGGCGATCCGGCTGGGCGCACCCAACTACCCCGGCAACACGATGGTGTTGACCGGCACGGTCGAGGCGACCGACGGCGCGAGCGTCACGGTCAAGGTGATCGGCGACAACGGCGTCGGGCGGCACGTCACCGGCACGGTGACCCTGACCTTGAGGGAGGCGGGGTGAGCATACGGGCCAGGGACGGGCTCGGCGGGCGGGCCGCCGTCGTCGGCATCGGCGCGACCGACTTCTCCAAGGACTCGGGGCGCAGCGAGCTGCGGCTCGCCGTGGAGGCGGTGCGCGCGGCGCTCGACGACGCGGGACTGGCGCCGGCGGACGTGGACGGCATGGTGACGTTCACGATGGACACGAGCCCGGAGATCACGGTCGCGCAGGCGGCCGGCATCGGTGAGCTGTCCTTCTTCTCCCGTGTCCACTACGGCGGCGGTGCCGCGTGTGCGACCGTGCAGCAGGCGGCGCTCGCGGTCGCCACGGGCGTGGCGGAGGTCGTGGTCTGCTACCGGGCGTTCAACGAGCGCTCGGGGCGGCGGTTCGGATCGGGCGTACGGCACCGGGAGCCGTCGGCGGAGGGGGTGGCCCTGGGCTGGACGCTCCCGTTCGGGCTGCTCACCCCCGCCTCGTGGGTCGCGATGGCGGCGCAGCGCTATCTCCACGCGTACGGGCTGACCCCGGAGGCGTTCGGGCACGTGGCCGTGGTCGACCGCAGACACGCGGCGACCAACCCGGCGGCGTACTTCCACGGCCGCCCCATCACCCTCGACGAGCACGCGGCCTCGCGCTGGATCGTCGAGCCGCTGCGCCTGCTGGACTGCTGCCAGGAGACGGACGGCGGCCAGGCCCTCGTCGTCACCTCGGTGGAGCGCGCTCGGGACCTGCCGAGGCCGCCCGCCGTGGTCGTGGCCGCCGCCCAGGGCGCGGGCCGGGCGCAGCAGCAGATGACCGGCTTCTACGACAGCGATCTCACCGGGCTGCCGGAGATGGGCGTCGTCGCCCGGCAGCTCCGGCGGACCTCGGGCCTGGGCCCCGACGACGTCGACGTGGGCATCCTGTACGACCACTTCACGCCGTTCGTGCTGATGCAGTTGGAGGAGTTCGGGTTCTGCGGGCCGGGCGAGGCGGCGGACTTCGTCGCCGAGGAGCGGCTGCCGCTCAACACCCACGGCGGGCAGCTGGGCGAGGCCTATCTGCACGGGATGAACGGCATCGCGGAGGCCGTACGACAGCTGCGGGGCACCTCCGTGAACCAGGTCGCCGGCGCGGAGCGGGTGCTGGTCACCGCGGGGACGGGGGTGCCCACCTCGGGGTTGGTGCTGGGAACGGACGGGTGAGCGGTCCGGACGGGGCGGCTGAGGGGAGCTTCGGGCATCCTTGGGGCCGGTGGGACGGGCGCCGTACACCGTGGGCAGGTGGTTCTCAGGGGTACACCCTCAGTACCTGGGGGCTGTTCATCCACCTTCAGTAGGTGAGGTCCGCCCCACTCCTACAACCTGAGGGGGATTCGTCTTCGGGACCTGCGGCCGATCCGCCGGGCGGGGCCCGCTCCTAGCGTGGAGCCATGACCACACCCGTCTGCACCAGCGCTTCGCAGGCCGCTGCACCAGTGCCGCGGACCCTGTCGACCTCGGCCCGCTCGCACTCGGCCCGTTCGCACTCCAACCGGCCCACCCTGCCGGGCCTGACGGACCTGTCGTACCCGTCGTTCTCGGCGTACGTGAAGGCCCGCCAGCCGGTGCTGCTGCGGACCGCCCGGTCGCTGACCGCGAACCCGTGCGACGCCGAGGACCTGCTGCAGACCGCGCTGGCCAAGACGTATGTCGCCTGGGAGCGCATAGAGGACCACCGGGCCCTCGACGGCTATGTCCGCCGGGCGTTGCTGAACACCCGGACGTCCCAGTGGCGCAAGCGCAAGGTGGACGAGTTCGCGTGCGACGAGCTGCCGGAGCCCGACGGGGTCCAGGCCGCCGACCCGGCCGAGCAGCAGGCGCTGCACGACGCGATGTGGCGGGCGATCATGAAGCTGCCGGCGCGGCAGCGGGCCATGGTCGTCCTCAGGTACTACGAGGACCTGAGCGAGGTCCAGACGGCCGAGGTGCTCGGTGTCTCGGTCGGCACGGTGAAGTCGGCGGTGTCCCGCGCGCTGGGCAAGCTGCGCGAGGACCCCGAGCTGGAACCCGTGCGATAGCGCGTTCGTTGGGCTGTCATGTGGCTCCCGCGTCCGGTTCCTCATCCGGCTCCGTGCCTGGGTCTCGGGTCTCGGGTCTCGGGTCCTCGTCCCGTGCCCGCCTCCGGCGCCGTATCCGTCCCGGTACCGGCTCTCCGGACGACTCTCTCTGATCGATCATCCTGACAGCTAGTGACATACCGAGCGGTATGTGAGCAGAATCAGCGCAACCGTTACCACCGCGTAGGCAGAGCCGCCCCGGGAGGACGCCGTGCTGAGCACCATGCAGGACGTACCGCTGTTGATCTCCAGGATCCTGTCCCATGGGTCGAGCATCCACGGGACGTCGCAGGTGATCACCTGGACCGGCGAGGGCGAGCCCGACCGCCGCTCCTACGCCGAGATCGGCGCCCGCGCCGCGCAGTTGGCCCACGCCCTGCGCGACGACCTCGGCGTCGACGGTGACGAGCGGGTCGCCACCCTCATGTGGAACAACGCGGAACACGTCGAGGCGTACTTCGCGATCCCCTCCATGGGCGCCGTCCTCCACACCCTCAACCTGCGGCTGCCCCCGGAGCAGCTCGCATGGATCGTGCACCACGCGGCCGACCGCGTGATCATCGCCAACGGTTCGCTGCTCCCCCTCCTCGCGCCGCTCCTGCCGCACCTCAAGCCGGTGGAGCACGTCGTCGTCGCCGGGCCCGGCGACCGGTCGCTGCTCGCCGGGGCGAGCGTCCAGGTGCACGAGTACGAGGACCTGATCGCCGGCAAGCCGACCACCTACGACTGGCCCGAGCTGGACGAACGCACCGCCGCGGCCATGTGTTACACCTCCGGCACCACCGGCGACCCCAAGGGCGTCGTCTACTCCCACCGCTCGATCTATCTGCACTCCATGCAGGTCAACATGGCCCAGTCCATGGGCCTGACGGACGCGGACCTCTCGCTCGTCGTCGTCCCGCAGTTCCATGTCAACGCCTGGGGTCTGCCGCACGCGACCTTCATGACCGGCGTCAACATGCTGATGCCGGACCGCTTCCTGCAGCCCGGCCCGCTCGCCGAGATGATCGAGACGCTGAAGCCGTCGCACGCCGCCGCCGTGCCCACCATCTGGCAGGGCCTGCTCGCGGAGCTGACCGCCCGCCCGCGCGAGGTCTCCTCGCTCACCCAGGTGACCATCGGCGGTTCGGCCTGCCCGCCCGCCCTCATGGAGGCCTTCGACAAGCTGGGGATGCGCGTCTGCCACGCCTGGGGCATGACGGAGACCTCCCCCCTCGGCACGATCGCCCGGCCGCCGGCCCATGTGGAGGCCGACTCGCAGGAGGAGCTCGCCTACCGCCTCACCCAGGGCCGCTTCCCGGCCTCCGTCGAGGCCCGCCTCACCGGTCCCGGCGGAGAACGCCTGCCCTGGGACGGCGAGTCCGCCGGTGAGCTGGAGGTCCGGGGCCCCTGGATCGCGGGTGCCTACTTCGGCGGCCAGGGCGCGGAACCCATCCGACCCGACGACAAGTTCAGCGAGGACGGCTGGCTGAAGACGGGAGACGTCGGCACGATCAGCCCCGACGGCTTCCTCACCCTCACCGACCGCGCCAAGGACGTCATCAAGTCCGGCGGCGAGTGGATCTCCTCCGTCGAGCTGGAGAACGCGCTCATGGCTCACCCGGACGTCGCCGAGGCCGCCGTCGTCGCCGTCCCGGACGAGAAGTGGGGCGAGCGCCCCCTCGCCACGGTCGTGCTGAAGGAGGGCTCCACCGCCGACTTCGCCGCCCTGCGTTCCTTCCTCGCCGACGAGGGCCACATCGCCAAGTGGCAGCTCCCCGAGCGCTGGACGATCATCGAGTCGGTGCCGAAGACAAGCGTGGGCAAGTTCGACAAGAAGGTACTGCGGAGGCAGTACGCGGAGGGCTCGTTGGACGTGACGCAGATCTAGGACGCGTCGCGGTCAGCCGAACAGCAGCAGTCGGGGCGGGGTTTGAACTGTAAAAACCCCCCCCC